>DAHWOF010000031.1 GCA_027335345.1 Granulicella sp. | reverse complement strand
TCGAGAGCCGTTACGTCGGCCTGAGTGTGTAGCGGTGGTGGTGGCCAGAGACGGGATCGAACCGCCGACGCCGGCCTTTTCAGGGCCGCGCTCTACCACTGAGCTATCTGGCCTTGGCGCTGCTATGCACAAACTCGCCCTGCGGGCAGCCAAGTTCGCCTGCCGGGCCCCTGCGTCTCAGCTTCGCCTGCCAGGGTGGGAGGGAATTACGGTCCCGCCGGTCGGCGAGGCCTTCGAGAACGTCGTGACCCAAGTATAGCAATCCCCCAGCCAAGCTCCAAACCGACCCCAGCTCCGGCGAAAAGCTCCGGACCCGCGCTGGCTCCATAGCCTTGACTTCTCCCGCCTTCGCTCACCCGCTCCGGCCCGGAGGCGTCCAGAAAGGTCGCCCCGCGCGGCGCTCCGGCACTCCCCAGGGAGAGACCCATGCGGTATTCTTCAAGCACTTCAGGCAGGGAAAGGCAACGAAGCATGAGACGTGCCGGCTTCACTCTCTTCATCTGGTGGGGCTTCTTCGCCCTAAGTGCTTCCGCCTACGGCTCTGACGCGCCGAAAGGACAAGCCGCAACATTGGCTGGGCCGTCGCGGGCAGATGCGGCGTCCCACGCTGGGATGAGTCCG
This sequence comes from Granulicella sp., assembly GCA_027335345.1. Classification (GTDB taxonomy): domain Bacteria; phylum Acidobacteriota; class Terriglobia; order Terriglobales; family Acidobacteriaceae; genus Granulicella. Next base: position 1,992 of record DAHWOF010000031.1, on the reverse strand, counting down.
GGCGAGGCGCGCGCGACCCAAGCGCTGGAGCAAGCCAGAGCGATGGGGCCGGGAGAGCTCTATGCCATGCTCAAGCCCTTCCCCAAGGGCGCCGATCTGCACATGCACCTCTCTGGAGCAGTCTACGCGGAGACGCTGATCGCCGAGGCAGCTCGCCAGGGACTCTGCGTTGCCTCTCTGGACAACGGCAGTCCGGAGATGCCCAAAGGCCAGGATGCGGTCCGTCTGGTGGCCCCGGAGCCAGCTCACGGCGAGGATTGCGCCCCTGGTGAGGTCGCGGCCAGTTCGGCTCTGGAGGACCAGACGCTCTATGACGATCTGGTCGACAGCCTCTCGATGCGCTCCTTTGTGCCCAGCCAGGGAGTGAGCGGCCATGACCAGTTCTTCTCTACCTTTGCCCGCTTCGGCGCGTTGAAGGGTTACGCCGGCGAGTGGCTGGATGAGGTGGTGACCCGTGCCGCGGCGCAGAACGAGCAGTACCTGGAGATCATGCATACGCCGCAGTTCTCCCACGCCGCAGCGCTGGGTTACAAGCTCGGCTGGCCCGCCGATGCATCCGACGACGTCAGCTTTGCTGAGCTGGCGCAACTGCGCCGGCAGCTTCTCTCCGCAGGGATTGATGATGAGGTGGCGGTCGACCGAGGGGAGTTTGCCGCCGCAGAACAGCAGCGCAACTCCCTGGAACACTGCCCCAGCCGTCAGACGACGTGGAAGCCGCACGCAGCGCCTTCGCCTTGCGCGGTACGCGTCCATTGGCTCTACCAGGTGCTGCGCGGCTTTCCTCCCCAGCAGGTCTTCGCGCAGACGCTGCTGGGTTTTGAAGTGGTTTCGGCCGCCCAGAGGGCCGATCCTGGCTCGCCCGATGTGGTGGGAATCAACTTCGTCATGCCCGAGGATGGTTACATCTCGATGCGCGACTATCACCTCCAGATGGAGATGCTGGACTATCTGCACAGCGTCTATCCCGAGGTGCCGGTGACGCTGCACGCCGGTGAGTTGGCTCTGGGGATGGTTCCTCCGGCGGGGCTGAGCTTCCATATTCGCGAGGCCATCGATCTGGGTCACGCCAAACGCATCGGACACGGCGTGGATGTTCTTTATGAAGATCATCCTCAGGCGCTGCTCCGGGAAATGGCCGCCCGGCACATCATGGTGGAGATCAACCTGACCTCCAATGCGGTGATCCTGGGCATCAAGGGCAGGGCGCATCCGCTGCGCGCCTACCAGGCCGCGCATGTTCCCTGGGCGCTCTCCACCGATGATGAAGGCGTCTCTCGCATCAACCTCACCCATGAATATGTGCGGGGCGTGGAGGAGCAAGGCCTCACCTACCTGGATCTGAAGCGCTCGGCTCGAACCTCGCTGGAACACGCTTTTCTGCATGGACAAAGCTTGTGGGCGGAGCCGGATGACTTTAACCGGCGGCGAGCGCCCTGTGCGGCTCCCATCACCGCGACGAGCGAGCCGTCCCCAGCCTGCAGGGCGTTGCTCAACAACAGCGAAAAGGCGGCGGCGCAGTGGGAGTTGGAGCGGCGGCTGGCCGCCTTCGAGGCGGCGCAGTAGCTCGGCATGGCAGGCTTGGATACACCCAGAGCGCGCTGCGCAGTCCTAGTCTTTTTCCAATCGAAGGATGAGCCTGAAGGGGGAAGCTTTCGGCGGGCAGAGCGGGTGGCTCCTTTTGAAGATTTTTCCTACATATCTGGCAGTGGTGGCGGCGGTGGAAATGCGGAAAGCGGTTTTATCGATTTCCGCGGTTTGTGGGAAGGGCGGAAAACGGCAGTATCGTTTTCCGGGCTTTCCATAAGCCGTCATTTCCACGGTCCGCCTGCACGGCAGCCGGTGGATCAGGCCGACCTTGTTAGCCGCTCGAACATGGCGTCTTTGGCTTTTTGCATGCGCATAGCCGCCTCGGTGTCGCTCATGGAGGCAGCCACGCGTTGGAGCGCGTTGAGACTGAGGCCAGGGCGCAGAAACCGCTGCGGCTGGTCCAGC
>DAHWOF010000016.1 GCA_027335345.1 Granulicella sp. | reverse complement strand
GCGGTTTCGACCCGCGAATATCAGACTGATCAATCGTCGCCCATACTGCCCTGGCTGCCGCTGGCCCTGTCCTCGAAAAACAAAAACAACCCCACGGGTGTGCGGAGGTTGACGGCGTCACTCCATATCAGGGACGTAATCAGAACAGCGGCGTCAGGGAACAAAGTGATGTTGCGGAGAGGGGACAGAGGAGCTTTGGCTGGCGGGGGCCACCGCCGGATGGGAGGCTGGAGATTGTGAGGTTGCCGTGGCAGGCCAGGCCCGCAGGGCAGGCGAGGGCGGATCTGGCCGGGATGCGGGACCGGTGGTGCTGGAGAAGGAGCGCGTAGCAGGGTTCACACCGGGCGGACGGGCGGCTGGCTGCGCTCTGGAGGATGCGAGCGGATTGGCGCGTTGGACTGGGGGCGCCAGAAGGGCCTGCGCTCGCGCTGAGGTGGGCTGTGGGACGGCGGTGGCGGGGTCTGCTTGCGGTGATGGCGCCGGAGAGGTGCTGGGCGGTGTGCTAATTGGATAACTGCCAATCCGGGAGGGCACAAGTTCGATGGGGTGCATCGCCGCGACGCCAACGAAGCTCATCGAGACGAGCAGAATGGCAGCGCCGGGCGCCAGCCGCTGGACGCCAGCGGTATCGTTGCGAAAGTGGCCCTGGGCATCTATGGAGCCGTGGAGGCCGACCAGAAACAACGCCAAGCCGACGCAGGCGAAGAAGATGCCGGCGATAATGCCGCAGGATTGCAGAAACATTCGATTCTGGGCCATGTGCAGACCCAGAACGGTGGAGAGATTGCCGGTGCGATTGGTGGAAAGATAAGCGTCAAAATGATGTTCGAAGGAGATCGTCGCGTTCAGCGAGTAAGCGAAGATGTAGATGATCGCGAAGAGGACGCAGGCGCCAGCGCAACCCAGCGCAGCGAAGACACTGTAACGAATGAGCGGATCGCGGCTGGTCGGTGAAGGGCTGGCCCGCTGTGGCGCCTCGGCGGATGAAGAGTCGTTCTCCATTTTGGCTTTGGGACAATCCTAAAGTATTGAGATGGTTTGCCGATAGGGCGAATGCTCTAAAGTATGCATCCTCACGCTCGCACAATAGTCACTCACTGCTAGTGACTCGTAGAGTGACTTAGGTGTCCCCAAGGGATGGAAGGCAAGAGGAAGAGATACCTGGCCCGCGCTCGGATGGTCCATCTTGCGGCATCCGCATCGGGTGGCGCCTGGTGAGCGTCAACTGGAGGCTCGCGGCAGGGGTGGAGCCTCTATCGAATGGATCTCCGTATCTTTGTCCGGATTCGCGCAGGTTTGCTCCGCTCTACCTTTGGCGCAGATGCCGGATCAACTCGGTAGGATGGAGGGGCTTGGCGAGGAGCTCGAAGTTGTAACCGCGTTGGCGAACCCGGGCGAGGATCTCCACGGTAGCTGCCTGGCCGCTGAAGAGGACGATGCGCGTTGCGGGAAGGAACTTCTGGATGGTGATGGCGGCTTCGACACCGTCGACGTTGGGCATGAGGACGTCAGAGAGAACCAGATCGGGGCGCATGCGCTGAGCAGCCTCAATGGCTTCCTTGCCGCCGTAGGCGGCTTCGGCGACGAAGCCGCTGCGGTTCAAAATCTGTACGATCGTTTTCGCGATAAGGGGCTCGTCATCCACGACCAGGACATGCGTGGGGGCAGGCAAGATGCACGGTTCCACTCCATCCACACGGTTGGCATCAGGCTGCGAGGCGAAGCGCGAGTTGCCGGCAGGAGGTGTGGTCTGCATGAGGGGCCCTGAACAAAGATGCGATGAGCGTTGGCATGAGTTTATAGCATTTTTCGTGTAAATGGATCCCCGGAGCGGGTAGACGGCAGGGCAAACGCATTTCAAAACGCCTCCAAGAGTCTGAATAAGAACCGGTCATCCCAGCCGGCACGTTTGAATTTTCCGCGCAGGGAGCCTTTGGAGCCTTCCTTTTGCATGGCGTTGATGGCCATGTGGCGCAGGACG
>DAHWOF010000014.1 GCA_027335345.1 Granulicella sp. | reverse complement strand
TGACAAACCCATGACTCAATCCTCCATTCGTTGGATTTTGAGTCTTATCCCTTTGTCTCAAAAATGGGGGCAAGTCCATTGCGACGCCTGCCGCGGGTACGAAGCGCGTGAAGCCAGGGTTCGTTCAATCTGCTCCCAGCGCCACCACGCGCTCGGTGTCGATGACCAGCAGAAGATCGGATTCCAGTGGGTAGCTGCCCTGGAGCAATGCGCGCCGCGCAGCCAGAAGATGCTCAGGAAGCGTCCTCCAGTCCTCCCCAGGAACCTCAAGCACATCACAGATCTCATCCACGAGCAAGCTGACCGGACCACCGTCGGAGCGAATCACGATATTCATGGGTAGCGGATCACTGCTCCCCGGTGGCGGCGACGTAGCGGCCGTTATTTCGAAAGACGATCACCTGCGGAATGTCCTCTGGCTGGCTGGAGTCCTCGCATCGAGTTCCCAGCAAAGAATCCAGCCGAACCAGCGGCATGATCCTGTTGCGATAGGCGAGTACCATGGCTCCACCAGCGGACTCGGTGCGAGCGACGGCAATCTCCTCCAGCCGGGCTACTAGAGACAATGGGAGCACGAGCCGAGCCAAACCTTTGCAGTGGAAGAGCAGTAGCTCTGAGCCTGGACCCTGGCTCTTGCGGCAAGCTCACCGTTAACGGCCTGGACTTGCTGCTTGCTCGTGGAGCCATGGGGCCAGATGGGCTAACCAGTTGGTCGAGAGCCTGCAAATTCTCCTTGCTCTCGATCAGAAACTCTTTGATGTCTTCGGCAAACTCCATGCCTGATCTCCACTCGCTGCCGCGCTAGCCCTCTATTGGCAGGGCATTCGGGTCTTTCTCCTCGGAGCCGCGAGGTAGCCGGATATCGTTCTTTCACCCATCGGTTCCCAGGGCAGGGTGAGAGATATCGAAGGACCGAAATGGGACGGCGAAGATCTTTCCCGGTTTAGGAGAAAAATCATTAGATTTATGTAGCTATTTGTTGCTGCGGACTCCTCACAGGGTGGAAGGTGAAGACAGGTGATGCGGAAGTGGCGCCGCATGACGGATCTCCGAGAGCAAGACGGTTGAGGACAAAAACCATGCATGTCCTGGTAGTGGAAGACGATCCTGCGCTGGCGGTCTTTGTGCAGAAGGGGCTCCTGCTGGAGGGTTATGATGCGGACCGCTGCGGTGACGGAGAGACGGCTCTCGAGTTGGCCGCCGAGCATCCCCCGGATCTGGTGGTCTTGGATCTGGGGTTACCGCGCCTTGACGGTACTGAAGTCCTGGAAGTATTGCGCCGCGACTGGCCAGCTTCTCTGATTCTGGTTCTCTCTGGCCGCGGGGATGTTCAGCAGCGCATCCGCTGCCTGGATCTGGGCGCTGATGACTACCTGGCCAAGCCATTCAGCTTTCACGAGCTTACGGCCCGCTGCCGCGCCCTGCTGCGCCGTCGAGAGCGCCATGCGGATCCGATGCTGCGCTGCGGCGGAATTCGTCTCAACCGCATGGAGCGCACCGTCTCCTACCAGGGAGTTCCTTTGGAACTGACCACTAAGGAGTTCGCTCTGCTGGAGTTTCTGATGCTTCGCCGTGGCGCCTGTTGCACCCGCTCCGAACTGTTGCAGCAGGTTTGGCAGAACTCCCCGGAGGCAGGCGCCAACGTTGTGGATGTCTATATTACCTATCTGCGCAAGAAGCTCAGTGCTGCGCATCATGAGGGGGGACTGTGGAGCTCTCCGATTGAGACGGTGCGTGGTCTGGGGTACAGACTGCGGGATCTGCACCGGCTATCCGTAGCTGAGGGCTCCTCCCACGAGCCGGCAGGGGAAGCTCCTCCGCTAACCGACCATTCAAGGGTTGGGGACTCTGAAGCTGGAAAGCTGGAACTCGGGGCTGCGGACCGCAGTGAGGCTGGAGCCGAGTGCCATGGATAGAAGGATGCTGGAGCAGAGCCGCAAAAGCGAGAGTGAGGTGGATCTCCTTCATGCCGAATTGCATGATCTCTGCCAACCCTTGACGGCCTTGCAATGCCGGTTGGAGATGAGTCGAATTCCATCGAGTGGCGACTGCTTGAAAGAGGTGATCGAGGATGCCCTGGAAGAGACGCACCGCATCTTCGCCGTGGTCGAGCGTATGCGCTCCCGGCTTGCCCTGGAGGAAGAGCTAAGCCAAGAGATCCCGCACAGCGCCGCGGGGAAGAGCGGAGCACGGGCAGCGAACCAGTAAAAGAAGAGGGGAAGGGAACGATGGCTTCAGCAAACATGGATATCGAGAAGTCGGTGGTTTTGGTCAGTGCGGACGCATCCTTGCGCCAGCGGCTTCACTCCAGCTTGAGTGAGCTGCGCTGGGATGTACGCGAGGCCCACGGGGGCGCGGAGGCCATGGAGCTATTGGATCGACGGCCTTGCGGCGCTCTACTGCTCGATCATTGGTTGCCCGACCTTGAGGTTCTGGAGCTAGCCGAACAGATTGGAGCGATGTATCCGGCGATGGAGGTGCTCCGGATCGAAGGAGAGATGCTGGAGGGAGACGTCAAAGGCCCTCGCCGTCACGAGCTCTTACACGCTTTGCGCGAGGCGCAAGGAGTTCTCCTCCGTGAGGGCGGCTTCTCTCCAGAAGCGCCTGCCTGGGGAAGCGACGTGGCTACAGCGAGGTGGCGCGCCTCGCACGAAGAAGAGTCTTCGCGGCCATTCCGGGCGCCTCCGGCGCTGGCGCGCAAGCCGCAATCCCGGGAGGTTGGATCAGGCTCCATCAACCCGGTGGAGACCAGCCGTCGCAGGTCCATCCGGCGGCAGAGCGCCTCTGAGGTTGGGTCGGCTCGTGTGCTTGCGCTCCCTTCGGCGCCGCCCGGCATGGGCGCCCCCATCTTCGGCCTGGTGGGAAGATCTCCCGAGATGTTGGAGTTGTCGCGCACGATTCGGCTGGTGGCGCCTCGCTCGGCCACGGTCCTGATCGAGGGAGAGACCGGAACAGGGAAAGAGGTGGTGGCTCGTGCTGTGCATGGCTTGAGCAATCGCTCCACCAAGCCCTTCGTGGTGTTGAACTGCGCTGCGATCCCGGAGGCCCTGCTGGAGGCAGAGCTCTTTGGCCATGCGCGCGGGGCTTTTACCGGCGCTGTTCAGTCTCGGACTGGGCGTATCGAAGCCGCTCATGGGGGAACGCTGCTCCTGGATGAGATCGGAGAGATGCCACTCGGCCTTCAGGCCAAGATGCTGCGCTTTTTGGAGAGCGGCGAGTTGCAGCGAGTCGGTGAAAACGATCTGGTGAACGTCGATGTAAGGGTAATCGCCTCCACCCACCGCCCTCTGGAGAGACTCGCGGAGGAGGGTGGCTTCCGCCTGGACCTCTATCATCGGCTGGCCGTCTTTCCCATCGATATCCCTCCCCTGCGTGACCGCATGGCGGATATTCCTGAACTGAGCGAACACTTTCTCGCGCTGCTGGGCAGGAACTCGCCGCGTAAGGCTCTGTCTGCGCCCGCACTGGAAAAGCTCTGTCTGCATGACTGGCCGGGCAACGTACGAGAGTTGGCGCACGTGTTGGAGCGCGCCTCGATTCTCGCCGAGGATCTGCCCGTCATCGGCGCTGAGGAGATTCGGCTACGCCGTACCCGCAAATCCTGATGATCCTCTCACCCGCCTCGCCTTGCACCCTACGCGGCCTTTGCACAGCGTATTTTAGAGACCTCTTTATCGAGAAACCTGCTCAAGTCTGGAGCCTGGCGTCGCAATGCCACGGAGCCGCGGATCGTGCTGCGGCCTGGATGGTGCGGATTCTTGCTCCAGACGCTTTCTGCCGTCCTACGCGGAATGCGGATTACGTCCCTGATATGGAGTGACGCCGTCAACCTCCGCACACCCGTGGGGTTGTTTTTGTTTTTCGAGGACAGGGCCAGCGGCAGCCAGGGCAGTATGGGCGACGATTGATCAGTCTGATATTCGCGGGTCGAAACCGC
>DAHWOF010000002.1 GCA_027335345.1 Granulicella sp. | reverse complement strand
TTACGATGGTCGGGGCGGAGGGATTCGAACCCCCGACCCTCTGCTCCCAAAGCAGATGCGCTACCAGACTGCGCTACGCCCCGACACAGCCATCATATCAACTCGCCGGCAACCACCAGGCGCAGGCACGCGCGCAGCCGCCGCCACCCAACCGTGCCCCTGCAACGACGAGGGCATCGTCAAGCGTCCAGACCGCAAGAGCCGGAGCTTCTGCCAGGATTCCAACCTGTCGGCATCACCGGCAGGTTCGACGGTGCTGGTCGGGATAGCCGTCGCCCCTTGGGAGGACCCAGCGCATCTCTGCCAGGATCGGGGCCGGGGGCCGGCTTCACCGCCTGCACTGCCTCTTCGCTTCTGGCTTGCGGGATGCTACAATCATCAGGGATACGGCGGCTATAGTTCAGTGGCAGAACGCCGCTCTGTGGCAGCGGATGTCGTGGGTTCGACCCCCACTGGCCGCCCCAACTGTCCCCACCTTCTTCCCGCTCAAATCATCCCCCGCCGGATCGCCAACAGCAGCCGAGCCCTCCGGTCGTCACGCGCACAGCGGTAGTGCTTCCGCGTCTGCGCCAGCTTGCAGCAGCACGCCTCCCAGGCGCTGCGGTGGTGACGGCGCCATAGGACGGAGGACTCTGCGCCGACTGCCGGTGTGAATCTCCGTTTCCAGTCCGTGGCAGGTGACATCGGCTGGATGCGCGCCTTGCCGATGAAAGCGGCGCCGAATCTCCGCTCCAGAATCCCTCGGGACAAAAGAGATGACTCAACGCTTCATTTTCTTTTCTCTTCTTTTATTTCAATAGTTTACACGGCATTGAAGAAGCTTGCCTCCGATGAGTCGCTCTCACATGTGTATTTCTGGCAATTTGCAACAACTCTAAGTTTTTTTGATTAACTCCATCATTTTTGTGGACAAGGCAATCACTTCTGTATTAATGTTTGCACCAAGTTCGAAGAACGGTTCAAGGCCTGCGACGCTGGTGTCACACTTCGCCGCGTTATCTCTCAGCTTCCTTCCATAGGAGAAAAGCGATGCAGTTCAAAAACATTTATAGAGGTCTCCGAAGCTCCCTCCTGGTCATGGCTCTACTCGTCACATGGACCCTTGGCCGCAGCGCTCTGGCGCAGAACGCACAGGGCAACATCGTTGGCCACGTGACAGACCCGACGGGCGCCGCCATACCCAACGCCACGGTGACGGTTACCAATACGGACACCAATGTCTCTTTGACCTTCCATACCAACTCCGTTGGAGACTACACCGCGCCAGCGATCAACCCCGGACCCTACACCGTAACGGTGAACGCGCCCGGATTCCGCCAGGCGGTCTCTCAGACGCTGACGCTCGAAGTGCAACAGACGCTGCGCGAGAACGTCAAGCTGCAGGTGGGAGCCGCAGCCAGCAAGGTGGTGGTGAGCGCATCCAACCAGATGCTCCATACCGATGACACCACCACTGGTCAGGTGCTTTCGGCCAACATGATCCAGGCGCTGCCGATCTACGGCGGCGACTTCACCAACCTGATGCTGACCAACGCAGGTACAAGCATCACTCCCGGCGGATCTGGAGTGGACTGGGGCTATCACGGTCTGAACACCGAGTACATGGAGACCAGCTCCAACGGTGTTCAAGCCCAGTCAACGAACTATACCGTGGACGGCATCTTTGACGCAGACTTCTTCTTCAGTGTTCCGATCAACATCCCCAACGATCTCGCCATTAACCAGTTCAAGATGATGAGCGGCATGTACGGCGCTCAGTATGGTGAGGGCGTCACCTCAGTGAACGTAGACATCAAGTCCGGCACCAGCAGCCTGCACGGCGCAGCGTATGAGCGCCTGGAGTCGCAGACGTTTCAGCCCAACAGCCCATTGCAGGAGTTGGAGAACCAGATCACGGGAAGCCACACCCCGGTCAATCCGCCATTCCATCAGGATCAGTTCGGCGGCGTGCTGGGCGGGCCGCTTTGGATTCCCCATGTGTACAGCGGCAAGAAGACCTTCTGGTTTGTAAGCTACGACGAAGGCCTGTTCAGCGAGATCAATACGCCCAGCACAGACTATGTGCCGACCGCGGCGGAGATCTCCGGCAACTTCAGCGACTGGCCGTTCCCCATCTACGACCCAACGACGACGAAGCCCAACCCGAACTACAACTCGGCTTTGCCGGTCAGCCCAACCAACTCGCCCATCATTCGAACTCCGTTTCCGAATAACCAGATTCCAGCCAGCATGTTGGATCCGGTCTCACAGAGGTTAGCAAAGTTCTTTGACACCGAGAACATCAACAACTGCTCTGTGGCGCTGCATATCACGACGGGTTGCTTCAACTACTCCGCCGACACCAAGACCACTCGAACGCAGGGCGTGGGGACAGGACGTATCGACCAGTACATCGGTAGCCTGGATCACATCTATCTGACGGCCAACGTTGGCAGCCTCAAGCAGGAATCAACCAGCATTCGGTTTGGCCAGGGCGGAGAGGTTTTCACACTGCCCAAGTTGTTCGGCGCAACCTGGAATCACTCCTTTACTCCCAACCTGATGAACCAGGCGACCCTGGGTTATGACCGCGACCACTATGACAACAGTCAAAACACGGCCTATGGCCCGGACATCTCCGCACAGGTAGGGCTGTCGAACACCAATCCGAATCCAGTGACCTATGACTCGCCCCAGGTGAACATCTTCGACTACCAAGGCTTCGGCGGCGGTGAGCCCACCACCTATACGGACGACATCTACCAGGGCATCGACACGGTGACCTACGTGCATGGACGCCAAACTATGAACTTCGGCATCAACTTTATGCGGCTGCAGTTGGCCGAGTTCGACAACTACGACGGCACCGGAGTTTTGAGCTTCAATGGAGAGTTCACGGCGGAGGATCCCGCTGCGGCGGGCAGCTCCCTGGGCAACAGCAGCGGCTACAGCGCCCTTGCTCCGTATGAAGGCAATGCCATGGCCGACTTCCTCCTCGGCGATACCAGCAGCGCCACCGGACCTCCGCCGATCGCTACGGACGATTTCGTCCTTTGGGGAAACAACTGGAACCTGTACGGCGAGGATGATATTCAAGCCACGGACCATTTGACCATCAACGCCGGGCTGCGCTGGGAGCGTCCACCCAGCCTGCACTCCAAGAACGCTGACGGCTACGCCTTCCTTACCGGCAACGGAGGACAGTTCCAGTGGGCCAACTGCAACTTTACCAAACCGATTCTGGCTGTTGGCGGCAATCCAAACTTCCTGCAGTGCGGCGCCGCCAACACGCTGGTGCCCATCGATCAGAAGGACTTTGCGCCGCGCATCGGCTTCTCCTATAACCCGGCGGCACTCAACCAGCGCCTGGTGATCCGCGGCGGCTACGGCATCTTCTATGGTCTGTACAACCGCTACTATGACGGCACCCAGTTTGACAAGGATTCGCTGTACAACGAAACAGCTCCTACAATTCCCACGCCCACCGGCCTGGAGACACAGTCGACAGGAGTCGTGCAAGATCTCTGGTCGGCTCCCGTGAACGCGGACCAGCTCTTCGTCACGCCTGGCTGGGAGTTCCCCTACAACCAGGTAGACTGGCCACATAATCATGATCCGTACGACGAACAATGGTCATTGGACACACAGTACCAACTGAGGCCGTCACTCATGCTGGACGTAGGCTATGTGGGTGATCACGGCCTGCGTCAGCCCAGCCAGGACATCATCGGCTCGGCGACGCCTCCACGAGTGGCCGGCGACCCCTGCAACTCGCTGGCGGACATTTCCGAGGCCACCGGGTCCTCAGCCTCCTGCTTGACTGACCCGAACTTCCAACCCATGGATACGCGTGAGCCGTATGCGAACATGCCTCCGTACCTCTATGCCAACTACAACGCCTTCCATTCCTCCTACAACGCTCTCCAGGTACAACTGATTCAACGCGAGAGCCACGGGCTGATGTACCACATCAACTACACCTGGTCCAAGGCGATGGACCTGACCTCCGGCATCAACCTGATCAACGGTGAACCGAGCCTGATTCAGGATCCCCAGAATCCTTACCAGATGTATGGTTTATCCGCGTCGAATCAGACCAATCGCCTGGTGGCCACCTATGCCTATCAGGTGCCTGATTTCCACTTCAAGCACTTCAACTCCTTGCTGACCGGCTGGACCGCAAGCGGTATCGACCAACTGTCAAGCGGCTTTCCGTTCGCCATCTACGGCGGCGAGTCTGAAGACCAGTTTTCAGAGTTTTACGCCGGCCGCATTCTAGCCAACTCCACCTACCAGAACACTCCTGGCTTCCACAGCACCCTGACCCGGGACTTCGATACCTCAAAGTACTCGACGCCGGCGTTGGGCCGCTACGGCAACACCAACAAGAGCCCGCAGATCACGCCGTTCTACGCGGACTTCAACATGAGCTTCGGCAAGACCACCAATGTCTACAAAGGTTCGACTTTGATGATCCGCGCCGATATCTTCAATCTGGGGTCAACCTGGCACAGCAGCACGGGTCTGTTGTTCCCGGACGAAGGCGTTACGGATACCACCTTCGGAGCCTTCAGCAACACCACGGAGTATGGCGCGACCGGACTCTACAACCCACGCATTATCCAGATGGTCGCGCAGTTCACCTTCTAAGGTGATGGACTTCGTGGCAACAATGGGCTACAGAGGCATCTCGATCACAAGCATCGATATGCCCTCCGTGGCTCGCGGCAAGACTCCATCTCAACCGTAGCACCGGCTCCGGCTGCCTGAAAAACCGCAGGCAGCCGGAGCCCCCAATCCTGAAAGCCATAGCCTGCTCCCCTGGGACGTTCCGTTGAAGACGTTCTCACGATTGCCTGGGGCGAAGGGCTCCAGGCGGCCTTGGCCACGGAAGGTAATAGCCAAAGCTCCGTTCTCTGTTGGAATGACTCCCAGGGTTCTACAAGTTCGATAAGCCGTCTCCCAACATCGAGGATCTCCCAGCAGACAAGATCCTCCTCGGCTCACTGGCAGCCGTTCGGCTGACCGCAGGCGTGAGCAGATCCTGTAGAAGTCCCGCATCGGGCCCGGATGAAAACGCCAATGCAGGCTGCAGTCCCGGCAGGAAGGATGCGATAAGAGAGCTTGATGTATGCCGATCGCCCTGGAAGTGACTGTAGACTCGTTGGATTCATCGCTGGCCGCACAGGCAGGTGGAGCGAACCGCATCGAACTGTGCTCCGCCTTGCGCGAGGGTGGGGTAACGCCAAGCGCGGGCTTGATTCGCTCGGTGCGTGCCGCGGTGGCTCTGGATGTCTTCGTCATCATCCGCCCGCGCGGCGGGGACTTTTGTTACACACCGAACGAGATACGGACCATCTTTGAAGACATTCAGGAGGCGCGCGCCCTGGGCGCCGACGGCGTGGTGCTGGGCGCGTTGACGCCTGACGGCGCCGTAGCCACAGAGCTTACAGCAAAGATGGTCTCGGCCGCCCGCCCCATGCAGGTAACCTTTCACCGCGCCTTTGACATGACCCGCAACCTGGACCAGGCGCTGGAAGATGTGATTGCCACCGGCGCGGACAGAATTCTCACCTCTGGCGGAGAACGCGACATCGTGCGCGGCACAGGGGCCATTCAGCGGCTGATGGCAGCCTCCCGAGGCAGGATTACCCTGCTGGCCGGCGGAGGGCTACGGCGCCACAATGTGGGAGAGTTCGTCCGCGCCACGAGCGTCAACGAGGTACACACCTCCCTGCGCGCCAGAGTGCCGAGCCCGGCGCGCTACTCAAACCCGCATATCCTGTTGGGTGAGCACGCGGAAGAGCCGGTGCGCTACGGCGTGAGGGAGCAGGACGTTCGCCGGCTGCGCGAGCTGCTGGATTCGCTGGCTACGGATACAGAGCCTACCCGCGTTTTGTAAGATACAATTCTCAAGAAAACGGTATGTCTTCCAAAACCGACAGACGCGCCAAGGATATTCTGCGACTGCTGCTGAAGCATGGCAAGACCTCCGTGGAGGAGTTGACCGCGGCTCTGGCAGCCTCGCCGGCCAGCATCCGGCGCGATCTGGTGCGATTGGAAGAGAGCGGACTGGTGCACCGCACCCATGGCGGAGCCATGCTGAGCGGGAACGCAGCCGTCTATGAGCCGTTCCGCTTTGACGCGGCCTTCGCGGTGCGCGAGGATCGCTTCGCCGCCGAGAAGCAGCGCATTGCGCACGCCGCCGCCGCGTTGGTGCAGGAGAACGAGACCGTGGGTCTGGCAGCGGGCACCACCACCACGTTGGTGGCGCGGCAGTTGGCCCACCGGCGAGACATTCACGTGATCACCAATGCGGTCAACATCGGCATGGAACTCAGCTCGAACTCCCGGCTGCGCACGACGATGACCGGAGGCGCCATGCTTTGGGCCGGAGCCTTTTCGCTGGTGGGGCCGGCAGCCCTGGAGACACTGCATATGTTCATCATGGACAAGCTGTTTTTGAGCGTGACCGGCCTGGATTCCGAGCGCGGAGCCACCATGATCGAGCCCGAGGAGGCCGCGGTCTTTCGCGCCATGGAACGCCAGTCGCGGCAGGTGATTGTGGTGGCGGACTCCAGCAAGATCGGTTCGGTCAGCCCAGCCGTGATCTGCGCTCCGGAAGAGATCGACATGCTGATCACCGATGACGGCATCGCGGAAGAGACAGTGGCCGCCTTCCAAGCTCGCGGAGTGAAAGTGCTGGCGGTCTAAGCGGACTTCTGGCTTGTCTCGGGCAAGCCGAGGATCCAGTGACCCCGAGACTGGATCAGAACTCCAACGTAACCCCGGAGTACACCGGATCGCGGAAAGTCGCATAGAACGCCTCTTTGAGTGGCGTCGACCGGACGGAAAAGATCCCCGGCCAATCGATCACCTCAAAGACATCCGGCGTCACCAGCGCCTCGAGCTGCCGCGCTGTAAAGGGCGGATTCTTGTCCCGCAGGGCATTGATCTTCAAGAGCATCCAGAAGACCCGGTAGGGAATCTTGACAATGCGCGCTCGGGCTCCCGTAGCTTGCTTCAGCAGCCGGATCAAGTCAATGTAGTCGATCCGCTCCATCCCGGTAATGTTGTAAGCTCCCGAGGTCTCATGTTCGATTGATGAAGTGATGATGTCGGCAAAGTCTCCAGCATAAAGAGGTTGGCGCAGAAACCGCCCATCCCCGGGCACCGGGAAGACAGGCACCCGCTGCATAAAGCGAGCCAGCCATCCCACGTGCTTGCGATCGAACCATCCAAACATCAAGGTTGGCCGTAGAACGACTTGCCGGATTCCTGACGCGGCAATCAAAGCCTCCTGCGCCTTCTTGGTCTCGGTGTAATCATCCACGGCCATGGAGTTCACCACCGAGGAGGAGATGTTGACGGCATAGGGTACCTGGAAGCGCAGTGCAGCCTCCAGCAACCTTTCGGTGGCCGTGACATTGTTGCGCACATAATCGGCGGAGAACAGCCCGCCAATCTGCGCGTGGCCGATCATGAGGTGCGTGCAGCCCTCCAACTCCTGTTGCCAGGCGCCGGGCTCGGCCAGGTCGGCCTCCAGCACGCGCAGTCCGGGGTGCAGAGATCTCAGGATCGCTGTGTTCTGAGGGTGCTTGTCGATGGCAACCAACTCACCCAGGTTCCTGCTCTTCAACCGCGGCAGCAGATTCTGCCCCACCAGGCCCGCGGCCCCCGTAATCACAATCTTTCTCGTTGTCATACTCTCCGAATCTCTTGCGCGAGTGTCAGTTTGACTCCCCAACGGCTTCAGCCATCGCTGCTCCCAGGCGGACGCTCTCGGCGATGCCGCGGTCCTCTGGATAGTAGTAACAGGTGTCGGCGATCTGCAGACCCACAATCGGGGTCTTTACCGGAGGAATCTTGGCTGCGAATCCCGGTTCGCAGATGGGTTGCCCATAGCGTAGGCGGGCCACCTTGGCGTCACGCACGTCCGCCTGAGTCAACTGCGGGTTGATTTGCTGCAGGCAGGCGAAGGCCTCGGCCAAAAGTTGCTCGTCCTTCCAGGCGAACTTGGGATTCGTCACCGGCATGTAATACGGAACATAGACGATTGAATCGTCCCCCACCTCACGCAGGTTGGAGAACTCGATGACGCCGGGAATCTCGATACCCGGCACGGAGACGTTCACCCAGAAGTGCGGCGTCACCGAACACGCCAGTTTGAAGATCACGCAGATTACGCCGATGTTGTGGATGGCCGCATAGCGCTGCTTCCAATCTTCCGGCAGATCCGGCGCCAACGCATTGACCATGGGCGTCGGCGCCGTGCAGATCACCGCATCGGCGGCAAAGACCCCCTCGGCTGTCTGCACGCCGGTAACGCGCCCGCCAGCGGTTGTGACGCGCTCGACCGGCGTAGCCAGGCGCACTCGGCCCCCGTGCGCCTTGATCCCTTCCACCAGAGCATTGACCAGCGTGATGGAGCCTCCCTCGATGTACCCCAGCCTCTCCTCGAAGATGCCCGCTCGCGAACGCCCGATACGCCGGATGCGCGTCCAGATCCAGGCCGCCGAGATATTGTCGGCATACTCATAGAACTTGTGATCGAACAGGGGCTTCCAGAACCAGTCATACACCCTCTGTCCGCACCAGCGCGTGATCCACTTCTTGGCTGACTCGTGCTCAATGGCCGGCCAGCGGTTCCGACGAACGCACACGTAGGCAAACAGCCCATAGCGCATCTTGTCCAGCAGGGTCAGCCGGGGATACCGCAGCAGCGCGATCGGATCTCCCCAGGGGTGCAGCTTTCCATCGAAGTAGCCCATGGTGGTCTTGCGCCACATCATCTTGTCCTCGATGCCTAGCTCCTTCATCAGCTCGAAAGTCGGCTGGTCCGAGAGGCAGACGAAGTGATAAAACCGCTCCAGAGAGAGCCCGCCAAAGTCAAAGTGCCCGGCCATCCCGCCCGCGTCCGGCGCGGCCTCAATCACATCCACCTGATGCCCCATTTTGGCGGCGCGGTACGCTGCGGCCAATCCCATCGCTCCCGCTCCAATCACCACCACACGAGCCATATCGTCCCCTCGCGCGCAAAGTTCGCGCTCGTTCCTGCTCCTCGCAAAGCCCTGCCATGCACCCGGTTCAAACCAATTGATCTCTCTGATTTGGCTAAAGTGTACACGGTAATCACCGGAACTAAGTATCTTCTTGACTCAGGTAGGCCCTACCTGTTGTGGTTTTGATTTTCTTTCGCTGCCGGATGAAGAATTTGTTTCAATGGAACAGGGTCAACCGCGACGGCTTGCTGTGCCAGACGGTAGAAGAGTTTGCCACAGCTCTTCGATGTGCGCCGGTTGAAGCGGAAGGTGAATTCGTCCAGGTAGTAGTCCAGATGCTTGTGGCTGACCGCGCCCTGATGC
>DAHWOF010000228.1 GCA_027335345.1 Granulicella sp. | reverse complement strand
AAGCATGGGCTCAAATTTGGCATCTATGCTTCGCCCCGCGACGACCATTTTGGCGCGTCGACCGGAGGCATCTGCAAGACCGCCGCAGAGCAGGAACGTTACAACACGATCTATCGCCAACAACTCACGGAGCTTTTTACGCGCTACGGTCCTCTCGTCGAGATCTGGTTTGACGGTTCCACCGCAACCCCCACCGGCGACTTGATCCGCAAATATCAACCCCATGCCATGATCTTTCAAGGACGCCTCGCAACCATCCGTTGGGTGGGCAACGAGGAGGGCTTCGCGCCTTATCCTTGCTGGAACGGCGTCGACAAGGCGGATGCCGCGACTGGAACGGCCACCTCTCTGGACGGCGATCCGAACGGCTCGGTCTGGCTTCCCAATGAGGTCGATGTCTCCATCCGCCGCCCGCACTGGTTCTGGCGGCCTGAGGGCGAAACGGTTCTGACCAAGGACCAACTGCTCTCCATCTACTACCGTTCCGTCGGACGCGGCGCGCAACTGCTGCTCAACATTCCCGCCAATACCGACGGTCTGCTCCCGGCGCAGGACTGCCAGGTGGCGAAACGTTTTGGCGACGAGGTGCGCGGACGCTTCAGCCAGCCTGTGGCAAAGGTCTCGGGAAGAGGATCAACCCTCACCCTAAACCTTCCGACAGGATCCCGTTTCGATACCATCGTTCTTCAAGAGGACACCACCTACGGGGAGCGCATTCGAGCCTACAAACTGGAGGGTCTCTCCGCAGGTAAATGGACAGCTCTGGGTGAGGGCAGCGCGGTGGGGCACAAGCGAATCCAGCCCGTCACCCCCGCTGTCCCTCCTGCGCGAATCGAAGCGGTTCGGCTTTCCGTGACCGAGTCTGCCGCGCCCCCCGTAGTCCGCAGCTTGGCGGCCTTCGATACCGGCGTCGCCCCTCCCGCGGACTGGAACGCTCCTGCCATGGTCTGGGCAGCCAACCTGGCCGGCGGATGGAGCAACCACCAATTCGCGCTGGATATCACTCACAAGGTTCAAGCGGCTGCTCAGTATCGACTGCGCTTCATCCCGCTCGCCGGCACCATTACCGGCCTGCGCCATATCGTCGTTTTGCTGGATGGGGTTCCTGAGCCGAACCTCTGGAGACCAGCCCCGGGGCATCCCGATGAGATCCTGCTGAACATCACCGGAACTCGCGAGTCCTCCGTAAAGATCTCCGGCTTTGTTCAGGGGGCCTTCCAGGGACAGATTCTGCTCCAGAAGCTATAAGCGCTCCTGGAGCCGCTGGTCCACAAACTCCACCAGCTCCGGCGTGCAATAAGCAGGCGCTACAAACTCAAACCTCTGCTTGGTCTCCAGCATCCGCAGCGAGACTCCTCCCCAACCCTCCACAAAGGTGGCGCCTTGGGGCACAATCAACGCATCGACCCGGTCCAGGTAGCGCAACGCCGAACGTTTGAAGTCGTTCCGTGAAGGATCCAACACGCTCAGCGAGAGATCCGGCTTCAAAAATCGCAGCAAACTGTTGGACTCCACGATTGCATTTTCGGCTCCAGTCAAAAGGAGCCGAATCTCCTTCATCGCTTCGCTCAACTCCCCCTGCCGGGTTCGCACCCAGAACGACCGCTCCGCCCCGGCCGCCAGAAACCGCGAAGAGTCAGCCCCGCTCTTTGCATCCCGTTCCTGACTCACAGCGAGCCCGTGGCTGGCTGTCTGGCAGGCGCAGGGCTCTCCATGGGCGGCACATACTCCGTGACCAAACTGCGTAATCTTGATCGCGGTCCAGCGTCGCTCCGGCAGCGCCGCAATCAGCCCAGCCACTACGCTGGTCTTGCCGATGTTCCGCGTATGCCCGCCAACCACCACAATCGCCACGACACCCTCACACAGGCCCTTTGTGACCCCTGAAGCCATCCTACCGGCTTGCGGAATGGAAGAACGATGCCCACCGCGGAGGACCGGCACTAAGACAGCTTTACTCCCTATCTTTATCTTTCAGCCGTCGCACCCGGGCCACGGTCTTCAAATACTCCTTCAGCGGTTCAGCCGGGACCCCCATGAACATCTGTCCCGGACCCACCAGATGCTTGCCGGGAAACACTCCGGAGGCCCCGCCCAGGATCACGCCCGGCCCAATATGCACATGGTCGCCCAAGCCCACCTGGCCGGCCAGCACCGCTCCATCCTCCACCACGCACGAGCCAGAGATCCCCACCTGCGAAGCCATCAGCACATTCTTCCCGATCCGGCAGTTATGACCAATGTGAACCTGGTCGTCGATCTTCGTTCCCTGCCCGATTCTGGTCTCTCCCAGAGCGCCTCGATCAATCGTCGTATTGGCGCCGACCTCGACATCGTCTTCGATGACCAGCTTACCCTGTTGGGGAAACAGCAGGTGCTCGCCGGTCTGCGGATTGCGGGCATATCCGAATCCGATGGCTCCCAGCACCGCTCCCGCCTGCACCACTACCCGGCTGCCGATCACCACCCCTTCAAGGATTACAGCACCGGCTGCAACCTCCACATCGTCGCCCAGAGTCACATCGGCCTCAATGACAGCTCGCGCTCCAATCTTCAGCCGCTCGCCCAGACGTGCTGAAGGATCCACCACTGCCGATGGATGAACTTCGCTGCCCATCCGCGGCCTCCGCAACGCTTTGCCGCAAAGGGCGAAGGCGAAACGGGGATCTTTGACCACCAGCAACCTCGAGTCCGTATTCCTGGGAGTCCGTCCCTTTGGCCCGGAGCCCTCCGCACACACGGTCTTCCAGACTCGCTCACCAACCAGAATCAAACCAGTCTGAGAGGCCATCGCCTGCTCCAGCATCCGCTCATCCCCGGCAAAGACCACCGCATCTGCGGTTGCGCCCTCCAACCCAGAGACCTGCGTGATGGCATCCTCGACTCTGGGCTCGCTCGCAACCCAGCGACCACCTACCAGCTCGGCAATCTCGCCTTTGCTCAGCACTCTTGCGTTCATTGGTAGATCCGTTCCTGGCCCTCCGGGCGCGTCTTCCAGCGCCGGTGAACCCACAACCACTGCTCTGGATAGCGTCGCACATAGGACTCAATCGCCGCCGTAAACATGGCGGTGTTGGCCACCGTATCTCTGGCGGCATCGCCCGTGCGGATAAGCGGCAACTCCTGTCCAAAGTGCAGCACATACCGTTGCTCGGCTTTCTCCCAGAGCAGAAAGCCCGGCAGCACCGCCGCTCCCGAGTGCAACGCAACCCGCGCCATCGCGGATCCCGTGCAAGCCTCAACTCCAAAGTACGGCACAAACACCCCCTGCGGCGGGGTCATGTTGGTGTCCATCAGGATCCCCACCGTCTCTCCCTGCTGCATGGCCGTCAACAGTCCACGGGCAAAGTCATCCTTATGGATCACCCGGTTGCCATGGAGACAGCGGATCCGGTTCACATACGCGTCCACCAGCGGATTATCCAGCCGCCGGATCACCAGCGACATCGGATATCCCATCAGCGAGTGATAGAAGCTGGAGAGCTCCCACGCCCCCAGATGTCCGGTCAGCACCAGCACGCCCTTCCCCTTGGCGCGCGCCGCCAGGTAGTGCTCCAGCCCCTGATAGCGAATAAACCTGGACGCCTCCTCGGCGGTGTACCCACTCATCTTGCAGAACTCGCCCATCTGCCAGCCCAGCGACCGGAACTGCTCGCGCAGAATCCGCCTTCTCTCCTTCTCTGTCTTCTCCGGAAGGGCCATCTTCAGGTTCCGCATCCCCACCCGCCGCAAACGGCTCATCAGCGCCCAGACCACAGCGCCCAGCCCGGCTCCCACCGCTCGGGCAGCGCTGCGCGGCAAAACGCCCACTGTGCCGGCGACCGCCCGCAACAACAGGTGCTCAAACCTCTCCCGCAGCCTGATCTCTTGCTCCGTCTGCCCTGTCTTCACTCTCTGAATCGCCTTCACCACCACCACCAGCCAGTGTACGCAACTTCCGGCCCACCCCCCGGAGGCTGGGATCAGATTTTCGCATCTGGCCCGAAACAAGCCACCGCCCCGGCATCCCTTTCCACTGCCACAGCAGGCGGTCATGCGCCCAAAGAAGCCGTCTTGCCCAAAGACGCCCCGGTGCCTCCCTTTCAAGAGACAACAGATCAGCGGAAGATTTTGGCTACTTTATCCTTCTGCAAACGCCGAAACGAAGCCGGCCTCCGTTACGCGGAGGCCGGCTTCGTTTCTCGTCTCGACAGTTTCCCTCAACGTTACTTCACGTACAGGAAGACGATAACGAAGGTGAACAGGGTGAGCGATTCGATAAACGCAAGGCCGAGGATCAGGAAGGTGAAGATCCCGGGACGCGCTCCCGGATTGCGCGCCAGCGCCTCTGCGGCCCCAGCCGTTGCGTGGCCCTGCCCCATGCCGCAGAAACCGGCTGCAATACCCATGCCAACGCCGGCGCCGATAGGAGCCCACTGGCTGATCCCATCGCCACCCGCCTGAGCAAACGCCGGCGATGCCAGAAGAATCGCCGCCATAGTCATAAAGATGTACTTCATTACCCGCAACGTGTTGTACATTGCACTCCCTGCTCCCGTTGATCTCGCCGTCAGTGGGTGGTTGAGGCTCACCATGCTGGCCCCCTCACGCTGGAGCGGCGGAAGTACTCACCACAGAGAGGGAGCGCCCCTCCGCAGGATCTTTCTTCGGCCTGAGAGCCGAATCTTTTACAACAAAACTCGAACCCTCAGAGCTGCCCGGCAAACCAGGCCGCCCCGCAAGATCCCGGACCCGATCTTGCTTACTAGGCCTAGCATCCCTTTCCGGCTAATCGAATGCTTCTGCCTCTTAGTGTTCGTGCGCCACCGCCATACTCAAATAGATCGAAGCCAGAAGAAAGAATACGTATGCCTGAATAATGTCCACACCAAAGTGCAGTCCGATAAACAGCACCGGGATGCCGATGGGAATCAGCGAAAAGAAGGCCAGAATCAGCAGATCGCCGGCGAAGATGTTCGCATAGAGACGAACCGTCAGACTCATGATGCGGGCCAGGTGAGAGATGATCTCGATCGGGAACAGCAGCGGGTAGAGCCACCACACCGGACCCAGAAACTGCTTGATGTAGCCTGCGCCGTTGGCCCGGATGCCATGGTAGTGGTAGTAGACGAACGTCACCAGGGCAAAGCCCATGGGGGCGGTCACATTCTCCGTCGGCGACTCGAACCAGGGCATCAGCAGCCCAATCAGGTTGCAGATCAGGATGTAAAGCAGCAGCACCGTCAGGTAGTTGGTGAATCGCTCATAGCCGTGACCAATGATCTGCTCACCACTGTTGGAGACGAACTCGTGCGTCATCTCCGCAATGTGTTGCACCGGCCCCGGCGACTCCACGCTGAGCGTCAGCCGGATGGCGACAAAGTACGCCAGCACCAGCAGAAACACCAGGAGACCCATCGCCACGGTGTTGTTGATAGGCGCTTGCGCGTAGGCGGGCGTCAGATGCAGCAGCGCCATCGCCCGATCGACAGGCCCGGCCATCAGGTGGTTCAGAAAACGGGTAAAAAACAGTTGCGAAGGCATAAGGAGATCGGCAAACGGGCCACGAACCAGCGCAGCCCGAGGTTCAAGTGCTACATCCTGCTAGACCGTCCATGCTCTAGCCATACGGATGGCTTCCAACGTGAGCGAAACAATGCCCAGTCCAAGCCCGACGGCCAACGCAACAACGGAACCATGAAGGTACTTAACGCTAATATAAAGCACCACAATCGCCGCTGCCAAGCGCAGAAAGAAGCCCGTCAACACCATCCCCATGGGTTTCGGGCTCCGCCCTACCTCCATCCGTTCCATAACCGCTCGGATCAACCGCATCCACTCCCATAGCCCCGATCCAGAGATTGCCGCGCCCAACAGCAGGAAAAGAGAGCTCTTCCAGCCCAGCTTCCATCCCACCAGCAGCATTCCCAGCACGGTAAGCACCCCCAGCAGCCGTAGCGTCCGGAGCAGCATCGAGCGAACATCCGCGTCGGTAAACTCTTCCATAGATGGCATCAGTGCTCCCTCATTCCCTTCCGCATCTTCACTTCTCAGCCCCACCTGTCCTCTATTTGTCCCGGCGCATGAATCGCGACGCGGTCTGGTAGATCTGGATAAACCCGGCCACGGCGCCCAGCAGGATTCCCGTCACCGCCATCCAGCCAGTGTGGAAGTGCTTATCCAGCGCAGAGCCGATCAAGGCCCCGATCAGACAAGCCGCCGGCAGCACCAGAGCCAATTGAATCATGGACTCAGCCTTCACCAGGTCGCCGAGCGCACCGTGCGGACGCCCCGCTCCATCCTTGATGTTCTTGTCCTGTCGTTGGTCGGCCATCGACCCAAACCATAACACCCCGGCCTCGGTCTGCGCACCTTCGCTGGGATGAAATATCTGAATCCCTGCGGTTCTACGCTGCGGACGTGGGAGTGAGCAAGCGCGGCCTTCAGCGCTTGAACAGACAGAACTGTCTTTCCAGGAACCCAATGCTTTTATACTGGAGCCTCCATCTCTGCAACGAAACGAGCAGCCTCTTGTCCCAGTACGAAAGCCCCTTCGAAGAGAATCTCTATCAGCTCCGACGCGAGAAACTGGCCCAGATCGCGACGATCGCCTGTTCGCTGAACCCCGCACTCAGCCCGGCCGAGGCTCGCTATCCCAACCACTTCCGCTTCACCGCCAGCGTTCCCGAGCTGCGCGCTCTGGGGTCTGAACTCTCCGCAGAAAAGCTCCAGATTATGCATCTGGAGGCGGCTATCGCCGGCCGTATCGTGGCCATTCGGATCCAGGGCAAGGCGGGCTTCGCCCAGATTCAGCAGCAGGGGCAGAGGCTGCAGATCTACGTGCGCAAGGACGATGTCGGCGAGGCGGTCTTCAACCTCTACAAGCTCCTCGACCTGGGCGACCACATCGGCGTCCGCGGCTTCCTCATGCGCACCCGCACCGGCGAGCTCACCCTCCATGCCGCGCCCATCAGCCTTGCCGGCCATGCCTCGCAGCCGGCCATCACCTTCCTCGCCAAAGCGATGCTCGCCCTCCCCGACAAGTTCCACGGTCTGGAGGACGTCGAACTCCGTTACCGCCGCCGCTACCTGGATCTTTTCACTGACAACGGTGAGACTGTGGCGCCCTCAGTGGCAAGCCCAGCAGCGAGCCCAGGCTCCGGCGAAACCTCCGCTCCCGTTCCTTCGTCCGCATCCATCGACTCTCCCGCCTTGGCTCGCCTTCCCGCCCGCAGCGTCTTCGTCAAACGCGCCCACGTCCTCCGCTCCATCCGTCACTTCTTTGACACCCGCGGCTACCTTGAAGTCGAGACCCCGATGCTGCACACCATCGCCGGCGGAGCCGCGGCGCGCCCCTTCACCACGCACCACAACGCCCTGGATATGCCCCTTAACCTGCGCATCGCCCCGGAGCTGTATCTCAAGCGACTGGTGGTCGGCGGCCTGGACCGGGTCTATGAGATCAACCGCAACTTCCGCAACGAGGGCGTCAGCACCCAGCACAACCCCGAGTTCACCATGCTGGAGTTCTATCAGGCCTACGCCAACTACCACGACCTGATGGATCTCACCCGGGAGTTGGTGGCGCAAGCCGCCCTCGACGTCAACGGCACAACCGTCACCCACTTCAACGGCGTCGAGATCGACCTGGCCCCGGAGAACTGGCGGCAGCTCAGCATGCGCGAGGCCATCGTCCGCTTCTGGCCAGAAGATGCAGGGACTCCTCCTGTCCCGGAGTCGTTCCAGGACCATGAGTCCCTGGCCCCGTTCGTGAACCGCCTGGATGCCTCCGTCCTCCCAGAGGCTACGCAACAGAAGGCGGTCGCAGCCATCCGAGCGGATCTGAAGAGCGAGCGCTGGCCGGTCGGCAAGAGCATCGCAGAGCTCTTCGAGGTCCTCGCAGAGCCGCATCTTATCCAGCCCACCATCATCTACGACTACCCGCTGGCGGTGAGCCCGCTCTCCAAGCCCAAGCCCGATGAACCCGAGTGGGTGGAGCGCTTTGAGTTCTACATCGGCGGCTTCGAGGTGGGCAACGGCTTCTCCGAGCTCAACGACCCCGACGACCAGCTTCGCCGCTTCGAAGCCCAACTCGAAGACCGCAAGCGCGGCGACGTGGAGGCCATGGCGGAGGTGGACTACGACTACGTCCGCGCCCTGGGCTACGGCCTGCCCCCCACCGCCGGCGAAGGCATCGGCATCGACCGCCTCACCATGATCCTCACCGGCTCGCGCAGCATCCGCGACGTGATCCTCTTCCCCCTCATGCGCCCCCAGAAGCAGGCCGCGGAAACAACCTCAGCCGACGGGCACGCGCACGGCGAATCCGCGGAGTAGATCTTCAGCCCCGCGGGCTGGCCATCAAGGCTCAACACATCCATCCCCTTCGTCTCTGTGGCGGCTGGAGCAGCCTCGTTGCCGCTTGCACGGGAGCGAACGACTCATCTGAGCCTGAAATCGGGTAGAATGAGCCAGAGGAAAACCATGGTTGAAGCCCAGAGCATCGCCAGGATTCTTGGCCTCCCGGCCTCCATTCACACCTACGCGCAACTGGAATCCGAGGTCTCCAAAGGCTTGCCCAAGAGATCCCTGGAGCGGTTGGTATCGCGCCTCATCCACGACCGCCCAGCCGTAAAGATGTATTGCTACAAGGTCGTGCCAAAGGCCACCTATAACCGTCGCGGCGAACGGCTCAACGTCGCCGGCAGCGAAAGGACCAGCCGCATCGCACGTGTGCTGGCGCTGGCCGAGTACGTCTGGAGAGACAAGGAAGACGCGCGGGCCTGGATGAATACGCCGCTCCCTGAGCTGCAGGGGCGCGCCCCTGCGGATGCCGCGAGGACCGAACTTGGCGCCCTTCAGGTCGAGGAAATATTGAACAAGTTGCTCTTCGGGTTGCCAGTCTGACCGATGCACGCCTTCAGAATCTGCGACGACCGGTATTCCGTTCTGGATGGCGCTGGAGCAGCGCTGGCAGGAGCGCGGTGGAACTCCAAGGGCCATGCCGCCATCTACGCCGCAGAAGTCTACTCGCTGGCGCTGCTGGAGACCCTTGTGCACGCCGGCTTTCGCAAGCTGCCCGGAGGCAGGCACTATGCCCGCATCCTCATCCCGGATTCGGTCGCGGTCGAATCATTCGAGGCTGCGGCCCACCCCGGCTGGGATGCTGAAGACCACATCATTTCGCGCGCCTTCGGAGACTCCTGGCTCAGCCAGCGGCGCAGCGCCGTCCTGCGTATGCCCAGCGCGGCGACCAAGGGCCCGGAGTGGAACATTCTCATCAACCCTGTCCATCCTCAGTTTCCCCTCATCACCGTGGAATCCGCTCAGGCCGTCTATTGGGATCACCGACTGCTGCTCCGTTAGATCCTTTCCTCCCAGCCCATCGGCCCACGCCGCGGTCACTTAGGACTAGCCTGCGGCCATGGCTTCCATGGGTGTCTTCTCCAACGAAGACGCCGCTGCAGAGGCCGTAGAGCCACAGCATCCCTGGCAGCTTCATCTGCCCCCGGGATTCAGACTCCATCCGCCTGATCCGGAAACGGTACTTCCGCCGTTCTCATTCGTCTCTGCCGCAAGCTAGAATCCAGAGGTGAACATTCTCTTTGTGGGCGACGTCTTTGGTTCGCCCGGTCGCCACATCGTCCGCGAGCACCTGCCCCACCTTCTTGAGACCCATGCCGTCGATCTCCTTGTCATCAACGGTGAGAACGCCGCCGGCGGCTTCGGCATCACCCCGGCCATCGCAGAGGAGATCTTCGACCTCGGCGCCCAGGTCATCACCACCGGCAACCACATCTGGGACAAAAAAGAGATCATCGAGTATATGAACGTTCCGGAGGACTCGCACGTCCGGGGCCGCCGCATCCTCCGCCCAGCAAACTACGCTCACGGCGCTCCCGGCTACGGATACTACGAGGGCGAGCTGGGTAACGGCCTTCCCTACGCCGTCATCAACCTCCAGGGCCGCGTCTTCATGGCCTCTTCTTCGGATGACCCCTTCCGCAAATCCGACGAGATTCTTGGACGCATCGAGCGCAACTCCAGCGCCAAAGTCATCCTGCTGGACATTCACGCCGAAGCCACCAGCGAAAAGGCCGCCCTCGCCTGCTACCTCGACGGCCGCGTGACCGCCGTTCTGGGCACCCCCACCCACGTTCCCACCGCCGACGAGCGCATCCTGCATCAGGGCACCGCCTACCAGACCGACGTCGGCATGTCCGGTCCCTTCGACTCGATCATCGGCGTCGAGTCCGAACTGGTTCTCAAACGCTTCCTCACCGGCCTGCCGGGAAAGTTCGAAGCGGCCAAAGGCGACCCCAGAATCTGCGCTACCTTGATCACCTGCAACGGCGCGACCGGCAGAGCCACCCGCATCCAGCGCATCATGCTGGGCGAATAAGCGCTCAGGCCACACGATGGGGCTCGCGCAGAAGATGCTCCTTGCCTCTCTCGCATTTCTGGAAGTGCCGCAATCGGTTTGCCGGCGGCGACTTCGGGAGATCGCAAAGAACGAGGGCTGCGATTTTTAGTTCGATAATCGCCCGCTACGCGTCCTCCATGCATCTTCACGCCCCTGGCTTATGCTCTCATCTCTTATGGCATATTCTGCTGTTGAGGTGTCGCTATAAACGCCCGTCCCTGCCGGCACGGTATCCTCGGCATCTCTTCTGTCTCCTTCGGCGCCAAGCTCCCAGCCGCCAAAGAATGGTTGTCTGCAAACTTCCTTTTCGCAAAGGCCATCGGCTCGCCCCAATCGTTTACGCCTCTTCCTTTCGCGCAACATCCTCCCATCTCGCTACCTGGCCCGCCAGGCGTCTCCCAGGCGAAAGACCGCATCGGAGTCCATACATGTCCACTCAAAAATCCGGCGCCTCCAGCAGGACGCAACCGCGCCGTCCTGTCGGCGCTGCGCCATCTCAAGCTGCCAATGGACAGATTGAGCCCTACGGCTCGATGAGCCGGTCCGCTCGAATCAGCGAACCGTCCGAGGACGGCGCCTCCAGGCGCCAGGCGCCAAAACGCAGACCCGGCGCCTCTCGCGGGCTTCCCTTCGTGATCCAGATGCAAGGTCCTGATCCCATCCGCTATGACTTCCGTCTCAGTTGGGGTGGTGTGCTCCAGAGCTGGACCATCGCCAAGGGTCCAAGCTACAACCCCCAGGAGCGACGCGTGGCTGTCCAGGCGGAGGAATACCCCATCGAGTATGCTGCGTTCGAAGGCGTCATCCAGGAGGGCCAGGCTCGAGCCGGCACGGTGATGATCTGGGATCAGGGGAGCTGGTGGCCCCAGCTTGGCAGCGAAAACGTCGATGCCTGTCTCCGCTCCGGCCATCTCAAGTTCGAACTTGGCGGCTCCAAGTTGAGGGGGAGATGGGCGCTGATCCGCATGAGTCCCAACGGCGCTGCCCCCACTTCCGCTCCGCATTGGCTCCTTCTGAAGGAGCGCGACAAGTACGAGCGTGGCCCGAGCGATCGCGCTATCACCGACGAGCGCCCCAACTCCGCGGTAACTGGACGCTCCCTGCAGCAGATTGCGGCTGCCCAGAACAGCTTTCGGCCACAGGGAGGGAACCGCTCCGAAGCTGCAAGCGATCACGCCTGCGCGGCCGCTGATCCGCTGGTCGACGCGCCGGCGCCGAGCAAACCCAAACCTATCCGCATCGAGGATCTGCCCCGCGAGCCCCAACCGAACTTCATTCCACCGCAACTGGCGATGGAGACAACCGCCACACCCAACGGCAGCGACTGGATCCACGAGATCAAGCTCGACGGCTATCGCATTCAGGCCCGCAAATCCGGCTCCCAGGTCTCCCTGCTTACCCGCAAGGGCGTGGACTGGACGCAGCGCATGCCCGCCATTGTCAGCAGCCTGGCCCAACTGCCCGCCCAGGACTGCACCCTGGACGGAGAGGTTGTTGTGCAGGAGAAGGATGGCCGCTCCACCTTCGCTCGGTTGCAAGCCGCCCTTCGGGATCCCGAGACCCACAGCCTCAACTACATTGTCTTCGACCTCCTCCACCTGGACGGTCACAGCACCCGGGACATCTCCTTACGCGAGCGCAAAGAGCTTCTCGCCAACCTTCTCCGTTCCGATGGCGCATGCCTTCGTCTCTCAGAGGAGATCCCCGGCGAGGGCGCAGAGGCCTTTCGCCAAGCCTGCGCTGTCCACGCCGAAGGCATTGTCTCCAAGCGCTCCAGCGCTCCCTACCGCGGCGCTCGCTCCTCCGACTGGCTCAAGAGCAAGTGCATGCTCGAGCAGGAGCTGGTCATCGCCGGCTTCACCCTCTCCAGCGAAGGACCAGATCGCATTGGCGCCCTCCTGCTGGGTTATTACCCACCCATGCAGCGTGGCCCACGGAAGACACGCTTCCTGATCTACGCCGGCCGAACCGGCACCGGTTTTAGCCAAAGCCAACGCCGCGAACTTCTCCATCAGCTTGTCCAGATCCGGGTTCCGCAGTGCCCGTTCGAAACAGTTCCCAAGGACGCCGCGCACGATGTCTACTGGATCGATCCCGTCTTGGTCGCCCAGATCCGCTTCACTTCCTGGACCTCGGAGCATCTGATCCGCCAGGCCACCTTCCTCGGTCTCCGTGAAGACATGCCTGCCTCGGCCGTCACTCACAACGCCAGCCACTCAGCTTTCAAACCGGAACGGGCCTCCCAGCCATCCAAGAACCTTTCTCCCCGCAGCTTTGCCAGCCACTCCCGCAGCCAAGACATCCAACGTTTTACCCTGCCGGCGCGCCGAAGGGCCAAGAGAACCGTCACAATGGACCCCACTCTTACCCATCCCGATCGGCTTCTCTATCCCGAATGCGCCCTCGACCGAGAGCAACTGGCTCGCTACTATGCGTTGGTCGCCGAGCGCATGCTCCCCTTCCTCGCCAACCGCCCGCTCAGCGTCGTCTGCTGCCCTGAAGGCGCCGGCAAGCCCTGCTGGTGGAAGAAGCTCTCCAGCCCATCCACTCCTCCGGGCATCAAAACCATCGTTGTCAAGCAAATGGGATCAGCGAAGCCCGAACCCTGCATCGAGCTGGATACGACGGAGGCTATCGTTTCCCTGGCGCAGATCGATGTTCTGGAGATCCATCCCTGGAGCGCAACCAGCAACAACGTCGAACAACCTGACCGTCTCATCTTTGACCTTGACCCTGACCCGAACCTTCCTTGGGTGACTCTGGCCGCCGCCGCGGCTGAGGTTCGCCAGCGGCTCATCAACGCCGGCCTGGAAAGCTTTCTCAAGCTCAGCGGCGGCAACGGCTTGCACATCATCGCGCCCATACAGCCCACCCTGAACTGGGCCGAGATCAAGACTGCCGCGCATGCCTTCGCGCTTTCTCTGGAGCGTCACAATCCCTTCCTTTACGTCACCCGAATGACCAAGACCTCACGAGCCGGGAAGATTTATCTCGACTACCTCCGCAACCAGCGTGGCTCCACCACTGTGGCGCCGTACTCCCCGCGTATCCGCCCTGGAGCCCCAATCTCCCTGCCAATCCCGTGGTCTGCGCTCAACCGGGAGACACACCCTTCTGTCTCCGTCCAGGATTTTCTCAGCTCGCAGTCCTATCTCCGCTCCAATCCCTGGAAGGAGTTTTTCACCACCAGTCAGCAACTCCATCCTACGCAGATCGCCATCTGGTAGCCAGGCGGTCAATCGCACGCACAGGGATCAGCCTCTCGCAGCATCCGATATTTGGAGGCCTCCAAGCCCAGTGGTGGCGTTCAGGGCAAAGCCCATCGCACTGTCAATCGAATGTGAACACGGCAAAGTCCTCTCCGATGCCCGCGCTGAGGCCATGCGCGGCGTCGAGAGAAACGAGTTTGCCACCGGCATATCGTCTGCTGAAAGGGGAACTCTCCGAGAAAGCAGGCATCAGTGCGGACAACGACTCCATGCGCCAGATTCTGGGGATCGTCACATGCATCAAGCCCTTAAATTTCTCCGCAAAGGTGCTGCCTCGCCATTGGCAGGATGATGAGCCTACTCGACCACCAGCACATCCAGAAATCGTGGCCCATGCACTCCCTTGATTCTCGTCATCTCAATGTCTGCGGTGGCGGACGGACCGGAGAAGAACGTTGTAGGCAAGCAGGAGGTCGAATCCAGAACGGCGAACGACTCCGGAACGGTCTCAACCACCTGGTCGGCAAAGACCAGGCACAAGTGATAATCCGGCGCCAGCGTGAGCGCCCGCGGACCTTGGTGTGGTCCGCTCTGCAAGACGATCGAGCCAGTCTCTGCGACAGCCACCGTGCAGCCGGTCAGCACGCCGTCCATGCCGTCCAGCTCGGTAGCGCCCAACGACGAGCTCAACTTGCCTTCGCCTCCGTACGGCGTAAACTCAAAACTCAAGGGAAGCCAGGCTGCGGGCAGATCATAGGGAATCACCAATCTTCTGCACCCACGCGCGGCAAGCTGGCCGCCGATCTCTTCTCTGATCCCATGACTGGCGATACGCTTGACCCCCGCACCATATTCCTCCAGGCGACGCAGAAAAAGCTGCAACCTATCCTCTTGGCTCAGCGTGCCTGCGCGCTTGTAATCGCGCGGCAACGCGCCATACTGCGCGGCGATGCGATCGGCCTCCATCCGTTGCCCAAGAGCGGACCGTATCGATCGCAGAACCTCGCTGCGGGCACTGAAGCTACTGTCCATCGGAACCTCCTCTGCCTGCGGCTTGGCCGGCTCGATCCGGATCCCCGATGGACTCTTCGCCAGGCGGCGTGCGCTCGGCCCACCACTGCCGGAAGCTCTGCTTCGGCAGTGGCTTCAGGTCGCGTGTCTGCGTCCAACCGGAGAGCGGGAAGGGCAGATGCTCGATCATGCCATCCCGATTGACGAAGATCTTCTGCACAATCTGTCCCAGGCGCTGGGCCAGGGAGAGGCGGCTGGCGCTTGCAAACAGCATGGCCGCCGCCGCCATGCCGAGATTCCACATGCCGAGCTGCCCCGCAAGCGTCTTCTGCTCCTCCTCGACGATCTTGCCGCGCAGGTGAATCAGAACCTCCGGAATGTTGATCTTGACGGGGCATACCTCATAGCAGGCTCCGCACAGCGAGGATGCGTAGGGCAGCGACCTACCTTCCTCCATGGAGTGCAACTGTGGCGTCAGAATCGCGCCGATCGGACCCGCGTAGACTGACTCATAGGCGTGCCCTCCAGTCTGGTGATACACCGGGCAGGCGTTCAGACAGGCTGCGCAGCGAATGCACTGCAGCGTCTGGCGCGACTCGGCATCGGCCAGAATCGGACTGCGCCGGTTGTCCAGCAACACCACGTGAAACTCCTTCGGCCCATCTCCCTCCCGTACGCCGGTCCAAATGGAGTTGTAGGGATTCATGCGCTCGCCCGTGGCTGAACGTGGAAGAGTCTGCAAAAACACCTCCAGATCCCGGAAGCGGGGCAGCACCTTCTCGATGCCCACCAGCGAGATCAGCACATCGGGCAGAGTCAGGCACATCCTTCCGTTGCCCTCCGACTCCACAATGCA
Source organism: Granulicella sp. (assembly GCA_027335345.1). Taxonomy (GTDB): domain Bacteria; phylum Acidobacteriota; class Terriglobia; order Terriglobales; family Acidobacteriaceae; genus Granulicella. The sequence continues at coordinate 1,783 of DAHWOF010000228.1, read as the reverse complement.
CACCGCACCGTTCTCGGCGATGAGAAAGTTCGCTCCCGATACGGCCACCTTGAGACGAAAGAACTTTTCGCGCAGATAGGAACGCGCCGCCGAAGCCAGATCCTCCGGGCGCTCGCCCAGCTCCGGAAGATGCATCTCGCGTTGAAAGATCTCCCGCACCTGCATGCGATTCTTGTGCAGCGCCGGCACCACGAAGTGCGATGGCTTATCCTTGCCCAATTGAATGATCAGCTCGGCCAGATCCGTCTCATGGGCGCGAATGCCGTTGGCCTCGAGGTGCTGGTTCAGCCCCACCTCCTCCGAGGTCATCGTCTTGATCTTGAGCACCTCGCTGACGCCATGGCGCTGAATCAAACCCAGAACGATCTGGTTGGCCTCGGCGGCATCGCGCGCCCAATGAACCTGGCCTCCGGCCCGGGTGCAGCCTTGCTCAAACTGTTCCAGATAGAAGTCAAGATGGGCCAGCGAGTGAGCCCGGATGGCCTCACCCGCGTCGCGCAACTGCTGCCAGTCCGCCAGTTCGCCAGTTACCGCATCCCGCTTTGCCTGGATCACATTGGTCGCATGGCGGACGTTGCTGCGAATCTGTGAGTCCTCCAGAAGCTCCCGGGCAGCCACCGGAAAATCTCGACCGGACCAGTGCGAAGATGCTGCCGGCTTCATGCTCTCTCTCCAGCGCTAGATGCCAGGATCTCCGCAATATGAGCCGTGCGGACCATCGTCCGCTGCCGGTGCAGCGAGCCGAACAGATGCATCAGGCAGGAGTTATCCACCGCCGTACATACCTCGGCGCCGGTGTTCAGGATGCAGCGAACCTTGTCGGCCAGCATCGCCGAGGAGACATCCGCATTCTTGATCGAAAAGGTTCCTCCAAAACCACAGCACTCCTGCGGATTCTCCAGGCTGAGCAACTGCAATCCTCGCACCTGCTTCAACAACCGGACCGGAATATCACCCAGATGCAGGCTCCGCTGTGAGTGACAACTGGAGTGCAACGTCACCTTGTGCGGAAACGTCGCTCCCACGTCTTCTACCCCCAGCCTCTTCACCAGAAACTCGGTGAACTCATAGATCCTGGGCAGCAAAGCCTCGACATCCGCTCGTAAGGAAGCGTCCATGACGCTGTCGGCAGCTTTCAGATAATGATCCCGCATCATCGAAACACAGGAACTGGAAGGAACCACAATCGTCTCCGCATCCCGGTACACCTCGACAAAGTGGCGCAGAATTGGAATGGCCTCCTGCAGATACCCCGTATTCCAGTGCATTTGACCGCAGCAGGTCTGCTCGGGACGAAACTCTACCTGGTGACCAAGCCGCTCCAGCACGCGTACAACAGACTTTCCCGTCTCCGGAAACAATGTGTCGTTATAGCAGGTGATAAATAGTGAAACCAGCACAGCAGCACCCTTCCCCAACCCAGAGTTCTTCGCAGCCGACATCCATCATCGGCTTCCAGCGACTCTCCAGAATCTCTATCCCATCCTTTTGATCGTAATCCGCAGAGAGCGGATTTGGAATGCAAGGAACAGAAGCCCGTGCAGGGATCGTCCGCACCAGCGCTTAGGAGAGCTTTGCCTCCGGCAGCCCTCCATCCAGAACACCCCTGCATGAAGAAGGGACGGCCGAAGCCGTCCCTTCCCTGGAGTTTCTACATTTGCCTGAACGATTGTTCGCTGAGGCGGCTAGGTGAATAGGTCTGGCAATAGATTAATAGTTTGACATACCTACGTAACTAGATTACATTATTCCTGAGTCTTTGCTCAGGAGCCTTCCATGAACG
>DAHWOF010000087.1 GCA_027335345.1 Granulicella sp. | reverse complement strand
GTTGAGAAAGCGGACTCCAACTCTAACAGATTGCGCGGGTACTCCTCCATCCTGCCCGCATACTACCCATTGCGGTAACCTGAGTCAAGCAGATACCTAGCACCGCGGAAATCGATAAAGCCGATTTCCGCATTTCCACCGCCGCGACGACTGCCAGATATGTAGGAAAAATCTTCAAAAGGAGCCACCCGCTCTGCCCGCCGAAAGCTTCCCCCTTCAGGCTCATCCTTCGATTGGGAAAGACTCCCAGACCGGCACCCAGACCGGTGCCCAGACCCGGCACAGCCGTCTTGAAAAGCTCTGTCTCACTGAACTCTCGCTCCTTCCCATCTTCCCGGCTGACCCCGCGGAGCCACCGGTCGCCGGAGCCCGCCCAGACTCCTCGACCCCTCGACTCGGCGCTGCCCAGCCGGCCCGGCGCAACCGGCGCCGGCCTCCCGGCATCACATCCCGTAGCCCTTTGCAGATCAACACTTCGCGACTTGTCTGTTCTTGCAATCGGCGGGGAAGAGAGCGGCGTCTGTGGTCTTCGCCAGGAGGGTTTGAAAGAGCCATGCTTCGTCACACCATCGCCATCGGGCGCATCATGGGAATCCCCATCGATGTGGACTTCTCCTGGTTTCTCGTCTTTGGCCTGCTGATCTGGGTTCTGGCCGTCAGTTATTATCCCCAAGCCTTGAAGGGCGCGCCTCCGGCCGAACTCTGGCTGATGGGTGTGACCACCGCGATCCTGTTCTTCTGCAGCATTCTCCTGCATGAACTGGCTCACTCCGCCGCGGCGCTGCATTACAAGATCCCGGTGCGCCGGATTACGCTGTTCATCTTCGGAGGCGTCGCCCAAATCGCCCAGGACCCGGCCAGCGCTACCTCCGAGTTTGTCGTCACGATCGTCGGCCCTTTGGCCAGCTTCGCTCTGGCCGGCGTCTTCTTCCTGCTTCAGGCTCCCTTCTCCGGCCTCGCGCCGGCCCTCGCCGTCGTCAAATATCTCACCCTCATCAATGGCATGCTGGGCCTGTTCAACCTGATCCCCGGCTTTCCGTTGGATGGCGGCCGAATCTTCCGCGCTGCTGTCTGGGGATGGATCGGGGACTTCCGCCGCGCCACGCTCATCGCCGCCAACGTAGGCCGCTTCTTCGGCTTCTTCTTCATCATGACCGGCGTTTGGATGGCCCTTCGCGGCACCCTCTTCAACGGGCTCTGGACCGCATTTATCGGGTGGTTCCTGGAGAGCGCCGCCAGCTCCCAGGTGCAGCAGCAACTGGTGCAGAATCTGCTCGTCGGGCACAAGGTCTCCGAGGCGCTGGGTAACGAGGGCCTGCGCGTCGCGGCCGATACCAGCTTGCAAACCATCGTCAATGAGGAGATTCTGCGCCACGGAAGGCGCTGTTTTCTGGTCCAGCAGAACGCTCAGGTTCTGGGTCTGCTCACGCTGCATAGCATCAAGGCCGTTCCCCCCTCTGACTGGCCCTCCACCACCGCGGAGGCGGCCATGATCCCCATGGCCAGCCTCAGCACCACTTCGCCGGAGGCGGAGCTTTGGACGGCGCTGGAGAAGATGGGGCGCGACGGCATCAATCAGATGCCCGTCCTGAATGGCGATGAGTTCGTTGGCCTGCTCTCCCGCGACGACGTGGTCCATTACCTCCAACTGCTCCAGCAGTTGCACGCCCATTGATCAACCTGCCGGCATCCTGCCCCGCTCAGGATCGATCGGCGGATCAATCGGCGCCTTGGCCAGGGAATGCGTCCCTGCCCCGCGCTCTCCACCAATCACGGCCCTCTGGATCACGGTCTGCGCCGTGCTCCGGCCCGGATCGGCTCAGCCCAGCGACCGCCGCCCAAAGGCTGCCCGGATCCGCTCCGCGCGGTTCTCCGCCGACCCGGCGGCCACCTCCTGCAGATCGGCCACCGATTGAACTCCCACCACCTCAAACCGCTTGCGGCAACGGATATTTTTGCAGCCGGCCAGATCGTCCATCCGCAGCATGTAGCTGCGCGCCTTGGCGAACCGCGCTCGATCGTTGTCATTGGCGCCTCGCGGAAGCTGTGCGCGCTTGCGCCGCACCAGCCAGCTCAGCTCATACTCAGCCGCCTGGCCGCAGTGCGGACAAACCATCTTGTGAACCTTGCGTTCCGTCACTTCGTCGAAGAAGTCGCGCTCTTCCATGGGTACCCTCTCTATGTCGTCCCCTCAGCCAAACGCCCGCATAGTAGCTTGGTATCTTCGTTCCCCAGGTCTCAAAATCAAGGCCAGGGGCACCCGCACCCGCTGAGCAACTCCAGACTCGAAGAGCAACTCCCGTCGGGCTGAACCTCACCCCAAGAATACGCCTTGAACCCCTTGCGGGACGCCCCGTCTCGCCCGCGATACACTCACGGCAGGAGGGTTGACAACCATGCCCCTGCCCAAGCCTGAAAAGACGGCGTTCTCGGCTACAAAAGCTGTCAAGGCGAACGCCCGAGAGCGTCTCGGCTCACCCCCGCCGTCGCATCCCCTGCCCACCCTCAAGGACAAGATCGCCTCCCCACCCAAACACAAGGAGACGCTCGCCCAGTTGCTCGAAGACAAAGAAGAATAGCCGAGTCTGGGAGAAAGAAGAATGGCCAATCCGGGAGAAAGAAGAATAGCCGAGTCTGGGACAGAGAAGAACAGTTGAGTCTGGGACAAAGCAGAAGAATAGCTGCGCGAAGATGAGGAATAGAGCAGATCTCTCCGTCAGCGTCCCGTGCAGCCCCCTCCTCGGCTGGGAGCCTTCCCCCCGAGGAGCAGGAGATGTGCACCCGACCTCACTCTCCTGAAACGCCAAAAAGACGGAGACAGCGCCCGCTGTCTCCGTCTTTGGTAATCTCCGCGTCCGCCTGCATTGGGAGGGCATTCTGCGAGCAGAACCTCCCAGGCGAATCGCGTCGATTTCGCTGCCAGCAGTGTATACCCGCCGAATACCGGCAAGAAATCTGAAAAGCGGCGTCTCAAGCTCCAAAACCCGAAACGCCAAAACCTGAAACTCGAAGACCGGAAGGTCCAGGACCGGAAACTCCTCCCGTAAACTATCTCTTATGCCGTTGAACTACGCTTTAATCATCTTCGAGCTGGTCGTCATGGTGCTCTCGATCTCCCTGCACGATTGCGCCCAGGCCTGGGCCGCCAACCGGCTGGGCGACCCCACCGCCCGCATGATGGGCCGTCTCACCATGAATCCAGGGCGCCACTTTGATCTGCTCGGCACGCTTATCTGGCCTGTGCTCTTCATCTTCCGCAGCCCCCTGGTGCTGGGCTGGGGCAAGCCGGTCACCTTCACCCCGCGCAACTTCCGTGACCCCTCCCGCTACGAGATGCTGGCCACTCTGGCCGGCCCCGCCGCCCAACTGCTGGCCGCCTTCGTCGCGCTGCTGATCCTGGTCATCGTGCGCCACACCCTCCCCGGCACGCTGGACTCCCTCATCATCGCCTCTCATCTGGCCATGCGCGACGCCACCTTCGGCATCCAGGGTCTGCCCGGCATCTTTCCCCTGATCCTCTTCCTCTACTTCTGCATTCTGGTCAACGTCCTGCTCTGCGTCTTCAACCTGGTTCCTCTGCCCTTCCTGGACGGCGGCAAGATCCTGCTGCACTATCTTCCCTACAACGCGGCCAAGATCTACCAGGAGATGAGCTTTGTCCTGATGCTGGCCTTCTTCTTCCTGGGCTACTACGTCATCATGCTCTTCTTTCTGCCCATCATGAGCATCTTCCAGGCCCTGCTCTTTACCCTGTAGATCTGGAATCGCCCCTTTGTGCCAATAATGGCGAGACAAGCACCCCCTCGACAATTACTGTAGGGCGGAGAAGGAAATCTCATCGTGGAACACTCCTTGCATCCACATCCCCGGCTTCTCCAACGCGACCACGCGGGTCGTGGTGGCCTCCCTGCCGACGCAGGTGATTCTGAACGACAGCAGCACCCGGGAGGTTCGCGCCTCCAGCCACAGCCGCCAGGTGATCTTCCAGCAAGCCCCCTCCAAGTTTCAGAACTAGGAAGACGCACCGATGATCGACGCAATCGCGGCTGCGGCCGGTCGCCCCAGATCCGCAAAAGCGAACTGCTGCACTGGCGTCTGGACCAATGGCAGCAGCTTCAGCCCGCATGTCCGACGGAACTCGAAAGCTCCGCCACCATGCCTTCGCAGCACCTGCGCTTTACGTTTCGCTCACGAATTTAGCGGCGAAGCACGGAATCAAGACATCAGGCAAGTTTGTCTCTCTTAATTAGCTCGCACTGAGGAGAGCGCTTCAAAGAAGCGGATGACTGCTTCGAGTTCACGTTGCGAAAGAGTAGCAATCTGCTGCCTGGTTCCGGCCTCAACGCTTTCATACATCGCTGCGATATGGGCCAATCTCGACGGCACAAGATGAATGAGGAGACTCCGGCGATCTGACGGGTTAGGTTCACGGCGAATCAATCCGCTCTTTTCCAGCCGGTCGAGAGCGACCGTGACGCCCCCACTCGATAAACCCGTGACTTTAGCCAGCCAGCTCGGTGTAGCCGCCCCGTGGAGTTGCAGCATGTGAAGCATCTGCATATCAGTGAGCCCAAGCCCGGCTTTCTCCGCTGCCTTCGCATTGAAAAGGATGCTGGAGGCGATGAACTTGCGAATCTCAAGCACGATACGATCGGCGGGGGTCACCGGCGCAGACAGCTTCGCCGCTGTGCTCACTTCGGTTTCAACCGTTGGTCCCTTTGAAGATGCGCAGCTTTTTTTCATTGGAGCTCTTGACCTAGGCGCTTCCTTCTGGTTTGTTATACATGACTCTTAGTAAATAAGATATATGGAGAATAAGACATGGACGGCTCAGCAAAGGCATACAAAGGAATGGGGATGGAGGGTAGTATCGCGCGATGGTATGACCGCACCACGCGTAAAAGCATGGAAGATTTTCGCGTGCTTGCCAAGAGAATTGCAGCAATGGTTCCGGCAAGCGGCAGGGTCTTGGAAGTCGCACCCGGTCCCGGCTTCCTCTCCATCGAACTCGCAAAGCGCGGTTTCGACGTGTGCGCCGTAGACATCAGCCGGACCTTTGTAGAACTTGCTCAAAAGAATGCAGCGGATGCTAGCGTGAAGGCCACGTTCTTACAGGGAAATGCCTCCCGGCTACTGATCGAGAGCAACAGCCTTGACTTTGTTGTGTGCCGGGCTGCCTTCAAGAACTTTACCGAGCCCGTAAAGGCGATGGGCGAGATGCTGCGCGTGCTACGCTCCGGTGGCATGGCAATGCTCATCGACATGCGACGCGACGTGTCCATGCAGGACATTAAACAATTCGTCCGGGGGATGGGATTGAGCTGGTGGAACCGCATCTTCACTAATCTCACGTTCAAGCACATGCTCATCAAGCGAGCATATTCGCTCGATGAGATTCGAACGATGGCAAGCGAGGCTGGGTGGAAAGACTTGCAGATAGAAACCTCACCAACGGGATTTGAGGTGATTGTGAGAAAACAACATTGCAATGCCTGAGCAATCGGCCTTGGTCGAGTTCTTCTACGAAGAAAATTCTGCTCTTGACGAGAACGTGGGCTCTTGACGAGAAACTGTAAAGAGGGCCAGTTTACGCGGCTTTCTGGAAAGCGACCCCTTGGGTCTTCGTGGCGGCCAGGCGTTGGGCTTTGAGCAAGGTGGCCCGTTTGCGCCGCGCCCACAGCCTCAACCGTTTGCCCCGTTCGTCAAGCACGGGCGGGATACCTTGCAGCCCGGCCAGCCAGTCCGGAATCCTCGTCCAGTCGTTGACCACCTATAGCCCTGAGAATGGCGAAAATCGCCACCCTCGCGAAACTTAGCAAAGCCAGCCCCGTTTCCACTTTCCCGTGCAGAGCCCTGCGCATAAAACTCCAAGCGCCAGGAATCTAGCCGTCTCAAGCAGATAGCGGCGTGGAGACGAGGGAGGTGAACCCATCGGGCCCGCGCGCCACACGGCACAGGCGCTGCATGAGGCGCTGAAAGGCATCTTTCTCTCCTGATAGTGACCAGCGTAGCTGACGCCCACGCGTGCGGCACGACGCCAGTTGCGCGCGGGGAAAAACAAAAAGCGCAGCCGCGCCGCGGCCAGGGTGGTGTGCTTGATGGTCTCCAGCGTAGCCTTCTGCTCACGATGGAACAGTTGCAGCCAACAATTCAGGTTCTAGGTCAGCATGGCGATATGGAGCCAGTTGTCGTTTGTCATCCAGCGGTTCGAACCATGCGTGGTCAGGCCGGCATCGTTATTGGCTTCCTTGATGAGGTTCTCGGGCGAGGCGCGATGGTTGTAAAACCAGATGGCTAACTCCAGAGGAGCGCCTCCAGCCACAGCCGCGAGGCGATCTTCCTGCAACCAGTCTCGCATTTCAGAACGAGTGTGGTGCTTCTAAGGCTTCTTTCCATTAGCATTTCTCCTTCATCCGCTCCTCACGGTTGCGGTGGGACTTTATCGCCACCAATCAGGACAATACGGTAGCCCCGTCCATGAGGGCGTGAGCGATGATTGAGACCCACAGGTTGTTCCGCCATACAAAAAGCAATGTCAGCGCCGCGCCTCCAAAGCCTGCAATCAACATATGGCCCCAACCCCAAATGCCAACGTGTTCGAGGGTGAAGATCGCCCAAGAGAGACAGATGGCCACAAACGCGCTGCCGGAGAGTTCGTGAAGTCGGCTGATCGCATAACCTCGAAACAAGACCTCCTCGCCGACAGCCGCACGGGCGACTGAGATCAATCTCCACCAGAGGGGCGCAGATTTCAGTTGATCCAGTTGGCGTCCCTCGTGGATGTGGAACAGAGGAAAGACTGCGAGAAAGATGGCTGCAACTCCAGCTAGAGTAAGCGCACCGCCAAGCGCGCCGGCAGTGAAGTCGCCCAGAGTGATCCGCGCGAATCCGAGCGAGGCGAGCGGCGCCCTTTCAACAAAGCGCACGTGGATAAGTAGAACCACGACAACTGCCCACCATATCGCCTCATACCCAAGGAGGTGATGAACGTTTTTGAATTCGTTCTCCCATCGGGATACAGGAAGCGCTGGAAAGACGAGAGCGAGCACCAATCCAAGGCCGGCGTAGATTTTCTTTCGCGTGAGCACGATCAACGATTTTTCTCCAGATAGGATTCAAGCTGAACTTCCAATGCGCGTGCCCAGAATGCCAACGCCTTTTGGATCCGCTTGATATCCCGAGTGGCGCAATAGTCGAGCATGAAGCCCCGAAACCCTGCCAGGATAACGGTTGACATTGTCCGGGCAACTTCACGTGTGCATCCGGACCGTTCGAATGATCGCGCGAGCGTATGAATCCAATCTTCCGAAACGCTCCTGAGGAACTTCTTATGCTCTCTGGGCCGTCGCAGAGCCTGGCCGTACGCTTCGAAGAAGATCTGAAACCAGGACAACACGTCTGGGCGGATCATCCGCCGCCACATCCCGAGACACATTTCAGATAAGGTGGATTCTTCAGCAGCTTCAAGCCAGCTCTGCTGCTGAATTCTAATCCGCGCAAAGACCTTTGCTATCAACTCCTCTTTCGACCCGAAATAGTACAGCAAGACTCTGGGGCTGGAGCCCACCTGCTTCGCCAACGGCCTGAGTGAGAGGTCGAATAGGCCGTGTTCTGCGATATAGTCCACAATCGCGTCAAGCAGTTCTTCGGGGCGCTGGTCACTCGCAGTTCGTGACATGATTCCAATATAATTAAATGAAACAGTCGGTTCAATAATTGTTAAAAATTGGACGGAATGAAGCCGTCATCTTTGTGCATGGGTGCCTCAGCATCGTCACGCCTTCGAGGACCTTGTGATCGGGGCCACCGCGCTCTATCTCGGCTTCGGCGTGGCTACGCTGAATGTGGAGCACTTCAAACTCATCCCAGGGCTTGATATCGTCACGCTCTAAGCCTGCGGATCCCTTAAAAACTCTGGGCGTTCCGGATGTGGGGTTCTTGGTTTCTCCCACAAAAGGGGCGCAATCGCAATACAGGATTCGGAGGCATTCCTCTTCGGCGCTGATGCAAGCGTGAGCAAACTTCTCAATGAAGGCTGGATCGTACCGCTGACCCGCCCTCTTTGACGTGCTGCGGAGAAACCCGCCGTCAACCAGAACGATCGTAGATTTTTTCATCCGGCCACACATAGGAAAAGCCCCCGCAAGGGGGCTTTTCCTGAATACGTGCTCGCCTACGAGCGTAGCGGAAATGAGACCAATCTAGAGCCTGCTGGTCTCGAGGTAAATAGTTTTTGACCACATGGTTTTTGACAAATGTGGAACTCTTGCCCTGGAGCGATGCGGAGAGGTTATGGCAGCGGGCGACGGAGAGATCCTGCGAACCCACATCTCGATGAGGCCGAGATGTGAGGCGCCCGCCTGCTCTACTTTTCGGCCTTGCCGACGACCAGAAGCTGCTCGATCTTGCCGTCCGGCTCCAGATAGACAGTGATCACTGCCGTGGTCCCGCCGGAGAAGACGGCGCGGTAGACGCCGAAGGTCATTCCGCCGCGCAGCTCGGCGGCTGAGGGGGTGACGGCGCTGAGAGAGCCCAGCGGCGAGAGGCTGGAGCTGTAGTCGCCCAACGCCGCCGCATCAAAGTAGCCGTTACAGTCGGCCGTAAACAGCGCACGGTCGATCTTGCCCTGCTGCAGGCCGGCCAGAATCTTCTGCAGTTGCGGTGCGAACGCCTGCGCCGTGGCCAGAGCCGGGTTGGCCGATGCGGCGGTGGCCGCAGGCGGCGCGGGCAGAATCAGCGGGGCAATCTTGCGCGCGATCTGGCCGGCAGCCTCGGACGCCTCCTGGTT
>DAHWOF010000200.1 GCA_027335345.1 Granulicella sp. | reverse complement strand
GTGTCTCGGCCTTTTCCGCGCCGTATACCGCCAACGGATCACCGATGTTCCAGATGAAGGTAAACTACGCATCTTCACAGAAGAAGCCGGTAACGGCGAGTCTATGGTTCAACTACATGACCCAGAAGATGCAAGCAGATGTCTCCGACGTGAAAGATGACCCTCTTTTGACCTTCTCTCAGTCCCGTCAGGCCTGGGGGCACAGACTACGGCGGAAAGTTCGTTCAAAAGTGGGCTAATCTGGTCGTCTACGGGTACAACGGCAAAGGCAAGTGTTTTCTTCCTCAGCGACACTCCAATCGAGCGCCAGCCTGAGGAGGGTAGCCCGTGGTCTGCGTCTGAATGGCTCCGCGGGAAGACTTGCCTGGAGCTGACTTGACCGCTTCCTCCAACCAGCATACGGTCGATAGCAGGCGATGACGAGACGGTTGTCGCCGCCGGAAGCACGTCAGCCGGCTGCTCGTCCTTGCTCTGCTTCCAGAGGAAATATCCTTTGGGATGCAGGCGTGGGTGCTGTCCTCTGGCAAGGCCAAGCAGAGCAGAGGCAGCCCTGTGATTCGAGTCACAGTGACCCCAGGGATCCCCCCGATAACCTTAAGGGCGATGACGAACTCTCGGGCGCTTGAGGAGTTTGTAGCCCAGCCGCCCATCTCCCAGGAGTAACCATGCTTACCGAAAGCGTGACATCGTAATGCCCAGGACAGTCGTCATCGGTGCTGGCATCGCAGGTCTTTCGACCGCATACTTCCTCCAGAAGCTGCAGGGCAAGGACGCCGACTATCTCCTTCTGGAGAGCTCCGGCCATCTGGGAGGGAAGATCACGACCCATGTCGGCGATGGCTTTCTCGTCGAAGGCGGGCCGGACTCCTTCCTGACTCAGAAGCGGGCTGCGCTGGACCTTTGCCGGGAACTGGGACTGGGCGATCAGCTCATGGGATCCAATCAAACAGCCACACCCTCGACCTATGTGCTGAGCAAGGGCAGGCTGCACCCCATGCCGGAAGGCATGATGCTGATGGCGCCGACGATGATTCTGCCGGTTCTGCGCTCCCGCCTGATCTCCTGGCCGGGCAAGCTGCGCATGGGACTGGAGGTCTTTGTCGGCAGGAACACGACGGACCCGGATGAGAGCCTGGGGAGCTTTGTCCGCCGCCGCCTCGGCGCCGAGTTGCTGGAGAAGATCGCGGGGCCGCTGATGGCCGGCATTCACTCTGGAGATCCTGACCGCCTGAGTCTGCGCAGCACCTTCCCGATGTTTCTGGAGCTGGAGGCAAAGCATCGCAGCCTGGTGCTGGGCATGATGAGACGCAGGAAGGCGCAGGCGTCTGCACCACCGGCAGCTTCGGCCTCGAAACCGGCTCCGGCGGGCCACACTTCGATGTTTACCACCCTGAGCGGCGGTGTCCAGCAGCTACCCGACGCCCTTGTCTCGCGGCTCGACCCAGGCCGGATTGGGCTGAACTGCCCGGTACAGTCGTTGACGCAGGAGGGTGACCCGGCTCAGGGCGGAGGTTACACAGTCACCCTGGCGGGCGGCGCTTCGGTGCTGGCGGAGAATGTTGTCTTTGCCACACCCGCCTACGTCACAGCGGAGATCTTGGAGCGTTTCGATCCCGCGCTGGCCGGCGATCTGCGCAAGATCCGCTACGTCTCCACAGCGACCGTTTCGCTGGCGTTTCGCCGCAGTGAGGTCACCTGTGCTCTGAATGGATTTGGCTTCATCGTGCCCCGGAGCGAGCGGCGAAGGATCAATGCCTGCTCCTGGTCTTCAACCAAGTTCAAGCATCGCGCGCCGGAGGACAGTGTGCTTCTGCGGGTCTTCATCGGCGGCGCCTTTGCGGAGGATCTGGCCGAACAGGATGAGGATGCTCTGATTGAGATTGCGCGCCAGGAACTGGCAGAGATCATGGGCATCACGGCAACTCCCATCCTTGCCCGCGCCTATCGCTGGAGAAAGTCCGTCCCCCAATATAACGTCGGCCATGGCGTGCTGATCCAGGAGATCGAACGCGGGCTGGCGACCCATCCCGGCCTGTACCTGGCGGGCGCTGCGTATCATGGCTCCGGCATACCCGAATGCATTCAGCGCGGAGCTGAGACCGCTGCGAAGATCCATCGCGGTGAGCGTCTCCCGCATCCCGCCGGCGCTCCAGCGGCGTGCGGTTCGGCTCCGGTTGCAATGGGAGCCGTCTCTACCTCTTAGGAGAACCACTTATGTCGACCATGGATATCCGTTCGTTCCCTTCCTCCATGCCGGCCCGCCACGGGCATCCGCACACTCACCCGCAGCACTCCTCCAATCACAGCTATGCGGAGCAACCGATGCTGGTGTATTGGGAGATGACGCAAGCCTGTGGGCTCGCCTGCCGTCACTGCCGCGCCGAGGCTGTCTCCACGCCGCACCCCAACGAGCTGACCTTTGAGGAGGGGAAGAATCTGCTGCGTCAGATTGCGGCGTTCAAGAACCCCACGCCGCACCTGGTCTTCACGGGTGGCGACCCGCTGCGCCGCGCCGATCTCTTCGACCTGATCGACGAGGCCCGTTCGTTGGGGATCAACGCCTCCATTACGCCCAGCGCGACCGCGGACCTTACCGTGGAGGTGCTCTCCCGGCTCAAGGATCATGGGATTGACAGCTTCGGCCTCAGCCTGGATGGCTCCACAGCGACTCGCCATGAGGCGGTGCGCGGCGTGGAAGGCTGCTTCGGCTGGACCATAGCCGCCGCCAAGGCGGCAGCCAGCCTGGGCGTTCCCATCCAGGTGAATACGTTGGTCGCGGAAGAGACGGTGGACGATGTTCCGGCTGTCTACGAGTTGCTGAAGACCTTCCCTGTGATGCGCTGGAGTCTGTTCTTTCTGATCGAGGTTGGGCGCGGCAAGGTGCTGCAGCCCATCTCCAGCGAGCGCGGAGAGCAACTGATGAACTGGATCTACGACCAGTCCAAGGTCGCTCCCTTTGCCATGGCGACCACGGAAGCGCCGTCTTACCGGCGCGTGGCGCTCAGCCGTATGCGCGCTGCGGGCATGGCGGCCGGCGAGATCGAGCGCACTCCCGTCTATCGCGGCTTTGGCATCCGCGACGGTCACGGGATTGTCTTTATCTCGAATCAGGGCGACATCTGCCCGGCCGGCTTCCTTCCGCTGGCGGTCGGCAACGTACGCACCGATCAGCTCCAGGATGTTTACCGCAACGCGCCCATCTTCCAGGCGTTGCACGATCCCAACCAGTTCAAGGGAAAGTGCGGGCGATGTGAGTATCGCGCTCTATGCGGCGGTTCTCGCGCGCGGGCCTTTGCGGCTACAGGAGATGCGTTGGCGAGCGATCCGTTTTGCCATTATGAGCCACCGGTTCATGAGGGCCTTTCCGTGCAAGTGTGACCCTATGCCTCAACGTGTAGGGGCATCTTCCCCCAAGTTCCGTGGCCTCCGGCAGGTTTGCCCGCCGGGGTGAGATGAAAACGCCACAGGACGCCTGCTTCGGGAGATCCATCCCACGCAGAAGCTACAGAACAGGCTTTCCACGGAGGTTCGTCCTGGCCGGGAGTTGTTCTGCTCCCTTGAGCCAGTGGGACGCAGGGGATGCTGTGTCTTTGTGGGTGTCTTACTGCAGAAACGAGGGTGGCACTTCGAAGCTGCAAGCGCCTGAATGGGTCACGTTCTCTGGCTCGGCCTCTGAGTCGCAGACAATGGTCACGACCGGGCAGGGCGACTCAACGATGATTCGGAACGCAATGGGGAAACGATCCTGAAAAAAAAGGATGCTGTTGCTGCGCACTCCGAGAAAGATGGCGCTGGCGTGGATCTGCCGGGCGTAATCCACGATGGCATTGGAGATCTCGCTGCCGTAGATCACTTTGCAGATTGTGTCCCGGGCTGATGCGCTATTCGTGGCCACCAGGTGTTTGAGCGCATTGGTCAGAAGTTCGGCCAGAGGGTTGTCTCCATGAATGGATTGTAATGTTCGGGGCAGCACGTGCGCGCAATGAAGCTGCTGGTGGATGCTCCCACTGTAGGCGATGGCCTGGTGGATCGCCCGCCGCGTGCACGAATGAAAGTCCGTGGCAAAAAGTACGGGCCCATCTGGCGCGCTGGTCCGAACGGTCTCGGCGGCTACCCTCCCTACCGTCATGATGGGACAGGGGGCTTGGAGCATCACCTTCTCGGCGGTTGGTCCAAATGTGTTGCGAATGGAACCGTGAGGCTCCCCGGTTCCGAGGATGAGCAGGTCAGTCTCCTCGGCCTCCAGCGCCTTCAGAATCCTCTCGGCGGGAACTCCCGACTCCTGCTGGATGATGCAATGCAGGCCGAGCGCGAGCGCGCGTTCTCTGGCTTTGCCAAGGAGTTCAGACGCCTCCTGGCCCGAACGGAGAAAAGGCGCGAGGAGGCTGGCGGTCTGGCCGTGCTGCAACTCCACTTGCGGATGCGGCCTCGAGACATGCAGAATCCGGAGACTTGCATCGCTCCTCTGGCAGAGTTGCAGGGCTGCGTGCAGAACTTCTTCGGACCCCTCGCCGAAATTTGTGGCCAACAGCACCCTGCGAAAGGGGGATGGCGTAGCGCTTGAATGATCCTGCATAAAGCCCGGTCTCCTTCAGTCGGCTTCTATGCGTCGCCGATGCATCGCCGCCGGCCCCTGATAGGGAGAACGTAGGGAGAAATGGGAGGCCGCCTCATGTGCGGCCACTCGAAGGAGTTCCGCCCTGCGATGTTTTGCTTGATTGAATTCTGTTTGAAGAGAAATGACGGTGACGTTTGTCACAGGGAAGCTCATCTTCCTGCGGCGCGGCTCCTGAATGGGTAGAGAGGCGAGTGGGTAGAGAAGGAGGGTTCCGGCCTGGAGGCTACTCCTATCCATCGAACGCCGCCGATGTCCGCGCCGTGTTCGGGTCCTCCGCGCTGGTGGCTTCCCAGCGTGTTCTCACTTACTCGATGCCGGCCGGCCTGAGCGGCGATGGCGTGGTTGCCGGGAGTTTGTTTAAGACAGCGTTTGGGCCAGCGATTCTTCCGTGCGGGTCTACCCCGGCGCTTCAACCTTTCTGGGCTTATCCCCGAGGAAAGCGCTGCAGCAAGCCCGCTCCGGGAGATCCATCTGCGCGGCAAAAGCAATAAGAAGCTACCTCAAGCCATTGCTTATGCCCGTTTGCCGTTACACAACTTGCAACGCCTCGCTGGTTGCTTCGGCTCATTTTCAAAAACTCTTAGGTCGCCAGGCTTTCCAACCCCAGCGGCGAGAGGACGCGAAACGAAGAGCCATGAACCTCTATCAAGCCGTCTTTCTGAAACCTTCCCAAGGCGCGCGTGACCGTCTCTCGCGATGTCCCAGCCAGATTGGCGAGTTCCTCATGCGTCAACGCCATGGTGAAGCGCATGTCTGTCCCGTTCCGTCCGGCGGCAGCTCGTCCCCAGTCCAGCAAAACGCCGGCCAGCCTGCCGGCCGTCGAGCCGGAGAGCGCCAGCCTGCGGGCATCAAAGAACGCCGATTTGTACTCCTCGGAGAGCGCCTTTGCCGCCAGCATGCTCGCTTGCCCATATTTTTCCAGGAAGGCCAGCAACTCGCTGCGGCGGATCTTCTTCACCACGCAGGGTTCAATGGTCTCCGCGGTCAACTCATAGTGCGTTCCAGAGATTGCGGCGCCCAGCCCCAGCAGGTCCCCGGGAACGGCAATTCTGAGAATATGCGTCTTGCCCTCACGCGAGGTGCAGGACAACTTGACCTGTCCCATGCAAATGATGGTTGCCGCGTCGCAGATATCATCTTCCTGAAAGATGACGGAGCGCTTGGGCAGGCGCATTTGCATGCCAAGGGCTTCGAATTCAAAGCGAGCTTGCCCGGAGAGGTCGCACAGGATACGCAAGGAGCGGTCAGAACAGTTTTTGCAGCCGGAGTTCATGTGGGGATGGAGATACGTCATCGAAAAGCCCTCTCTCTGAAGAAAGACAAAAGCGAAGTCATGGTGGGGATGTTTTGATCTCGATCTATACGTGAGGGCGGCAGGGTCCGAGTCGAGATAGGTTTGTGACAATGGTCACTGCAATTGCCGCCAGCCTCTGTAGAGTAGGTCATGAGGACAAGATCCATGGCGGCAAAACGGGAGTTGCTTACCGGCGGGCACTCAGATCTTTGGGAACGGTTGACAGTTGGCGGCGTTGTGGTCATTCTGGTTGCCTTTGGCGTTCTGTTCCTCGCCAACCTGGCGACGACGCTCTGTTCTGCCCAGCTTCCGCGATAGCCGCAGCGTGTCTTCCATTCGGCTTCCTCAAAGTGCGGGCCGCAACCTGTGCCCGGACGGCGCACAGCGGCAGAAGCAACGGTCCGGGGCAGCACCCGCAACCACGCCTGTTCCGAGAGCCTATCCGACATAGCGATTCCCTTTCCTTGTCCACAACGCTCGGTCGCGTCGAAGCCCTTTCGCGGCCTGGCCGGTCTGTGCCTTCGACCGGAACGTCCTGATATCACAATGAAATGCCAAGCCTGAACATGCTGCTGTGATCGGCATCACATAAGCTGATAATCGATCAGTATGGTCGAATATCAATGTTTTCCGGCTTCTCTTTGTAGAGCGATAAGTATCTTGGAATCTATGAAATAGAACGGAACCGCAAGATCGTGCTCCTGGGCGCTCGCGTCGAAAGTTTCATTTTGTGATGAAAATCACTGGTTGCTCCCATGGGCGGGACTAAGGTTTTCCCAGAGAAAGCGCAGGCGGCGAAACAGCTCCGGAGGCCGGAGACTTCAGTTCGCTGGGATTAGGGTGGAACCGCTATGTGGCAAAGGTCTTGCGGGTCAGCACGGTACGTTGCGATGGTCAGTTCGGGTGCATTGGCTGTCATGCCTGACGCTGCGGGAGGTTCCCTTGCTTGGGCGTATAGCCCGAAGCGCCTGATGTGTCGTGAACAGGACGGCGCAGGAAGTTCTCCCGCTGGGAAGACGATCGAGGCTCCGTCTTGCCTGCCCCCGGCTGTTGTAAAGGAGTCCATTGCAGATCTGTTGGCGGGAGACCGCCCAGGGCGAGGGCCGTGTCCAGGCCTTGGCGGGGCGGCGGACTGCTGCACAAGTCAATGAAGTTAACCGGTGCAATCTCTAGCTTGCAGAAGCAGTAGGAGAATCCAGTGAAACCCAATCGAGTAAAATTCGCAGTCTTCCTCCTCGTCATATCCGCAGCCACCCCCATGCTGGCCCAGAACGGCGCCGCGATCTACAAGAGCAAGTGCCAGATGTGCCATATGGCGGATGGAAGCGGAAACAAGGCCATGAAGGTTCCCGCGTTCAGCCCCAACGCCTCCGCGGCAAGCTTGATCGCCATTACCAGGAAGGGCATCAGCCCACGTATGCCCGCCTATGCCGGCAAGCTTACGGATGCCCAGATGAAAGCCGTTGTAGCGTACATCAAAACCCTGAAGTAACCCCCTTTAGCCAGAGTGAACTTCAAGGCGGAGACCGCTCAGTACAACCATGTGTCGTGTGATTGTATCCGTTAGTATGGAAACGCTAGATGGGTGCAGCTTCCTCGTGTCGCCCAGGTAGCAGTCCACAATCAAGTCACAAGGAGCAATCATGAATCGTATTCTGACCCTCGCAGCAGCTTCCATTCTGGCGATTTCCGTCTCACCAGCCTTTGCACAGACCTCGGGTGCTGCGATCTACGCCTCGAAGTGCCAAATGTGCCACGGCGCCAACGGCCAGCCCACGATGGCTGGTAAGTCCATGAGGGCGATACCCTTCAACTCGCCGGAGTTGAAGAAGGCGCCCACGGCATCCCTGATCGCTGCCGTGACGAATGGCAAGGGCAACATGCCCTCCTATGGGGGCAAACTTTCGGCCGCTCAGATCAAGGCAGCCGTGGAGTACATTCGAACGTTGCAGAAGTGACAACCTGAAAGAGGCAAGTCATGTCACCGTTGGGTAGGCTCCGGGAAGAGGGGGCGGCCCCCTCTTCCGCTCGTATCAAGCAGCCATCGAGTAGCTTTCACGTAGAAGACTCACACACCTCGAGAACCCTCCCGCCTCGTGATCCTCAAAGTCATTACCCCTTGGGGCAGGACTTACCTCTCTTCCCCGCACGCCACTCTGGGCCAAAAGCCCGGGGTGGTTCAACGGTCCCCCTCCGACCAGCCACGGCGCCCAGGACGGCTACGGCGCCCAAGACCGCCACGGCTCCGCTTGACGGCGCAAAGCTCGCTTTGGTTCGATCTCCTGCCTGGACCAGCGCTCTGCAGGCCACTCGCAGCTTCCAACCTGCTGGGCCATCCATGGTGGTTGCATGTACGTTACTGCTGCTTCTGTTGTTCTGTTGGCCGCGTCTGCAAGCGCAGACCGACTGCCTCTCCTGCCATGGCGACCTGACGATGCAGGATGCTGCGGGACACAACGTGGGCGTGGACGCCAATCTGTTCCATGCCAGCGTCCATGGCAGCCTCGGTTGTAGCGCCTGTCATGCCGACATCCATGGTTACCCCCATCCGGACCACCCGGCGCCGGTTAACTGCGCCAACTGCCATTCCGAGCAGGCCAGCGCCTTGGTCGGCAGCGTCCATGAACATGCCTCCCGTCAGCCGTGTACCGCGTGCCATGGCAACGCCCACGCCATTGTGTCCAAGGACAGCCCCAAGTCCGCAGTCTATCCCCTGAATATTCCGGCAACCTGCGGCAGATGTCACGGCAACGCGTCCATGGCCAAGCAACACCATCTCTCCAATGTTTACCCGCAGTATGTGGACTCGATTCATGGATTTGCGCTCAGCAAGGAGGGTCTGCTGGTCGCGGCCAACTGCAGCAGTTGCCATGGCGATCATCACATTCTGAGCCATAAAGACCCGCACAGCCCCACCTATCGAACCAACATTCCCAAGACCTGTGGGAGCTGCCATGCAGGCATTCTTGCGAAGTATATGGCCGGTATCCACGGTCAGGCCATGGTCCAAGGCAACCCGCAGGCTCCAGTGTGTACCGCCTGTCACACCGCGCACGCGATCTCCGCTCCTACCATGGCGGAGTCCACGCATGTCTGCGGCAACTGCCACCAGCGTCAGTTGACGACCTATCGCGATACCTTTCACTCCAAGGTCAGTTCCCTGGGAAGTTACATCGACATTGCGCGCTGCTCGGACTGTCATGGCGAACATGGCATCCTGCCGGCATCCGATCCACGTTCCCCGGTCAACCGGGCCAATCTCGTGAAGACCTGCGGGCGCTGTCATGCGGGAGCGAATGCGGGCTTTGTGAAGTATGAACCCCATGCGAATCCGCGCAACTTCCGCAAGTTCCCCATCCTCTATTCCATTCGCTTGTTCATGGTTCTGCTGATCACCTGCGTGATGACGTTCTTTGTGCTCCATAGCGTGCTTTGGCTGATCCGTTCGCTGGTGGAAAAGGTCCAGAGCTTATCTGCAAAAGGAGGAAGATGATGAAGGACCAGTCGATTCGGATTGAAGGCAACCCGTCGCAAACCCAGGCAGCGGCCGGAGGTTCGGCGGAGGCCAACCCAGAGACGGAGCGGTACTTTGTACGCTTCACGCCGATGCAGCGCTGGATGCACGTCATCATGTTCTCCACTTTTCTTGGCTTGGCTGCGACCGGACTCACGATCTTGTTCAGCGCCAACGCGTGGGCGCAGCACTTTGCGCTGGCCATCGGCGGATTTGGGGCCATCTTGTTCATTCACAAGTTCTGTGCGGTGATCCTCACCCTGGAATTTCTGTATCACATTGGAAATATCGCGTTCCGCATTGTGGTCAAGAAACAGACGGGATTGCTTTGGGGCCCGGACTCGATGGTCCCCAACCTGAAGGACCTCAAGGACATGCTCGGAAACTTCCGCTGGTTCCTGGGGCTCGGCAGCAAGCCCCGTCTGGAACGTTACGCCTACTGGGAGAAGTTTGATTATTGGGCCGTTTTCTGGGGGATGATCATCATCGGGTTCTCCGGCTATGTGATGTGGTTCGGGCCCTTCTTCGGCAGGTTTCTGCCTGGCTGGGCGCTGAATGCGGTCCAGATCGTCCATGGTGAGGAGGCCGTGCTCGCTGCCACCTTCATCTTCTCCATTCACTTCATCAACGGGCATCTGCGCCCGGACAACTTCCCCATGGATACGACGATCTTCACCGGCGTCCAGTCGGAAGAAGAGTTCCAACACAGGCACGCCGAGGAGTATCAGCGCTTGAAGGCCGAGGGCAGATTGGAGGAGAAACTTGCCTGCAAGCCGGAGAGATCGCTGCTCAAGGCCAGCAAAGTGATCGGCTTCACAGTTGTCGCCGCCGGGATTGTGTTACTGATATTGTCAGTGAGTGCGTATATCCGGGAGTAGGCCCTTTGCGCGACGATCGGAACTGGATATTCGGACGAGCAAGTCTTGCGTGGAATGGCGCGAGCATGGTTCGGTAAGAACGAAAATCCAGCGACGAGGTCCGATCCGTGTCCCTTTTCGAACACATCAAAAAGCATTGGCTCCAACCCTTTTTCTTCCTGGGAAAGAACCCGCTCAGCTTGATTGGCGGCGCGGCGGCATCCGCGGCCGCCTTTGTTTTGATCGGGTTCTGGGCCGTGAATATCCTGGGCCACGCGGGATCCAGAAATCCGTACGTCGGCCTGGTTCTGTTTCTCTTCCTTCCCGCGATCTTCCTCGCGGGACTCATCGTCATTCCGATCGGAATCGCGATACAGCGCAGGAAGCTGGTGACAACGGGTAAGCTGCCCTCGATCTATCCGGACATTGACCTCAACGAGCCGATGTTTCGCCATGCGCTCAACTTTGTCGTGGTGGCCACCTTCATCAACTTCGTCATCATCGGCATCGCCAGCTACCGTGGCGTCTCCTACATGGATAGCCCGTCCTTCTGCGGCACCGCCTGCCACGTACCGATGCGTCCGCAATGGGTGGCGTATCAGCAGTCTCCACACTCTCATGTGGACTGCGTAGAGTGCCATGTTGGCAGCGGGTTTGAAAACTATATCAACGCCAAGATGGCCGGCACGAGACAGTTGGTGGGCGTCACCTTCGATACCTATCCTCGCCCCATCCGGGCTCCGCTCTCCGAGTTGCGGCCGGCGCGAGCCACCTGCGAGGAGTGCCACAATCCCACGCGCTTTCTGGGCGACAGGTTGCTGGTCAAAACGGAGTTCTCCGACGACGAGAAGAATGACATGACCAAGACCATTCTGGTCCTGCAACTTGGCGGAGTCGACTCCCTTTCGCACCTCAGCGGCATCCACGGCCATCATCTCAATCACATCGAGTACGTGGCTACGGACAACACCTTCCAGAAGATCATCGCGGTCTACGCACCGGGTCCCAACGGCGCCGAAACCGAGTATGTTGACTCGACCTGGAAGGGTCCGGTCAAGGGCGTTCGTCGCGTGATGGACTGCATGGACTGCCATACCATGGCGGCGCACTCCTTCCAGACCCCTCGGGATGCGCTGAACGAGGCGATGACCTCCGGCATTCCCAGCGCCGCCCTTCCTTTTGTTCACAAAGAGGGCCTGGTGTTACTGAAGACCAAGTACTCCTCGCAGGCCGAAGCTGGGGTGAAGATCAAGGACGGCCTTGAAACCTACTACCGCACCCAGTACCCTGCGGTGTGGAGCAGTCAGAGTGCGCAGGTGGAACAGGCGGCGCAGGCTCTGATCAAGATCTATGACCGGAACGTCTTTCCGAATATGCATGTCACCTGGGGCACGTATCCCGACAACATCGGCCACACCAACTATCCAGGTTGCTTCCGCTGCCATGATGGCAACCACACCTCCAAGGGCGGCCAGATGATCACCAACGACTGCTCCGCTTGCCACAATCTGCTGGATGTAGACGATCCCAATCCGAAGATTCTGAGTGAACTCGGCTTCGAGTAGGTGGTATGCATTTCCCGAACCCCCAGCAGGTTCTCCTGCTGGGGGGAAGAGCGCTACGGACTTCCTGTTGGGGGCTCCCTTCCACCCTGAAGCTGCTGCGAGGAAGCTGCCGGAGCCGTTGCTCGTCGCGCCTGCCTCTGCGCTGCGCCGGTGCAGGCTCTGGTATTGGGCCCCAGCCGGGATCACTTCATCTTTTCGGTCACCAACCTGAATCGTGCGCTCTACTTTTACCTTGAAGCTCTGTGGCCTGATCCTATGACCTGATGGAGTTTTACCCAGTTCGCTGATGTCAGTTCCACAGTCCCGAGCTTGGGAGCCGCCTGAGAAGCCCCCTGGCTTGACTCCACGATGTGCGGCATCTTCTGCAGGCGCTCAAGCTGGAAGGCCTCTGCTCTTTCAGCGCCGTCTTCTTTGGTCCGTTCGCAGCGCTTTTACGCTGCTGAGAGCTACGCGTTCCAGGGACAAGCTCATGCGATGTACCTGCGTCTCAAACCGCGGTCATAACCCGGTCATCTCTTGAGGAGATGCAGGGATGGATGAGGCGGTACGATTCCACCTGTTGTGGCTCGGCCGTTGTGGCTTGGCTTGACACCATTCGGTCACTCCCATTAACGTTTCGGCTGACAATTTATTTCGTTCGAGAAGCTGCTGGGTTTGGAGTCTAGCCATGCCGTTGAAGACGATCTTGCTGCTGACGATCTTCTCTATCTCTCCTTTGGCGTCTTGGGCGCAGGGAGCTTCGACTGCCGGGCACAAAGCTGCTGCCCAGCCACCGCCGGCGATCGTTGCCGGCATTCCCGTGAACTACGACGAAGCGAAGGTGGGAACGTACACGCTGACCAATCCCTTGGTGCTGAACAATGGCGAGCCTGTGCGAAGCGCCAAAACCTGGTTCAAAGAGCGGCGCCCGCAGATTTTGAAGATCTTCGAGACACAACAGTTCGGTCGCGCCCCCGGGCGGCCGGCGGATGAGTGGTTCGAAATCACTGACAAAGGAACGCCGGCTCTTGGCGGACAGGCCCTCCGCAAGCAGATCACCATCCACCTGCTCAAGGATCCAGCCGCGCCGGTCATTCATCTGCTGCTTTACACGCCGACCGCCGCAAAGAAGCCTGTGCCGGTCTTCTTCAGTATCAGCTTCACCGCGGTGTCCAGCGCGGTGGACGACCCGGGCATTACGCCAGAGACGATCTGGAGTCCCAAGACCAACACTCGCATACCTGTGCCTGCGGCAATGAGTCGCTTCTTTCGTCCGACCAACATCCTTCCGCTTCTCAATGCTGGTTTCGGTTATGCAACGTATTACTACGGCGATGTCGATCCAGACTACGCGGCGGGCTTCTCCCATGGAATTCGCGCTTGGCGCCTCAAGCCCGGACAGACCGTGCGTGGGCCGGAGGACTGGGGTTCCATCGCTGCGTGGGCGTGGGGCATGAGCCGTGTTGAGGATTATCTGGAGACGGATCCCTCCGTGGATGCGAACAGGGTGGCGATCCACGGCGTATCGCGTCTGGGCAAGACGGTGCTGTGGGCAGGGGCGAGCGATCCGCGCTTTGCTGCGGTGATTGCCAGTTGCTCCGGCGAAGGTGGAGCGGACTTGAGCCACCGGAACTACGGCGAAACCATAGCACTTCTCACCGCACCTACACGATTTCCGTATCAGTTCGCTGTGAACTACGCCAAATGGGCTGGATTTCCCGATCGCGCTCCGATGGATGCGAATATGTTGATCGCTCTCATCGCTCCGCGTCCTCTTCTCTTGCAGACCGGAAGCACGGATTACTGGTCCGATCCGAAGGGGGAGTTTCTGGCTGAGGTTGCGGCTGGTCCGGTGTATCGGCTGCTGGGGAAGGATCCACTCGATACGACTGTTTGGCCGGCAGCGAAACAGCCGATCCTGCATGACCTCTCTTACTACATGCATGAAGGAGGGCACGGCATGGTGCCCTCCGACTGGAACATCTATCTCGACTTCCTCAAAATGCACCTCCAGCCGCATCAGTGAAGGTTGCTCCGCAGAGGGGGACGGCGGTCTGCCAGTCTTGGCTCTCCGACCGGCTGATTGCATGGTCGCAGCTTCTCGCACCTTGCCGAGTCAGCATCCCTCCACAGATGGCGACCCTGGCCGGTTCACACCATTCTGTCCGATGCTCCAACGTTGCATGCTGGCCGAAGGCCTTTGTAGCAAGGAGAAAGATGGCGTGGCATCAGGGCCGCGACAACGAAACTACATGACGTAGGCGACACGTTCAAGCTCGCGCTGGATGGACTCCACCGTGCAGCCTGGGACCTCGATACGCGAAGCGACGGCGCGCGCCTCCTGATGGGAGACGCCATATCCGCGGCCGCTGAGAAAGCCGGCTACGATTTCGGCAGCCTGGAAGGAGTCAACGCTCGACTGCAATAGCTCGCTGCGCAGCCGCAGCAGATCCGTGGGTGTAAAGCGCTCGACGCAGTTCGGGTTGTCTTCGAATGGATTCATCTGGCAACCTCCAATGGCCGGCGAGAGTGGCCCACTCGCCCCTACTCTATTGGAACCTTTTCTTGCGGAAGAAGTTGCTAGCCGCGCCATGATTTCTTCCTGCGGGATCTTCTCTTCTGCCGATCTTCAATCTCCTGGATGCAAAGTAAATAGGGACCTTGCGCCTTCGCGAAGCTCATTTAGCAGACTGGGAGGACGCTTGTGGCCGTTCTTCGGCCCATGGGGAGCTGCGATTCTTCTCCGGCTTCTGACGGCCGCGATATCCTGTTGACATGTGTTCTACTCTCATCTCCAGCGTTCCGCGGATCCTTGATGGCATAGCGATTGCCGCGCAGATCAAATCAGAACTCGTCGAGCGGGTGAACTCCGCTCGCACCCGTGGTCATGTTCCCGGCTTGGCCGTCATCCTGGTGGGCGAGGCGCCCGCCTCCCAAATCTATGTACGAAGCAAGGTGAAGACCTGCGGGGAGCTGGGAATTTACTCCGAGCTGCATACGCCCCCGGCCACCGCGACCACCGACGAACTCCTGGAACTTGTGGCTTCACTCAACGCCAGGGACGAGATTGACGGCATCCTGATTCAACTTCCCCTGCCGAAGCATGTGGATACCACGCGCCTTTTGGAGGCGATTGCGCCCCAGAAGGATGTGGATGGTTTCCATCCCATCAATGCCGGCAGGTTGCTGAACGGGTCTCCCGTGGAGAAGGTGCTTGCGCCTTGCACCCCGGCCGGAATCATGGAAGTGCTGCACCGCAGTGACATTGCGGTGCGTGGCAAGCGGGCGGTTGTGATCGGGCGTTCCAACATTGTGGGCAAGCCTTTGGCGGTGATGCTGGTGAACGCCTCCGCGACGGTTACGGTTTGCCACTCGCAGACCAAGGATCTGGAGGCCATTACGCGCGAGGCTGACATTCTGATCGCAGCCATCGGGCGGCCAGGATTCGTGACCCCCGAGATGGTTCGATCGGGTGCAACTGTGATCGATGTCGGAATCAACCGCATCGTCACCGCAGAGGATCTGGAGCGCTTCTTCCCTGGGGATGAGGCGCGCCATGCCAGTTTCGCCAAGCGTGGATCGACGTTGGTCGGGGATGTTCATCCCGCTGCGTTCGCAGTCTCGGCAGCCTACACTCCAGTCCCAGGCGGAGTGGGCGCCTTGACCATCGCCATGCTGATGGCAAACACGGTCAAGGCTGCAGAGCTGCGGAGGGGCTGAGCCAGCATGTTGCGCGTAGGGCTTACCGGCGAGCTCGGCAGTGGGAAGTCAACCGTGGCGCGCATGCTCTCCGAACGCGGCGCCGCGGTTTTGTCCTCTGACGAGATGGGCCGTGCACTCATGCAGCCCGGGCAGCCGGCCTTTGCAAAGATTGTCGCGGCCTTTGGCCAGGAGGTCCTCTCCGCCGATGGAACGCTCGATCGCAAGCGGTTGGCGGCCCTGGCCTTTGATGCTCAGCGGCCGCGTGTGGAGGAATTGAACGCCATCGTCCACCCGGCGGTCATTGACGAGCAAGCCGTGCAGATGGCAGAACTGGCCAGAGTCACGCCGCATGCCATCGTGGTGGTGGAGTCGGCGCTGATCTTTTCCACCCAGTATGGGTCAAGAGGCGGCTGGCGCAGCCGGTTTCACACGGTACTGATTGTGACGGCTCCCGACGAAGTGAAGATGGAGCGGTTCATCGGAAGAATCGCCGCCGAGCGAACGCTCACTGGCGAAGAGCGAGCGGCTCTGTCTGCGGATGCCTGGCGGAGGCTGCAGATTCAACACCAGACCCCCTGCCCAAGCGATGGTATCCTCTTGCACAACGATGGCGATGTGGATGCTTTGGAGCGGCAGGTTGATGTGGTGTGGGAGCAGCTCCAGAAGATGGAGAGGCAAAGTGCAGGGTCAACAGCAGGCTGACGGCGCCAAGCTTTTTCCGAGGAGATCTAACCCGATACCGCGATCTCTACGGGTGCTTTGCCCGACCTTGGGCTCCAAGCAGTCTTGCCTGCCGGGGTGGAAAGACGACGCCGATGCCCTCCCCCCCCCGGAGACCTCATCGACAGGGAGCTAAGGGGCCGCAGGCGCCTCTTTTCCACTGCGTTCCACAGCTCTTTGATGGTCTCGAGGGTTGCATCCTGGTCGGCATCTTGATACTCTCAGAGAGTTGACGGGGATGGATCCCGCGACGGTCCAGTTCAAAAGTTGCGTACAGCAACCCGATGCGGTACCCTGAATTGGCAGTTAGAAGCTTCGCGCCCTAGCGCCCAGAATTAGACAATGGGCAGAAAAGGCAAGTCGGAGCGCAGTCCAAGCGTTTGAACGCGGCATTCGAGCTTGTTGAGCCGACCGCACCAAGCCCAAGTCACTGCAAACCAAGATCCTAAGGCGTAAGCCGAAGGAAAGAGGAAGCTTAGCGCTTCGTGCCTCGATTAAGGAGGCGAATGGTTGATTTGATAATTTGTGCTGTTGTGGTCGCTCTGCAGGTGCGCTCCGTGGATCCTCCTGGGTACGAAGCGACACGATGTTTCTGTGCAAGAGCGAGCAGTGCGATCCGCTCCTGTGTCGGAGGGTAAATTTTGCATTCCTTTGCATTCCCAGGTTTACGCTGACGGGTTCCCAGGGTCTGCTACGAGATCCCCGCTGAGCCTCGCCAAGAAAAATGAAAGGTCGCTTGACATTCACCTATCGCTTTCGATAACATTAAAAAGTTCGCGCAAAATGCTGCAACCAGGTCAGTGAGTACACGGCTTCGGTCCAGCGGCCCTGGCTGCCAAGCAGCTCCAACAGCGCAATCAAGTTCGAGGACACAAAGTCGAGGCCAAGCCCGACGTTGGTCCTTGATCCAAAACTACCCGCTTAGGCGAGAGTAGTCAGGATCTTTGACAACATAGTTGAACGTGCCAGTCGTGAGATGACTTGAAGTTTGGTTGTGTCATTCTCACACGAATTAACCTCCACTCCTTTTCGAGCGAGTGGAGGCGCTCGAACCTGCGGACCTCCGTCCTGGCAGGTAAGAGCCAACCAAGATTAAACGAGAGTTTGATCCTGGCTCAGAATCAACGCTGGCGGCGTGCCTAACACATGCAAGTCGCACGAGAAAG
>DAHWOF010000196.1 GCA_027335345.1 Granulicella sp. | reverse complement strand
GGGCAAAGGATGGCTTCTACTTCTACGTCCCGCACCTGCATCCTCTTTACGGGGTCTCCTTTGACCCCAACGCGTGCTACGGGCCCGCGCCGTTTTCTCCGGTGCACTTCTCGCGCTGGCCCTACCGCACGCCCGGAACTCTCTACGTCGTCCGCTATCTGCCTCCGGCGAAACAGTAGCCGTGCTCTGCTACTCTGAATCCGCACTCACCAGAAGCACCGCGCTCGGCCCTTGCTGAGATCCGCGGGCAAAACCGACAACCCTCGTCCGGAGGCTCTTTGCAACTTGTCCGCAGGTTTCGCCTTCCAGCCCTGTTTTGCGCCTTTGCTGTATTGGCCTGCGCGCTGATCAGCCGCCCCTATGCCGACATGGGCATCTGCGACGAGGGCCCCTATTTCCTGATGGCGCAGCATCTGGCCAGAACCGGCCACATTGTCTTCAATGGCTGGGCCACCGCCATGCTGGGCTGCCAGCTCTATCTAGGCGCAGCCTTTATCAAGCTCTTCGGCGCTTCTTTCACGGCAGTGCGCATGAGCACCTTGATGGTGGCGTTGCTGACGGCGTTCTTCCTGCAACGCACCCTGGTGCTGGCCGGAGTGAATGAGCGGAACGCCACGTTGGGAACGCTAGCCTTCGTACTCTCGCCGCTCTATCTGGAGCTCTCAGTCACTTTCATGACCGATGCTATGGGTCTCTGCGCCGTGGTGCTCTGCCTCTACGGTTGTCTGCGCGCCCTACATGCATCCGCCGAAAGCGCGACGATCGCGTGGCTCTGTTTTTCCGTGGTGACGAATGCCGTCTTCGGGACCTCACGCCAGATAGCATGGCTGGGCATTCTGGTGATGGCGCCCTCGGCGCTGTACCTGCTCGGCTCGCGCGGGGGGTGGCGCGCACGTCACAAGATCCTGGCAGCAGGCGCGGTTGTGACGGCTGCCGGCGTGCTTTTCATCTTTGTTTGCATGCAGTGGCTCAAACGCCAGCCCTATTCGATCCCGGAGCATTTGGTCGTGCCCCGCGGGGCGGAGTTCGACCTTTTTTCGAGCCTCCTCGGCGCCTTCGCGGAGATTCCGTTCCTCCTGATCCCGATTGCGGTGCTCTTTCTACCCGAGCTGCGCAAAGGTGGCCGCCGCTCCGTCAAGGTTGTCTCGGTAGCGTCCGCGACGTATGTCCTGGTCCCTCTGGCCAGTTACCATCTGAGGGGATACTTCCATTTTCCGCACTTATTGGAGCCCACCATGGGGGACTGGTTCACCCCCTTTGGAGGATATGGGGCTGCCTTACTGACCGGACCGCCTGCGGCCTTTCTCCATACCGGTACGCGTGTGGTGCTCACGATTGCCTCGCTGGGGGGGCTGCTTGGCCTCATCGTGTCGTTGCTTGAGCCCCGCCCCATCC
This sequence comes from Granulicella sp., assembly GCA_027335345.1. Lineage (GTDB taxonomy): Bacteria > Acidobacteriota > Terriglobia > Terriglobales > Acidobacteriaceae > Granulicella. The sequence continues at coordinate 13,732 of DAHWOF010000196.1, read as the reverse complement.
GTCCCGAGACGGGCAACACTCAAGCTCCTCCGTGGAGAGAGCTCCGCGTTCTTGTTGGTCCCTTCGTAGCAATTTATTGCCTCCTTCTTATCCCGCGAGCTGCCTCTGTTTATGGAATCTTTGACCGATACCTGCTCGAGTTGCTGGCCGTCGCGCTACCGTGGTTGGTCCTCATTTATCAGGAGCGGATTCGAGGCCGGATGCCGCCGGCAACTCTGCTTCTGATTGCGATCTGGGCGGTCTACAGCATCGCAATAACCCACAATATGTTTTCGTTCTACCGTGCCCGCGCAAAGCTTGCTGACGAGCTGCGCGCCCATGGCATCCCGGACACTCGGGTGGATAACGGCTGGGAGTACAACTTTATGGTCGAGCTGCGGCATTCGGACCATATCAACGACCCGCGAATCGCGGCGCCGTCCGGCGCCTACGTTCCCGTGGCTCCGCTCCCCTCCGACTCGTGCCCCATGTTCTGGTTCGGCCGCACCCCGCACGTCCGGCCAATCTACGGCGTCTCCTTTGACCCCAACGCGTGCTACGGGCCGGCTCCGTTTGCTCCGGTCCACTACTCGCGCTGGCTGGCATCTTCCCCCGGGACGTTGTACGTGGTCCGCTACCTGCCGGCGGAGAAGAAGTAACCCGGGCCTGCGCCTCACGGACTGTGCCGAGAGGTTGCCTCCTCAATCTTAGAAATTTGAAAGAGTTCCGGATCGTAGCGCTGCGCGGTGAAAAACCAGGCCCTTCAGGATTCCATGGGCGCCCGCAGCCCGGGCTGCCTTTGCGGGGTTGTGCTCCGCAGGACGAGGGCCGGTGGAAAAACGCGTTGGCGTTCGGCAAGCTGTGCATTAGGATTCTTTAATAAGTTCCCCAAAATGCTTTCCATCCAGAAAACCCCTTTTGTCACTGAAGAACTTTAGGTCTCCCAGGCCTGGCTTGCGGTACCTCCCTCTCTGACTGGAGTTCTCCATGAAGCGTCTTTTTGTCGCTGCTGCCCTGTTCTCTGCCTGCTTGCTGCCGCTGATGGGATGCGGCAGCTCGAACCCGACCAGTTCCAGCTTCAGCCTGAGTGCGGCCTCGTATGACTTTGGAGTCACGCTGGTGGGGACTCTCTCCGCCCAGACGGTGGCTGTGCTGCATAACACGGGAAACCTGGCGCTGGTGCTTAGGCCGACCATCAGCGGGGGGAAGGACTTCACGCTGGAGAGCGGCGGCTGCGGCCCGACGCTGGCGCCCGGCGAGAGCTGCAATGTGGATGTGGCCTATGCGCCGCCGGCGGGGTCGAGCCCCGCGCCAGAGTCGGCGACCGTCGACATCGGCATAGTGGGGCTGTCGCCGGCGGTGCCGGAGACAGTGCAGGTAACCGGGACGCCGGGAGTGCCCGCGGTGAGCCTGAGCTCGAGCACCTACGGGTTTGGAGATGCGTTGGTGGGCGGGTCGCAGACGCAGACGGCCTCGGTGGTGACAAATACCGGGAATGTAGCGTTGACGCTGGCGCCCACGCTGAGCGGGAACAGCAGCTTTGTGCTGGGGAGCGGGGGATGTAGCGGAGCGCTGGCGGTGGGAGCGACCTGCGATGTAGTGGTGACGTATGCCCCAACGGTGGCGTCGTTCCCGGCGCAGCAGACGGCGACGGTGAATCTGGGGCTGGCTCCGGCGTTGGCTGGCACAGGGGAGACGGTGACGGTGACGGGAACGTCAGGGAGCATCACGGGCGCGGTGACGACGACGGCGAATACGATGGTGGCCGAGTATACGTTGACGATGCCGTTTGCGGGGACGTGGAACGTCTCCTTTGGCCAGAGCACAACGTATGGATATACGACCAGCACGGTGACCACCACGGGCGGAGCGACGAGCGTGTTCGTGGCCGGGATGCTGCCGAATACGACCTATCACATGCGGGCCAACGTGACGCTGACGGATGGTCAGACCGCGGTGGACGTGGACCATACATTCGCTTCGGGGGCCTTGCCGGCGGGGATTCCGGCGAGCTTCCCGGTGACGACGGGGACGGGAACGCCCCAGCCGGGGATTGAGCTGATGGACCCTATCGTCGGCAGTATCCCGACGAGCCTGATTGCGACCGACCTGCAAGGGAACACGATCTGGGCGTACAAGCCGACGATTTCCGGTACTCCCTTCGTGTACCCGGCCAAGTTAGAGGCCAATGGCAACATCATGATGTACATTGCGCCGAACTCGTACCCGGTAGGACCGACAGGGACCGATGTGTTGCGGGAGATTGATCTGGCGGGCGACACGCTGCGAGAGCTGAGCATGGCGACCCTGAACACAGAGATGGCGGCGGCAGGGTATGGGATCACGCTGGACTACTTTACGCATGACTTTGTGCCCCTGCCCAATGGGCACATCCTGGTGATGGCGAATACCACGGAGAGCCTGACGGGTTTGACCGGCTACTCCGGGACGGAGAATGTGGTGGGGGATGTGGTGATCGACCTGAACCAGAACCTGGAGCCGGACTGGGTGTGGAATGAGTTTGACCACTTCGACGTGAACCGGCATCCGTGGGCCTCGCAGTTCCCGGACTGGACGCACTCCAACTCGCTGACGTACTCCGCCCAGGATGGGAACTTCATCGTGTCCATGCGGCACCAGAACTGGGTGGCGAAGGTAGACTTCAACAACGGCGCTGGATCGGGCGATGTCTTATGGACGCTGGGCTATCAAGGCAACTACTCGCTGGTGGGAGGAACGAGTCCGACGGACTGGTTCTATGCGCAGCATGATGTGGAGTATGCGACAGCCGATGAGACGGGGGTAACCACGCAGAGCGGGACAGGAATTTACTCGCTTACGATTATGGACAATGGCGATGACCGCATTTATCCGAATGGAGGACAGTGCGGAAACACGGGTGAACCGGCATGCTACACCACGATCATGGAACTGCAGCTCAACGACAGTGCGTCGACGGCGACCATCCAGTTCAACTACCAGCTACCCACGTCCCTTTACAACGTATATGGAGGAAACGTCGAGGTTCTGGCCAATGGAGACGTTGAGTATGATCTGGCAGGGCTCTTCTCCACCGGGTCACAGACGTTTGAGGTGACGCCGGGAAGCAACCCGCAGACGGTGTGGCATATGACGACGCCGGGGTCGTTGGGTTACCGGACGTTCCGGCTGCCCAGTCTGTATCCGGGCGTGCAGTGGCCGTGAGGTGGATGGGGTTCCATGGCATCTTCCCTGCTGTCGGGCATTCCGAGATGTGCGTGCTCTGACGTTTTCTTTCTGCCTCAAGCCGCCAAGACTGCCCGGGGCTCTGGAGTTTTTCCCCATCTGCAGCTACAGAAAGACGGTTTCGATCAAAAGCACGAGCTCAAACCTCATTGAGCTGTAAGGGGGATCGCCGAGACCCATGAGCGAATTTCATTACGTAGGTTCTGAGCTGGAGCTGTTTGCTGCAGTAAAGAATTGGAAGTCCTACTGGTCCAACCAGGTGCGGCCCTATGTTGCGGGCGATGTTCTGGAGGTGGGTGCTGGCATTGGGTCAAATACGGCGCTGCTGAGCCCTGGAACGAGAGGCCGATGGCTGTGCCTGGAACCTGATCCAAATCTTTGCGCGAAGCTTGCCGAAGACCTGACCGGTAGGGACGACAGACGTGCGTTTGAATGTCTCTGTGGCACATTGTCGGCGATAAGACCAGGGGATACGTTTGACACGATTCTTTACATCGATGTGCTGGAGCATATTGAGGATGATGCAGCGGAACTCTCCAATGCAGCGCAAATGCTTCGGCCGGGCGGATGCCTGATTGTCCTTTCGCCCGCCCATCAGTGGCTTTTTACGCCGTTTGATGCGGCAATCGGCCATTTTCGGCGGTATGACCGTTCTTCCTTGCGCAGAGTCTCGCCCCCTGGGCTAACGATAGAGAGGATCTTCTATCTGGATGCATGCGGCATTGCCGCATCCGCGATGAATCAGCTTTTTCTGCGGCAATCGATGCCGACAGCGGAGCAGTTGAAGATGTGGGATCGCTGGATCATCCCTGCTTCCAGGTTGATCGACCCGCTCTTGATGCATAAGTTGGGAAAGTCAATCGTTGGCGTCTGGCGCAAGCCCTGATAGGAGCGGAGGGAACCGATGTCCGAACAGGAGCCGGCGATCGCGAATATAGGGTAGATAGTCCAGTTTCGGGAGCACCAGCCGCTGCACCCTGCTGTTGAGCAACATCAGGATCGATGACAAAGCTGTGAAGAGGACTTGCAGGATGATGATGGTGAGTCCAAAGGCGATGGTGGTTGTCCAGCCAGGGGTAGCGTGGCTGGGGTAGAAGATGCGTACGATCAGCAGTCCGCTTACCAGCACCACGCTGGCGGTCGTGAGAAGGACGGAGAGGGTCAGGAGCCTTACGAAGATCGTGTCGGCGTATACCGAAATCCCGCTCAGGCCATGGACAATCAGGGAGGTGAAGTTCATCTTGGACCTGCCGGCGTAACGACGCCCCCGGTGAACGGGCACATAGTCGAGCGGAAGCCGGGAACGCAGGATGGCCGCAGGCAGGTTATTCCATAGATCAGGGATCATGACCAGGCGATCGACATAGCTGCGAGAGATCAAGCAGAAGTTGCCAAAGCTGATGGCCTTGCCGGTGGCGAGTTTGAAGAAGCTTTTATAAAGCAGATAGAAGAACTTGAATGAGGCTGTCTCCACACGTTTTCTGCGTTGAGCGACGACGCAGAAATCTTTACGGTCACCCAGATCCTTGATCAACGCCTCAATCGCGTGTGGCGGATCCTCTCCATCGGCATCCATGATGAGGATGGCATCGAAGTCGTGATCCTGTGCCGCGGCGCAGAGTCCGATGGCGATGGCGCGTTGATGGCCGACGTTGACCGCCAAGGATAAGACCTCAACGCCGACGATGTGCCTGAGCCCACCTTTATCACTAGTAACAATTGGAGTCGCCTGCTCGGAGCCGTCGTCGATTGCGCTGACGAAGATCTCGAGCGGTAGAGAGGCGGCAACTTTGTCGAGTTCCTGCAGAAGCATTCCGAAGGAGGTCCAGTCGTTATATACGGGAGTGATCAAACGGAGCTGGTTCACGATGATTTCCTTTGACTGGTACGATTTTTGCCGCTGTGGACGTCTTTTCAAAGATAGTACGCGATGGAGAGAAGCCAGGAGCTTTGGCCAGACGAATACCGTCGGCATACAGCGCATCCGGGGCTGGGTGGGTGTGAGCGTCGGCCTGACTGGGGGCGTTCCATGGTGGATGCGATTCGACCCTTCGATGCGTAGCCAAGGCGGGAGATGGCGCTTGCTTTTCTGGAGATCCACAGAAGGGCACTGTAGGGCACTTGCTGGGCATCGCCTGTACGGCTGCGGTAGCGCGTCGAGCGATGCAACATCGTCAAGAGAGCTTGAGAGGCCAGGCCCACCGCATGGGGTCAACCAAAGACCGCCGCTACGAGGTGAAATCGGACCCGGTGCGCGCCCCAGGCATTTTGCAGAGGTTCCACTACCCGCCAACGGCGAAGGGGATAGCTGCGCTCTGCTACCCTGAACTCCTGCCCAATCTAATGCACCACGCCCGGCCTTTGCAGCGTTACGCTGGCGCTGGGAGGGGTCCAGTGCGGCAACTTCGTTTGGAGGCTCGTTGCAACTCGTCCGTAGGTTCCGTCTTCCCGCCCTGTTCTGTGCGCTGGCCCTGCTGGTGTGCGCGCTGCTGAGCCGTCCTTATGCCGAGACGGGCGTGGCAGACGATGGCCTTTACATCCGGATCGCGCAGGCGCTCGCGGCGACCGGACACATCGTTTACAACGGAAATACCACGCCGATGCTGGGCTGGCAGCTCTATCTGGGCGCGGCCTTCATCAAGCTGTTCGGCTTCAGTTTTACCGCGGTGCGGATGAGCGCCCTGCTGGTGGCCGCTGTGACGGCCTTTGTGCTGCAACGGACGATGGTCCGGGCCGGACTGCGGGAGCGCAACGCCACGCTGTGCACGCTGGCGGTGGCGCTCTGCCCGCTGTTCCTGGCGCTCTCCGTAACCTACATGAGCGACATGTTTGGTCTGTTTGCCATGGTGACCTGCCTGTATGGCTGCCTGCGCGCCCTGGAGACGCACAGCGATCGCGCCGCCATCGGCTGGCTGGTGTTTGCCGTGGCCACGAACGCCGTGTTCGGCACGGCCCGCCAGATCGCCTGGCTGGGGCTCCTGGTGATGGTTCCTTCGACGCTCTATGTGCTTGGCTGGAGCAGCCTGCCGGCCGGGCAAAAGGAGCTGCATTGGCACTCCGTGCCAACGGACAGACGGCGCTTGCTGCTGGCCGGCCTGGCGGCTGACATGGCCGGAGGCGCGTTTCTGCTGGCCTGCATGGGATGGTTCCTGCGCCAGCCCTACAATGTGCATGAGTCCCTGCTTCCGAAGAGCTTCCCGGTGGCCCACATCATCGGACAGATGGCCCAGCTTCTGCTGGAGGCTCCGTTTCTTCTGCTGCCGCTCTTTGTGCTTGCCCTGCCGGAGCTTCGCAAGAGCAGCCCGAGGGTGATCGGCGGGCTGACGCTGGGATACTTTCTGGTGGGCATGCACCCGTTCCATCCTCACCCGCTGTTTGTGCTGGAGCCGAGTTGCGGGGATTGGGTGACGCCCTTCGGCTTGTTCCTGTCGATCACCAACGGAGAGCCTCCCGGCTACTTGAGCACAGCCGTTCGCATCCTGCTGACGGTCGCCTCCGTCGCCGGCCTGATCGCATGGGTGGCCTGCCTGATCCGTAACCGGAGAGAAGGCCGGCTCGCCAAGGACCAGCCTGAGGGCAAGTGGGCTGCAGGCCTCCAAGCCCCGACGCTACAGAAGAGTCTGAGCCAGCGACAGCTCAATCTGCTGCTTGCACCTTTTACTGCGGCGTATCTTCTGCTGCTGGTTCCGCGAGCCTCCTCGCGCATGATCGACCGTTATCTTCTGCCGCTGCTGGTCGTGGCCGCGCTCTGGATGGGCCGCTACTATCAGGAACGGCTTCGCGAGCGGATTCCGCCGGCAGCTTGGGCACTGATGGCGCTAATGGCGGTTTACTCCATCAGCATGTTGCATGACGGCTTCTCGCTGCACCGCGCCGTCGTCTCGCTGGCGGCGGAGGTGCGCTCCGCAGGCGTGCCGGACACTCGGGTGGACTACGGCTGGGCGTACAACTTCGACGTGGAGCTGCGCCACTCCAATCACATCAACGAGCCCGCCATGGCCTTGCCCGCGCACGCCTACAAGCCCGCGCCCCAGCCGCCGGCAGGGCAGTGCCATGCCTACTTTGACGACAACACGCCGCACGTCCATCCGCTTTATGGAGTTTCTTTCACTCCCAACGCCTGCGCAGGTCCGGCTCCCTTTGCGCCGGTACATTTCTCCCGCTGGCCCTACCGCACCCCTGGGACGCTGTACGTAGTGCGTTATGCGCCCCGGGCCGAGTTGCCCCCGGGCATGCCGTAGAGTGCAAATGATTGGGAGCCCGGGGCTTGCGACGGGCTGGGGAGGGGCGGGCAAAACGTTGCCAGACGACGCGCCGATGAGCCTTCCTGCGCCTTGCTATCCTTGAAGCGATGTCGGCAACCCGCAAACCAGCCCCCTCCGCCACTCAACCGCTTCGTTTCATCTGCGTTCACGGTCACTTTTACCAGCCGCCGCGTGAGAATCCCTGGCTGGAGACGGTGGAGCTGCAGGAGTCTGCCGCGCCCTACCACGACTGGAACGAGCGCATCACGGCGGAGTGTTACGCCCCCAACGGGGCTTCGCGCATCGTGAACCAACAGCGCCAGATCATCCGCATTGTGAACAACTACGCGCGCATGAGCTTCAACTTTGGCCCTACGCTGCTGAGTTGGCTGGAGGAGTTCGCCCCGCGCACCTACCGGATGATCCTGGACGCCGACCAGACCAGCGCCACGCTCTACAACAATCACGGCTCTGCACTGGCGCAGGTGTACAACCACGTGATTCTGCCGCTGGCCTCCGAGCGGGACGCGCGCACGCAGATCCGCTGGGGCATCGCTGACTTTGAGCACCGCTTTGGGCGCAAGCCGGAGGGGATGTGGCTGGCCGAGACCGCCGTCTCCCGCTGGGTGCTGGATCTGCTGGCCCAGGAGGGCATCCACTTCACCATCCTGGCCCCGCACCAGTGCGCTCGGATCCGCAGGCTGGCGGACGCCGCGCCGGAGACCGGGCAGGGGCGTGGGGAGGGCGGTGGGGAGTCCAAGCCCGGCAGCGCGGGAGCTGACATTGCTTGCGTCGCGGAAGAGCCATGGACGGAGACCCCCAACGCCACGGTGGACTCCACCCGGCCCTACCGCGTGAAGCTGGATGCAGGCCGCTCGATTGCGGTCTTCTTTTACGATGGACCGGCCTCCCGCGCCATCGCCTTTGAGGGCCTGCTGAACGATGGAGAGAGCTTTGCCCGGCGGCTGATCGCAGGCTTCCACGCCGAGAGCCCTGGCTCCCCGGCTCAAGATCCCGGCGGCGAGCCGCAACTGGTGCATGTGGCCACGGACGGCGAGTCCTATGGCCACCATCACCACTACGGCGAGATGGCCCTGAGCTATGCGCTGCACTGGATCATGGAGAACAAGCAGGCGCGGCTGACCAACTACGGGGAGTTCCTGGAGAGCTTTCCGCCGGCCTGGGAGGCCGAGGTGGCAGAGAACACCTCCTGGTCGTGTAGCCACGGGGTGGAGCGCTGGCGCGCCGACTGCGGCTGCAACGGCGGGCATGCGGGGTGGAACCAGCGCTGGCGCGCGCCCCTGCGCGAGGCGCTGGACCTACTGCGGGACCGGACCGCCCCGCTGGCTGAGGCGGTGGCCCGGCCGCTGTTCAAGGATCTTTGGGCCGCCCGGGACGCCTACATTCACGTCATCCTGGACCGTTCCTCGGACAACCTGGATCGCTTCTTTAACGCGCAGGCCACCCACACGCTTAGCCCAGAGGAGCGCATCACCGCCCTGGAGCTGATGGAGCTGGAGCGCCATACGCAGTTGATGTACACCTCCTGCGGGTGGTTCTTTGACGACATCGGCGGGATAGAGACGGTGCAGATCATCGCTTACGCCGGCCGGGTGATTCAGCTAGCCCACAGGCTCTTCGTCGACCCGGCGCTCTACTCGGCCCCTGGAGTCTCTGTCCGCTCCGCCCATGAGCTGGAGGCGGAGTTTTTGCGCATCCTGGCCCAGGCCCAGAGCAACGATCCGGCTGCCGGCAACGGAGCTGACGTGTACCGCCGCTTTGTCAACGCGGGCCGGCTGGATCTGGAGAGCGTGGGCGCGCACTACGCCATCAGCTCCATCTTCCGCAGCTATCCGGACGCGGGCCGGATCTTCTGCTTCGATGTCCGCCGCCACGACTACGACGTCTTTACCTCCGGCCGGGGGCGTTTTGCCTTTGGGCGGGCAACTCTGTGCTCGCAGATCACCGAGGAGTGCGAGGAGATCTGTTTCGCCGTGCTCCATCTGGGCGACCAGAACCTCTCCGCGGCGGTAAGACGCTTCCGCCCCGAGGAGATGGAGGCGTGGAAGAGCTTTGTGGCCAACGCCGCGGGTACGGTCCGGGGAGCGAATATTCCTGAGCTGGTGCGCCTGCTGGACGCCTACTTCGACTCCACCCTTTACTCGCTGACCTCGTTGTTTGCCGATGAGCAACGGCGGATTCTGCAGGTGATCCTGAACCAGACGCTGTCAGAGGTGGAGGACTCGCTGATCCGCATCTACGACGAGCACTCCACGCTACTGGACTTTCTCTCCGAGACCAAAGTCGCCGCTCCTCCGGCGCTGGCCATCACCGCGAGCTTTGCTATCAACGCCGGGCTGCGCCGCGCGCTGGAAGAGGAGACCTTCGACTCCGCCGAGATCGCTCGCCTGCTGCGCCGCGCCGAGGTGGACCACGTCGCGCTGGACAGCAACCTACTGAGCTACACCGCCGACCGCCGCATGAAGCGCGCCATGGTCCGGCTGGAAGCGGCCGCAGAACAACAGACGCCGCAGAACCTCTCGATTCTGCATGAGACCCTGGCCATCGCCGAGAGCCTGCGCACCCTGCCTATGGAGATCAACCTGTGGCAGGCGCAGAACATCTGGAACGACCTGTTGCGCCGCTCCGACGCCAAATACTGGTCCCGGGAGTGGCGGGAGGGCTTCCGCAAGGTTGGCCTGGCCCTGAACATCGCCGTCGATGAACTGGTGACCGACCGCGGCGTCCGCGCCTTCTGAGCCGGTCCGGAGACGGGTCGCTCACTCGCAGCACCGATTCAGCCTCTTATGTGACAAAAGTCACATGATTTCTTAATCAAAGGTCTATAGTAGAATTTCATGGATGGGCTACGTAGAGCGGTATATGCCCACCAGTCTTTTTAGACTGCTGGCCGCGATGATTTCACGGTCCGAAGCCGGACGCCGTCGCTGAAAATCAGCGGCGGCGTGGCTTTTTAATCTCCTCAGGTTCCCCTTGGACGCCGTGGCCGCGGGTGGAGAGCGAGGGGGTCGGCAGATAGCTATGGGGCAGACGGTGGAGCTGCTTGCCGAAGGGATCGGCGCCGTGGCATCGATCGGGTCTGGAGAGCCGGGGACTGGATCCAGAGCGGGACGGTTACCGCTTCCAGAGGGTGATGATGAGACCGCCGGCAACGATCAGGCTGCCTCCCACCAGGATGGGCAGGCTGGGCGACTGACCGAAGCGCAGTTTGGCCACCACCTGCGCCACCAGGAAGAACAGCGCCACATAAACCCCCAGCAGTTCGCCAAAGTCCCAGGGTGGAAGGTTCACAAACAGCCCATAGAGCCCAAGCACCAGAACTCCGGCTGCAAACCAGCCCGCGCGTTGAGCCACGGAGGAGGAGCGGTAGAGCCCGGACTGGAAGAAGGAGTCTCCCAGCACCTCCAGGGATGCGGCCAACAGCAGCACCACCAGGCTGCCCCACGGCGACGACACCATCTCTCGAAGCAGACTCTTCACCGGCGTTCTCCTTGTGCCGAGGTCCGGAAGACCCTCTGAACCCCGCAAGACGTTCTGCGACAGAGAGGGAGTGGCGGCCGGCTGCGATGCAGCCGGTTGGTCGGCCTTGCTCCTGCGGGAGCGTCTTGCCAGGGTTCTCTGGATTTTACAGGGCGCGGCCTGTTTCGGGGTGCAGCACATCCAGGAAGATGGCTGCGACGGAAGAGGGAGTTGCAGCCGGTGAGTTGCCCAGCCCCTTGCGCCCGTCCTTGGGCCGCTAAGAAGTTCGCAGAGCTTTGCCAATGGCGCGGGCACTCTTTCTCAAGCGAACTAACGTTAGACTGGAGTCTCCGCACTGCAAATTTCCCCGGCATAAGGATAAGGAGCGCTCCCTTGAGCTTATTTGGCTATCTTCTAATGCTCTCCGGCTGGCTGCTGACGTTGGCCTCACTGTTCCTGCTGGCGGGAGTGGGCCAGCGGCTGCTCTTCGTCGCCGCCGGCCTGGCGGTGGAGCTGCTCGGCCTGGGCCTGATCACCTATCGTTACCGTGCGCTGCAGAGGGAGGCGCGATGAGCGTAAATCTTTGCCTGATGAGCATTTTGTTGGCGCCGTTCGCCGCAGCGGGCCTGGCGCTGATCCAGCAGGGCCTGGGGCGCAGCCGTAGCGCCGCCCATTCCATGCTCTGCTCGCTGGGCGCGTTGGCCACCGCGGCGATCCTCTTTGTGTTGGTAGGATCCGCTTGGATGGGCTTTGCGGGAGGCGCGGCGCATCGGCTGCATCTGGCGGGCAGGACGATCGACTGGCTGGGCGCCGAGCCGTTGTTTGCCGCCGGCATCGGCTCCAGCTTGTCGGCCGGCCCGTACCGTGCGCTGGTGCTGGCCTACGGGATCTTCGCCGCCGGCCTGGCCGCTCTAATCCCCATCAACTCCGGCAGCGACCGCTGGCGGCTGGCTGCGGTCGCTGCGGTCAGCGCGCTGCTGGCGGCCATCCTCTTTCCGCTCTTTGGACATTGGGTGTGGAGCGACGGCTGGTTGGCGCAACTGGGGCCGCTGTTTGGTCTCCCCGCCTTTACGGATCTGGGCGGAGCAGCCGGGATCCAGGTCCTGGGCGGCCTGTGCGCGCTCTCAGTGGCCTGGATCTTGGGCCCGCGCCAGGGCAAGTACACCGAGGGGGTGGCTGCGGCCATCCCCGGACATAACATCGTCCAGGTGCTGTTCGGCTGCATGCTGGCGCTGATCGGCTGGATCGGGCTGGAGTCCGCGACCTCGATCTTGTTCTACGCCGCGGGGCCCGGCCAAATCGCCCTTACCCTGGTCAACGCCGTGCTCGCCGCATCCTCCGGCTGCCTGGCGGCGGTGCTGACCACCCGCCTGCGCTACCGCAAACCGGATGCCTCGCTGAGCGCCAACGGCTGGATTGCCGGGCTGGTGGCAGGCTCGGCCGGCTGCGCCCAGCTCACCCCGGTCGAGACCATGCTGATCGCGCTGGTCGCCGGGACTCTGGTGACCTTTCTGGCCGAGACCCTGGAGTTGCGCCTGCTGATCGACGATCCGGGCGGCGCGATCTCAGTGCATCTGGGCGCTGGTCTGTGGGGCATGCTGGCCTACGGCCTCTTCGCTCCCGGCGGCGCGAGCTCGGCGGCGCTGCTGGCGCAACTGATCGGAGCCGCCACCTTGCTGGGCTTGCTCTTTCCGTTGATCCACATCTCCCACCGCCTGCTCAACCGCCTGATCCCCTTCCGGGTAGATGCCGACGGCGACTGGCAGGGCATGGACATTCGCGAGCTGGGCGCGGGAGCATATCCGGAGTTTGTGCTGCACGCCGATGAGTTCACGCCGCGGTAACACCAGCAGGCCCCCGATCTCAAAGATGCGAGATGTGTAGAACCCGCATCCGAAGGGGCGACGGATGGGTTGCATCCAAATTCAATGAGAACCAGATGTGGGGAACATCCCCTTCTATAGAACCCAGATGATTGAGGAGGATGGGATTCGATTTGGGCGCACCCTGTGGATTAACGGATACATGGCATCCAACCCTGAAGAGAGCGAGAGGTGGGGCGCCCGCGCCGGCTGATTTATGGTTAAGGATGCGAGCTGACGGATGTCCATAGGGCTGGCGAATTTTTGGGGGCTGTTGGGTGGGCTGCTGGTGTTGGCGTATCTGGCCAACCGGTTTGCGCATCGCACGCGTGTGCCCGACGTGGTGGTTCTGCTGCTGTGCGGCATCGCTCTGGGACCGGGGCTCCACTGGATGGACGCCGCGCGCTTCCCCAGCGTCACGCGCGGCGTGGGCACCTTGGCGCTGATTCTGATTCTGTTTGCAGCCGGGCTGGAACTGGATATGCGGCGCGCGCGCAAGCAGTTTGTCGCCGGCACCTTGCTGGCGGTGATGAGCTATGCGCTGACGATGGAGGGCATCCATCTGTTCTGCGTCCACGTTCTGCATATGGGCCGCATGGCCTCTCTGCTGGCCGGAGCGGCGCTGGGCTGCATGAGCGGGGCGATTGTGCTGCCCATGTTGGAACAGATGAACCTGCGGCCTGACCTGAAGACGACCCTGGTGATCGAGTCCGCATTCGGCGACGGGCTTGGAGCGCTGGTGGTGGGAGTGCTGCTGAGTCTGGTGACCAACGGAGTGACGAGCCATACCAGCGGAGGCGCGATCCTGGGCGGGATGGTGGTCCAGTCCATCTTTCACTTCGTCCTGGCATTCGTGATTGGAGTGGGGTCGGGCTTTGTCTGGGCGCGCGTTCTCCCCAGGATCTCGAATCACAGGTTTTGGCAGACCTTGACCTTCGGCGT
>DAHWOF010000192.1 GCA_027335345.1 Granulicella sp. | reverse complement strand
AACAGAAGATACTCGGAGTCGCTGTTCTCGGTGGCCACCATCAGAGCAAAGGTTTTGCCTAACCAGCCCTCGGGCAGATCGGAGATATGGATCGCATCCAGACGCTCCGGCCCCACCTGCCGTTGTCCCGGCTCGCGGCTCCGCTGCCGCTCCGCATACTCTTCCACATACCGGTCGACCAGCTCTCCCGTCCCATCCTTCGAACGGTCATCCACCACCAGCACCCGCAACGCCGGGTAGTCGGCAGCCAGCAAGGCATCCAACGTCGCTCCGATCTTCTCCACCTCATCGCGTGCCGGCACCACCACGGTTAGGGTCGGCAGGCCCTTTGGCATCTCGTCCCAGTCCATCATGGTCAAGTTCGGCATCGCTGGAACCCGGGAAACCAGGTCATAGGTACGCAGCACCCATACCAGCCCCATCACCCACGCGAACGTTCGGAGGACGCCGCGCCAGAACTCTGTCAGATGCAGGTGTAAACTCAAGCCGTGCATGTCTACCCTGCCGCTCCTTCTAGCGAATGAGTCAGCGGAGGCGCGTACCTGGCTCCGGTAAAGAAGATGATCGCAGCCAGAACAAACGTCACCAGCGTCAGCCCCAGGCCCAGCCGAAGATTGGAGTGGTCACTGATCATGCCGATGATCTTGGGGGAGAACGCATCGCCAAAGACGTGCAGGGCAAACAACTGCCCGGCCATCGCTGTTGCGCGCAGATGCGCAGGCACTGCGTTCAGCGTGGCTGCGTTCACAGGTCCTGTTCCCAAAAACACCAGAAACACCGCCGCACTCAACGCAGCCAGCGTCAGGCTGCGTGGCCCAAAGAAGCATACGATCCCTGGCGGCACGGCCATGATGGCGCTGAGCGCCGGCACCAAATACAGCGCTCTAGACGTCCTCCGGGACCACCACTGCGCCAGCATTCCCCCCACCACCGTTCCCCCCACTCCGCAGACCACCGTGATGCCGCCCATCATAGTTCCCGCAGCGGCCAGCGACCTTCCCTCCACCCGGTTCAGGAACGATGGCATCCACCACGAGATCCCGCCCAGGGAAAACGTCACCGCGGCATAGCCCAGAATCGAACTCAGATACGCTTTGTTGGTCAGCAACGAGCTTACAGAAGCCATATCGGCTCGGGGATTGCTCTTCACCCTTCCACCGGTTCTCTGCAAAGGCTCTGGCTCCCGCATCAGAAACAGAATCAACAGCGCAATCATCACACCCGGCACTGCGGAGACAGTAAACGCCATCCGCCATCCCTGCCGCGCCGCCACCACCCCGCCGAAGAGATATCCCAGCGCCGCTCCCACCGGAATCGCCACATTGAACATTGTCAGCACCAGGTTGCGCTGATCGTCCGCAAAGTAGTCCGCCAGCAACGCCGGAGCAAAGATGCCAAAGCTGGCCTCGCCAATCCCCAAAGCCGCATGGCGAAGATTCAGCTCCTGATAGCTATGCCCGCGCGCGGTAAGAAAGTTCATCGCCGCAATCATCAGCGAAGCTAACACAATCATCGGCTTGCGGGGGAATCTGTCGCCCAGCCAGCCCGTCAACGGAGAGGCCAGAACATAGGCCACAAAGAACCACAGCGTCAGCGAGCCAATCTGGTTGTCGGAGAGATGAAACTCGCGCTTGATCTGCTCCTGCACCGCCGGAAGAATGTACCGGTCCAGATAGTTGACGAAGTTCATCGCCGTCAGCAGACAGAGCGCCATCGCGGCTCCCCGGACCGCACGCTGCTCAGGTTTTGGCGCCGCCATCGAGCCGCTGGTCATGATCTGCCGAGAATATCAGCCTTCCACCCGTGGATAGCGGGCTGTCACCACCGTGGAGATTCCTCCGCGCGGCCGGAAGTCTCCCTTCACCTCCGCCCAAACCGGGTCGGTCGCCTTCACCACATCGTCCAGCACCTGGTTCACAACGTTCTCCTGGAAGATACCCAGGTTCCGGTAGGTAAACAGATACTCCTTCAGGCTCTTCAGCTCCAGACACCGCTCGCGGGGCATATAACGGATGGTCAGAACGCCAAAGTCCGGCAGCCCGGTCTTGGGGCAGACACTGGTGAACTCCGGATCGTCGATCAGGATCTCATAGGCGCGAAACTGGTTCTGCCATGTCTCGATCTCTGGAAACCTTGTCCCCAGCCCTGACTTCGCGTGGTCGTCCGTATAGCCTGTCGTATGCTCTGCCATCCCTCCAGTGTAGAGCTTGCCGCAATCTCCATGTCACCTCGCTCGATCCCGCGCCCAATCGAAACCGATCATCGCCATCCCGAGGGCAATCCACCACTACGAGTGCGCTCCGCAACGCCCAGACGAGGAAGATGCTCGCCTCGGTCCGCATCTCTGGGGGCAACCCGGGTTGGGCATCACGGGACGCTCTCACCCGCCGCCACACCAGACCCTGGAGCCGCTGCTCGGTCCCCGGCGCTTCGTTTCGTCTGGATGCGTTGCAGTCTCGCCTTCACCTGCTCGAACTCCGAGGTGGTCACCAGGTACTTCGGCCGCGGCGGCAGAATGGTGGCAATCTCGCGCTGCACCGCGCGGATCCTCTCCGCGGTCGCAGGATGGGCACGGAACGCTACCGGGATCGCATTCCGCCGCTGTTTCTCCAACGCGTCAAGCTTTTCAAAGATGGCCACCATCCCCTGCGGATCATACCCTGCTCGATACATGTACTGAACCCCGAGGTAATCAGCCTCAGCCTCGTGCTGGCGCGAGAACTCCAGCAGGCCCACTGGCATCGCCAACTGCGTTCCCTGGTAGACTCCATATCCCGCCCACAGTCCCTGACCAAAGAGCATCATGGGGATCGACCCCACGGCCATGTAGTCCATCTTGGTCATCTCGCGCGCCGCATGGTGGGCCGTGACATGGGCAATCTCATGCGCCATCACGCCGGCAAGTTCATCCTCGGAGTCACAAGTCAGAATCAATCCCGAATCCACGTATAAGTACCCACCCGGCAGCGACATCGCATTGATCGCCTTCGAGTTCAGCACCTTGATGGTGAACGGGATCCTTGCATCCGAGTTTCGCACCAGCTTCTGCCCGATCCGGTTCACATACCCTGTCACGAAAGGATCGGTCACCATGGGCGCGGCCGCATCGATCTCTATAGCGTACTGCCGGCCTATCTGCAGCTCCCAGTTCGTCGAGTACCAGTTTCTGATCCCCCGCGCCCCAATCCGGCGCCGCCCGACCGCGGTCACATCCTGCTCGGAACCCTTCCTGATGTGGGCATTGAAGTCCTTGCCCGGCAGGGGGTCGGGTTCAGAGGTCACCGCTGGCGTGGTCGCACGCTCCGTCGCCGGGGCCGGGGCAGGAGCCGAACCCCCCGTCTGCGCCGGAGCCGTTGCGGGAGGCGTACTCTGCTGGGCCACGGCGATCAATCCGGCCAACAGCCACGCGGCGGTTACGCAGCGCGCTGCATGGCTGGTCTCCAGCACTCTCACCAACGCAGCCAACCGAGCCATCCGCATGGGATCTCCAACCGGCACTCGCTTCCCGTGAAGCTGTCAATGTAACCGCACCGCCCGCACTCTCATCGTGAGCCATCTCTTCCGCCCACTCCGGCGCCCTGCGGCAAACGCGCCTCTCACCACGTGTTGTAGCTGGTGCCGTCGCTGGCAAGATCCTCTGATCCCGAGTGCACATCGTCCATTCCACCCTCGGTCTCATTGATATCCGTCATGGTGTCGGACTCACTGGTGACCCATGTGTCGCTGCTATCGGTCATGGGGTCCACTGGAACCGACTTCAGGTACCCGGCCTGCACCAGATCATCGAGCGACTGCGGCGCCTGCTCCTTGTCCACCGTGTAGCTATCGATCGCCGTCCGCATCGTGTGCAAGTCTTCGCGCAGCACCGCTTCCTTGGCCCTGCGCACCATATTGGCGTAGATCGGCACTGCAATCGATACCAGGATTGCGATGATCGCCATCACGATGATCAGCTCGATGAGGGTAAAACCCTGAGAAGAGATCTCACTTTTCTTGCAGAGACGCCCTTGACTGGCCCCTTGCCGAACCGTCTGCCTTGTCCTCTGTCTGATCTCTGCCATACGCTACCGCCCTGCAACCCGGTCTTCCTACTTACCAGGTGTTGTACTTCGTCCCATCCAAAGCCGTACCCGTGCTCTTGCTGTACACGTCGTACACGTCCTGCCCGCCAAAGGTGGTCGAATCCGGCGCATCTTGGTTGGATCGCAATCCCCAATCCGTGTTCCCGGTCATGGGGTCCACTGGGATGGAGCGCAGAAAACGCATCTTGTGATCCTTCACCGTCACCCCATCCACCAGCGTCTGCAAGTCCGGCGGGTAATTATTGGAGTCCGCCTTGGTCTGGATGCCGCCCATGTCCGCTACATCCTTGTACATGTCGATCGCCCGGCGCATCTCCCAGAGATCCGCCCTCAACTCCTGCTCCTTGCGGCGCTTCACCTCAAACTCGACAGCTGGAACCGCCGCCGACCCCAAAATTGAAAGGATTGCGATGACGATGATCAGCTCGGTCAGGGTTACGCCCAACTCGCCGCGCCCTGGCATCAGACCCAGGCCTTTCCTCCTGCGGACTGTCTTTCGCTCCGGGGAGATATCGGGACCAGATTTGAGCGTTTGGACAGGTTTCGATTCCCTGGTTCTCAGCCCAAGCCATCCTGCAAAATCGCCTGTCGTCTTTGCCGACATCTTCCCTCCCTCCCGTTCGCCATCTCTCCTATTGGACGCTCACTACCCCCTGAACGCCAACCGCGGCAATTCGATTCTGCTGGCTGTCCCGCGCCCCAATCCGGGTCAGCGCCAGATTGGACTTGCCCGGCGCCAGCGCCTTGAACGTCAGGGTACACACCGTTCCCTGCCCATCCACGCCGTTGGCCTTTGGCGGCCGCATCGCCGAGATCGTCACGGCTCCATTGCCCTCATCGCGATGCACCAGCGCCACATCCAGCCCACCCTTGCCCAGGAATGGACCCGAGTCTACATTCACCAGCGTCAGCACATGCGGATTGAACTGCATCTGCAAGGGCACCGCTGCCAGATCGTGCGCATTGGAGGCAACCACTGAAACCGTAAACGTAGACCCAACCGCCTGGGTTACGCTCGGCGGCGTCACGCTCAGGGTCATCGGCGTGCTGGACATCGTCCCGTTCGCCTCCATATGCATCGACGCAATCGATCCCGGCGTCGCCCCCTTGGCGTCCGAGGCCAGCTTGCCGATGATCGCCTGCGCCGCTTCTGCCGCTGAGGTATTCGGCAAGGAGTTCGCCGCCGGTGCCCCCGCCGAGCTCATGAGCATCGGCTCCGCGCTCGACTCACCCGGCCCCTTGCGCATCAACTCAACACCCTGGCTGGTGCCGGTGTAAATCGCCCGCGTATTCTCGTCGGTCAGCAGCGACTCACGCACGATATGCGGAATGATCAGAAAGACGATGTCGTCGGTCTCCTGCGTCTTGTCGGTGCTGGCGAAGAAGTAGCGCAGAATCGGTAGCTCTCCCAACCCCGGCGTGCCATTCACATTCTTGGTGTCCTGCACCTGCATCAGCCCGGCCAACAGCGCCGGCTCGCCGTCTTTGAGCTGGATCACCTGGTCCGACACGCGCTGCGAGATGATCGGCTCCGTCACGCCCTCGATCGTCACCGAACCGTTCTGCGCCGACACCTCCACTTTCAACTTCAAGGAGATCTCGCCGTCGTAGTGAACCGTCGGCGTCATGTCAATATTCACGCCGACATCCAGGTAAGTGAACTGCGTCTCCACACCCAGAGAAGCCGTGGTGATCGCCGTGCCGGCGGAGTAGGATCCGGTGGCCACCGGAATCTTGGAACCGATCTTCACCGTCGCATGCTGTCCATCGGTGCAACGCACGCGCGGATTCTCCAGAATCCGAGTGTCATTATCCGACAACAGCGCATTCACCGTTCCGCCGCCCAGCGTCACGGCAAAGTTGGTCGCGTTCAGATTCCCCAGGGTATTCAGCGTGAAGCCCGAGGTCGTGGTGGTCGTATTGGCAGTGGTGACCGCCGAATTCTGGACCTCATTCGCATTGCTGTACTGCGGCGTCAAACCGAAGCTGGTGGGCAGTGTGATGCCGATGTCCCGCTCCAACTGCCGGGTCACCTCCAGCTCCGCCACATCCACCACCACCTCCGGCTTGGTCCGGTCCAGGTCATTGATGATCTTCTCGGCCAGAATCAGCTCGTCCGGAGTTCCGCGAATCACCAACGCATTCTGGCTGGCGACCAGATAGATCTTCAGGCCCGGATCCAGCAGGTTGCGGATCGCCACCATGATCTCGTTGGCGTCATTCTGCTGCGATACGTTGGTCAGATAGAACGTCTGGACGGCAAGATCGTCATCCTCGGTCCTCTTCGCGCGTGTATTCTGCGCCACATAGATCGTGTTGCTGGTCACCGGCTTCCAGAACGTATTGCTCAACACCTCGACGATATGCAGCGCATCCGGGAGCGAAACATTGGTCAGATCCACCGGAATTCGCTTGGAAACATACTCCGGGTCGAAGATGACGTTCAATCCCGCAGCCTTGCAGATCGCCTCATAGACGACCTTGGTGTCCTCCACCATGTGCAGCGTGATCGGGTCATCCGAGACGGGCTGCAACGTGACCGGTCCGGCCAGCGAGGCGATCTCATCATGCATCTGCTGCTGGTAGGACGTCTCTTCGCCCATCGCCGGCACAAGCGTACTTCCAGCAGAAGCTACGCCGGCTCCCGTCGGCGTTGCCTGCCCGGCTTTGGCCTGCGAGCGCTTCTCCAGAATTCCCAGCTCCTGCTCTGCCGCCTGGTTGCCCGGATCGATCTGCAGCGCGCGGGCAAACTCATTCATCGCTCCATCCACATCGCCCGAGTTCTCCAGCACCCGCCCCCGGTCGACGTGGGTATTCGCATCTTTGAAGCGCATCAGCTCGTAGTCAGTCTTGTAGCGAAGGTCCCTGGGCTTCTTCAGATGCGCCTGCCGGTAGTCTTCAAAGGCCGCATCGTAATCTTCCCGCGCCTCCGCCTGCTTGCCGCGCTTGTCCCACCTGGCAGCAGACTGCGCCTGCGCCGTCCCCGCGGCCGCCAGACCCAGCAACAACACTCCCAGCAGCAGCCCCACCCCAGCGGAAAAAGAACGCCGATTCCGCAATGATCCATAAGGCAGGGAGGCTTTCACCCCTCGCCAGAAACTGCTTCCCCCGCGCAGCAGACCGCTCCCCGTAACAAAAGACTCCTCAGATGCGGGGAGGTGGAAATCTCCGCTTAGCTCCGCGAGATCTCTGCCTTCATCCGGCCTCTGTCGCCGCGCACGCTGGTGAAAACCTTCCATCCACTCCCCTGCCATCCGATTCATCAAGACGCCTCGGACGCCAGTCCCAAACCTGTTCCAAAGGCCGACTCCATCCCTCTTTCCGGGGGCCGGCGGCGCGTCTATGAAAAAAGTGGTCTCGGGTGGTATGTCGGGCTGGTTCGATGATACAGCCAATCGCCTGCGCGTCACTAGTCTCTTCACCTCCCTCCTCCCTTTCATCCGACTCTTCGCCATCCCTATCCACCCATCCCTGGTCTCCGCTCCACAAGCTCTTCTAAAGAGCAATGAAATCAACGAACTACAAATTGGAGCCCGACGGCCTGCTTCTGCCTCAATCTATCTGCTAGCATCAAGCTTTTGGACGGTTTCCAGCCAGTTTTGTCATGAACCATCCGCCAAAGGCTGTCTCTGGACCGCGATCCAGGCCGTCAAGAAAAGCCTCGCTTATGTCCCGTTCACTCTCCAATCCGACCGTCCCTTCCGCAACGGCCAAGCCTCCCGCCAAAGTGAAAGAACGCGACCCCGTAGCCGCCGGCCTGCGCGATGCAGCCTTCAACCGCTCCGCAAGCTTCCATTACTTCCTCTCCGACCGCTTCGAGTGCGGCGTCGCCCTGCGTGGCACCGAGGTCAAATCCATTCGTGAAGGCAAGGCCAACCTCAAAGACGCCTACGGCCTGCTCAAGGATGGTGAGTGCTTCCTGCTCAACGCCCACATCGGCCCCTTCTCTCATGGCAATGCCATGAACCACGAGTCGCTGCGTACCCGCAAACTCCTACTGCACAAACGTGAGATCGCCAAGCTTGAGGGTTTGACGAAGCAAAAGGGCTACACGCTGATTCCGGTGAAGCTTTATTTCAGAAATGGCCGCGTCAAATGCGAATTGGCCCTGGCCAAGGGCAAACAGGACTGGGATAAAAGGGAGACCGAGCGCAACCGCGAAGCCGATCGGGAGGCCAAGGCCGCCATCGCCCGCTCCCAACGCCGCTGAAGCGGGGTGAAAGACGCACCGAGGCGGGCGCCTGAACGCAGCAGATCCTTCCTCGATCATCGGGCAATCGAAGCAGTTGCCTCTCTCCAGCCTCGCGAAGAAGCCAGGCGATTTATCCGACCAAGCGGGAGCCCCAGGGCCTGGGAGGATGCCATCACCCTTCGCCCAGCGCCTGCTCCAGGTCCATCCAAAGATCCTCGACGGCCTCAATTCCAACGCTGAGCCGCAGCAACGTCTCGGGCAGATGCTCCTGCCCGTGATGCAGGGCGCGGCGCTCCATCGTCGACTCCACGGCTCCCAGGCTGGTCGCATGCTGGATCAGCTTCAGCCGCCTGCAGACCCCATCCGCGTCCGCGGCAACTCCCTTCACGTCGAAGGAGATGATCGTGCCATATCCCTTGAGCTGGCGCTTGGCCGCCGCATGGGTCGGATGGCTCCTGAGCCCCGGGTAGCGCACACAACTCACCCTTGTATGCCGCTCCAGGCGTTCGGCCAGCTCTTTTGCGGTTTTCTGCGCCCGGTCCAGACGCAGCGCGAGCGTCCGAACACCTCGCGTGGCCAGAAACACCTCCAGCGCTCCCGGGGTCGCGCCGGCCAGCGCCCGTGCCCGGCGCAGTTCAGCGCAGAGCGAAGCATCTCGCGCGATCGCTACCCCGCAGAGCAGGTCCGAGTGGCCGCCGATGAACTTCGTCGCCGAGTGAACGGACACATCGGCTCCCAGCTCCAGCGGACGCTGGTTCAGAGGCGTCGCAAAGGTGTTGTCGACACCCAGAATCGCACCCGCTTTGCGGGGCGCGGCACAGATCGTATCCAAATCTGCAACCTCCAACAGCGGGTTGGAGGGCGACTCCAGCCAGATCAGGTCGGCAACGCCGCAGGCCCTCACCCAACCAGCCGTATCAGTGACGGCGATCCGCTCAATCCTCCATCCGCGGCGGCTCTGGCCCATCTCCGCAAGGGACAAGACGCCTTGGTAGCAGTCCATAGGAAGGGCTACGATCGCATTCACCGGAATTCGATCGAAGATGGCCGCAACGGCCGCCATTCCGGAGGCAAACGAGACCGCGTCGCCACCCTCCAGCCCTGCCAGAATCTCCTCCAGAGCTTCCCAGCCAGGCACACCCTCGTTCCGCGCATACACTCGTCCCCCGCCCAGAACAAAGTTCGATGCCGGCATCAGCGGCACATTGAGCGGCGCTCCCGCGTGGCGTTCCCGCCCGGCGGAGACCAGCCATGACTCGACCGACAAAGAATCGACAGACAGGGACTCAGCCGGCCGGGTTCCCTCGCCCCCAGCCCCCTTCACGTCGCGCCCTTTCGAATTGATTCGGGTCATCCTACGATCCTAAAGCAGTACCTGCCTGAAGGCTCGAATTCAATCCTTCCCGCGAAAAGGATCACCCTGATCGCGAATCCAAATCTCCCATTGGGTATGCCGGCAGAATTGTTTGTCTCGACAAGAAGCCAACTTCACTACGACTTGCATCGCCGGAATGAGATGCTTGTAAGAGCCGCAATCTTGTCTGCGTCACCGGAGACTCATGACTCGTCATGCGAGGTTTCACTGCTTTCTCAGCGCACCTTTGGGCATCCTGCTTGGCCTCGCGCCCCTGGCTGCTGCCGCGCAGACCAGTCCAAACCACCTGTCGGCGAGTTCCACGACGACACAGGACACAAATGCAACGATTGCGACCGTGGGAGTTTCTGCAACGCTAACCGCCGCATCCACAACTCCGGTTGGCCCCGCCGCTCCGGGCAAAGATCTCCCTAACGCACCCCTCCCTTCCTGTCTTCCGACCACGACTCCCCAGGAGGACACCGGTCCGGCGGTCTCCTCGTCTGCACAACCCACCGGATCCGAATCTCTGCAAACCCAGGGCCAATCCCTCCCAGACAACCAGACCAGCAGCAGCAATCCATCTTCCGCCCAGGAAAGCCAACATCAGAAAGCCGCAGAGCAGTTGAAGGAGGAGGAGAAGCAGCGCGTGGTGGGCATTGTTCCCACCTTCAATGTCACCTACCACCAGGACGCCGTTCCCCTCTCCCCGGGCCAGAAGATGGACCTCGCCCTGCACTCCACCCTCGACATCTTTACCTTTGTTTCTGCCTTTGCGGAAGCTGGATACTACGAAGTCGATGACGATTTGGTCGGCTTTTCCTGGGGAGCCAAAGGCTACTTTGAGCGCACGGGTGTTGCCTACCTGGACACGGCCGACGGAACGGTCCTCAGCACGGGCGTGGTCCCCATCCTATTTCGCCAGGATCCTCGCTACTTCCGTCTGGGGTACGGCCCAAAATGGCATCGCACCTGGTATGCTCTCGCGTCCAGCTTCGTCGCCAAGGGCGACCGCTCTGGCAAATGGGAGCCCAACTACGGCAATCTTCTTGGCAACCTGGCCGCCGGGGGAGTCTCCAATCTCTACTATCCCCCTGGGAATACCAGCGTCGGGCTCACCATGACCAACTTCGCCATACAGATCGCTGAAGGCATGGCGGGGGCAGTCTTCGAAGAGTTCTGGCCGGACATCTCCCGCAAGCTCCTGCACCGGGATCCCACCCATGGTCTTGATGCCGGCAGAGAGGCGGAATACGAAACCAATGAAGCTCGGAAGCAGCCTCAACAGCAGTCCCAGAGTCAATAGCAAGCTTCGCAAAGGCTTCCGCCGAGCGCCTCGCTCGCATGCCCTTCGGATCTATCAGGGGCTGTGCGGAAGTGCGGCACACCTCTCACTCGCTCGTCTGGGACTGGAAAACCGCTGCGGGTAACGCCGCTCGCCCGGCGTCAGGTCGAACAGCGCCCGCGTTACGATAGACCTGTGAAGATCAACCTGCTCAGCCGCTCCGCCGCCGATTGGAATACCCCCCTGCTCGTCGTCTTCGCCGCCGACATGGCGGACGCGAAAGACCCTTCGATACCCCCCATGCTGCTCACCACTCACCCGTCGCTCCAGGCCGCCGCAGCTCCGTGGCTGGCATCCGGTGAGTTCAAAGCTGGGCTCGGGGAGACCTTCCTGCTCCCTGCGCCCACTGGCCTCCAGGCCCGACGTCTGCTCCTGGTAGGCGTCGGAAAGACCGCCAAACTCTCTGCCCACGAACTGCGCCAAGGCGCCGGCGTGGCTGTCCGCTACGCCCGTCCCCGTTCCCTGCGGGACCTTGCCCTCGCCCTGCCCGAACACCCCTCGCTGGCCACCGCCCCTGCACTCCGAGCGATGGCCGAAGGCGCCATCATCGCCGACTTCGACATCGACTTCTATCGCGCCGACCGCAAGGACCTGGGCATGGAAACTGTCTCCATCCTCGTCTCCGGGGTCGATGCGGCGGACGCTTCCTTGCAGACGGCCGTCCGCGAAGGAAGCATCCTCGCCGAGAGCCAGAACTTCGCCCGCACACTCATCAACGAACCGGGCAACATCCTTACTCCCACCGAACTGGGCAGGAGGGCCGCGGCCATGGCGGCCGAGTTCGGCCTCGCCTGTGAGGTTCACTCCACGGAGAAGCTGCGCGAGCTGGGCATGGGCGCCTTCATGGCTGTCGCCCAGGGCTCCAGCCAGCCGCCCGCCCTCATCGTCCTGCGCTATGAACCCGAGTCTGCTCCCAGCCCCGATGCTCCGGTGATCGGCTTGGTCGGCAAGGGCATTACCTTTGACACCGGGGGAATCTCCATCAAACCCGCTGAAAACATGGACCGGATGAAGTATGACATGGCCGGCGCCGCCTCGATGATCGCCGCGATGCGCGCCATCGTCCAGCTCAAACCGGCGGTCCGCGTCCTCGCCGTCATTTGCTCCTGCGAAAACATGCCCGATGGAAGCGCCTATAAGCCCGGCGATGTGGTCACCGCCATGTCCGGCAAGACCATCGAGATCATCAACACGGACGCGGAGGGCCGCCTGGTTCTGGCTGACGGCCTGCACTACGCGCAGACCCTGGGCGCTACCTGCCTGCTCAACGCCGCCACCCTCACCGGGGCCATCGGAACCGCTCTGGGTCAGATCAACGCCGGCCTCTTCTCCAACGATGATGCGACCGCCCAACAGTTTTTGGATGCACTCGCCGTCACCGGTGAAAAGTTCTGGCGAATGCCCTGCACAGACGACTATCGCGAGCAGATCAAGAGCCAGATCGCTGACATCATGAACACCGGCGGCAGCCGCTTCGCGGGAGCCACCGCCGCCGCCATGTTCCTCAAGGAGTTCGTGGGTGACACCCCCCCAATCCCCTGGATTCACCTGGACATCGCCGCCACCACCTGGCTGGATGACCAGAAGCCATGGCAATCCAGAGGCCCCAGCGGCATCGCCATCCGCACCATCACCGAGTGGGTTCGCAGCTACGCAAGCTAACCCTGGCTCTCAGGCTCGCCTTGCGTTGGAATCAGATACCCCGTCCAAGCTCCTCTTGCATTGGAAAAGAGTTGTCCTTCCCAAACCTTCAAAATTTCGTTACACTTGCAGATGGTGCGTGTACCTTCCGCCGTCTCTGTTTCCTCGCGGGTGCAGGTTTGCCTGAAGGAGAGCAGAGGCCATCAGAAGCCCACGAGACAGGTTTACCGGGAAACTACTGCAGATGGAGCCGTTTCGCGCGACGGAGTGCTGGTCGTGTTTGGCTCTATCGAAGGAGACTGTTTGTCGAAGGAAGATGCAATTGAAGTCATGGCGGTTGTCCTGGAGACGCTGCCGAATGCGTTGTTCAAGGTCGAGCTCGAAAACAAGCATCAGGTGCTGGCGCATGTTTCGGGCAGAATGCGCAAGAACTTCATTCGCATCCTCCCGGGCGATCGAGTGGCCATTGAGCTCAGCCCGTATGACCTGAACCGGGGCCGGATTGTCTACCGCTACAAGTAGAGCCGGGGATGGAACCTGAATGAGCCAGGACTTGAAGTTTCTAGGGCCCGTAAGAAGCGGCCCAAGGGACGGAAGGTTTCCAACTTCAGGCCGTCCAGCCAGATGCAAGAAGAGAAGAGAAGTGAAGCTGAGGAGTTGTAGAGATGAAGGTTCGTGCGTCAGTCAAGAAGATCTGCGACAAGTGTAAGGTGATTCATCGTCGCGGAGTGGTTCGCGTGATCTGCGAGAACGCGAAGCACAAACAGCGCCAGGGATAAGGAGCGCTCCTGCCCCTGGTCAATGTGGCCCCGCCGGGCGAGTTCGCCGAAGTCAAGGCGTGCGATGAACCCGAGGAGACCGCAGCCGAAGTTTTGCTGCCGGTCAGCCGCAAAACCCATAACCTCACCTGTGGAGAGTTGCTCCGCAGGCCCAACCGAAAGGCACACCATGGCCCGTATTGCCGGCGTCGATCTGCCCCCTCACAAGCAGGCTCGCATCGCCCTCACCTATATTTTCGGCATTGGAAACCCCCGTGCGCTCAAGATTCTCGATCAGGCCCGGGTCGACCCCTATGCCAAGATGGCCAGCCTGGATGAGGACCAGCTCAACAGGATTCGCCAGGTCATTGAAGCAGAAGGCGGCATCGAGGGCGATCTCCGCAAAGAGGTTTCGCTCAACATCAAGCGTCTGATCGAGATTCAGTCCTACCGTGGCCTGCGCCACCGGCGCAGTCTGCCGGTACGCGGTCAACGTACTCACACCAACGCTCGTACCCGCAAGGGGCCCCGCAAGGGCACCGTTGCCGGTAAGAAGAAAGCGACCAAGTAACCCATGGCCAAGTCACAGAACAAGAGCGCCGGCGCGAAGGTCGGAAAGAACAAGAAGTTCAAACGGCGTGAGCGGAAGAATGTTCCATTTGGACTGGTCTTTATCCAGGCCAGCTTCAATAACACCATCGTCACGATCACGGATCAGCAGGGCAATACGCTGAGCTGGAAGAGCTCAGGTTCTCTGGGCTTTCGGGGATCGCGCAAAGGAACGCCGTTTGCGGCGCAGCAGGCGGCAGTGGGAGCGGCTACGGCGGCTCGTGACCATGGTTTGCGCTCAGTGGATGTGCGCGTGGCAGGACCGGGTTCGGGACGCGAGTCGGCGATCCGCGCCCTGGCGGCCGCGGGCATCGAAGTTCGCTCCATCCGCGACGTGACGCCAATGCCGCATAACGGATGCCGCCCGCCCAAACGCCGCAGAGTGTAAGGTCCGGCGCCGCGCTCGCGTCCTGCACCGTTGAATGGGATGGACGGCAGCGGAAAAGACTTTTATCAGGCGAGATCAAGATGGGTGAAGTTCGGGATTCTGAGCCACGATTCGCATGGCGCTCGAACTCCACCAGCCTGATCTTGCAATGCATTCTTGAGGATCGTGAAGAAGCGCTGCCCGCGTGTAAAGCGATCGACAACCGAAGTAGGGAGAGAGAAGATGGCGCGTTATACAGGACCCGTCTGCCGCCTTTGCCGGCGCGACGGAACAAAACTCTTTTTGAAGGGTGCGAAGTGTTTTACGGACAAGTGCCCGGTGGAAAAGCGTAACTTTCCTCCCGGCCAGCACGGCCAGAGCAAGAAGGCCAAGAAGCTGATCGGCTACGGCTTGCAACTGCGCGAGAAGCAGAAAGCCAAGCGCATTTACTTTACCCTGGAGACGCAGTTCCGTGCTTACTACGAGAAAGCAGCCAACCGCACCGGCGTCACTGGCGAACTTCTGCTCCAGCAACTGGAGACTCGCTTGGACAATGTCTGCTACCGCCTGGGTTTCGCGATGAGCCGGCGTCAGGCCCGTCAGGTGGTGCGTCACGGTCACGTGCAGGTCAACGGGCGCAAGGTGAACATTCCCAGCTTCCAGTGCAAGGTGGGAGATGAGATCGCGATCCGTGAGGGTTCGCACAAGATGGCGCTGCTGGAGGCGGCCAGAAACTTCGTCTCCGGTCAAAGCCGGGTGAACTGGATTGAAGTAGCCGCCGATGGCCTGTCGGGGCGCATCCTTTCGACGCCCAAGCGCGAAGACGTGAATCTGCCGGTGAATGAGCAGCTCATCGTGGAACTTTATAGCAAGTAATCCGTTCACGTTTCTGAGAAGTGGTTCGGCTCCCGCCTGCGGGCTCAAGTAAGGACGCCAGAGATGGCAAACCTGCCTGGGTTCGCAGAACGTGCTTGCAGGTGGCGAAGGGAAGCGAACCAATCACGCACTGAAACTCACTTAAACAAAGGAAAGCCGTCAGCCGGGCAGAATGCTTCGCGCGGCGACGAAGGAAAGGATTCACCATGCTTTGGAGAGGTTTTCAGAAGCCCAAGCGTCTCGCCGTCGATCAAGAGACCCTGACCAACACCTACGGAAAGTTTTCTGCGCAGCCGTTTGAGCGTGGGTTCGGCACGACCATTGGCAATGCGCTGCGGCGCACGTTGCTCTCCTCCATCGAGGGCGCTGCGGTCACCGCGGTTCGCATTGACGGAGTTCTGCATGAGTTCCAGTCGATTACGGGCGTTGTGGAAGATGCCACCGACATCGTCATGAACCTGAAGCAGATTCCGTTCAAGCTCAACGGGGACGGACCCAAGGCCTTGTATGTGCACTCCGACGCTGCCGGTGTGATTACCTCGGGGATGATCGAAGCCGACTCCGATGTAGAGATCCTGGATCCCAACGTTTACATCTGCACCGTCTCCGAGGGAGGACGCGTCGACATGGAGATGCGTCTGAAGCGCGGCCGCGGCTATGTCTCGGCGGACAAGAATTTTGACAGCGACTTGGGAATCGGGTTCATTCCCGTGGACTCGGTGCACTCGCCCGTGCGCAAGGTAAACTACCTGGTCGAAGCGGCTCGTCTTGGCCAGATCACCGATTACGAGAAGCTGACGCTGGAGATCTGGACCAACGGAACGATCTTGCCGGCCGATGCGCTGGGCCTCTCCGCCAAACTGCTCAAAGACCACATGACGATCTACATCAACTTCGAAGAGGAGATGGAGGCCGGCGCGGACGGTGGGCAGGATCCGCTGACCATCCGCAACGAGAACCTGAATCGCTCCGTGGAGGAGTTGGAACTCTCCGTGCGCAGCTATAACTGCCTGAAGAATGCCAACATTGGCACCATCGGCGAGTTGATTCAGAAGACCGAAGCGGAGATGTTGAAGACGAAGAACTTCGGTCGCAAGAGCCTCAATGAGATCAAGGAGATTCTTGCCCAGATGGGACTCTCGTTGGGCATGAAGATCGACGAGCAGGGAAATCCCGTTCCCGGCCCGACCTCAGTACTGCCGGCGGCGACGCTCGCGGCCAGCTACGCCAACTTTGACGATGAGGAAGAGGACGAGGAAGACGACGACCTCGACGCCGAACCGGAGACGTTCTAACGAAACCAGCGTTCCGTTTGAATCCCCGCTCGTGAAGGCGGCTGCCGAGGAAGCCGGCTGGCGCGGGTGGGTTGGGGCCCGGAGATCTTCCCAAGTAATGCTTTCGATGCAATGCTGCGTGGCTGGAAGCTGCGCAGCACCATCGATCTCCCCCCAAAAGCTAAACGCTTTGTAGCCAACCATCCTCGATGAAGTTCCGAGCCGGGCCGAAGCCCGGGTCGAAGGAGATTGATATGCGCCACCGTAATGGCGGCTTCAAGCTGGGCCGCAATACCAGCCATCGCCGCGCTTTGCTTCGCAACCTGGTGACATCCGTGGTTCTCAACGACCGTGTACACACAACCCTTACCAAAGCCAAGGCAGCCAAGCCGCTGGTGGAAAAGATGATTACGCTGGGCAAGAAGGGCAGCGTGCATGACCGCCGGCAGGCGCTGGCCTACCTGATGACTCCGGAGTCAGTGGATCGCCTCTTCCAGACCGTGGCGCCGCGTTACGGAGAACGCGCCGGTGGATACTCTCGCATTGTGCGCACCGGGCCCCGCCAGGGAGACGCCTCCGAGATGGCCTACCTTGAGCTGTTGGGCGCCGAGCAGGATCTGAACGAAAAGGCTCAGAAGCGCGCCGAAGCTCGCGCCAAGCGCCGTGAGGAGCTGCAGAAGCAGATGGAAGAGAGTGGCCGGGCGGAGCCAAGCGAGCCTGGAACCGAAGGATAGAGTCACCCCCTTCCGTGGGTGCGGCGCAGCACAAGCCTGTCCCGGTTCGGTCGGACCGGCTTGCATTCTGCTCCTGTATTGAAAGAAAAAGCGCATCCATCAGGATGCGCTTTTTCGTATTCCGATAGACTATCGGGAAAGGCTGAGAAGGAAGGCTCCCAACCCGAATGCCCATCGCAGAACTGAATAAGGTACGCAAGGTCTACGACGCCAAGGTCGCCGTGGAAGGGCTCTCCCTGACCATGGAGCCGGGGACGATGTTTGGTCTGCTGGGACCGAACGGTTCGGGCAAAACCAGCACCATTCGCATGATGATCGGCATGACCATGCCGGACTCCGGTTCGGTAAAGTTGTTTGAAAGGCCGCTGCA
>DAHWOF010000185.1 GCA_027335345.1 Granulicella sp. | reverse complement strand
TGGCAAATCTGGTGGAGGCGGCTGGGGTAGCCCGCTCGGCCGTCCACTCAGTGTACTCGCCGGTCTACGTCTTCATGTCGCTTTGCTCCTGCGGCTGTTCGCTGATCTGGGGAACTTACTTCGCGCTGCCGCAGCCGGAGCCGAAGATGGTTCTTCTGCCAACGACCTCGCCCTACTTCCTCTGGAACCGCATCTCGGAGGCGCTGGGCGATGCTCCGGGCGTTGTGGCGATCGCCGGCTTCAAGCCGAGTATGCTGGCGCCAGCGGAGATGACGGCGCTTGAGGCCGGCTTCCGGCAGGCTCAGCTTCGCGAGCTGGAGCAAGCCGCAGAGTTCGAGCGCGAGGCGGAGATGACAGAGTCTCCCGGGCAGAGCGTGAACCTGGCCGCGGTGGCCTGGACCGGCAGCTCGATGCGGTGAGATGGAGCCGGTAACCCACCTTCTTACCGGGGCCTGTCTCTCCCGCAGCGGATTCAATCGCCGGGCGGCCTACGCGACACTGACTATGGTGGTGGCTGCAGAGTTTCCCGACGTGGATACGCTGTGGGCTCTGCGTGGGCCGATCGAAGGTCTCCAACATCATCGTGGCATCACGCACACGTTTCTGGGGCTGCCCTTTGAGGCAGCCCTGATCGTTGCTGCGGTCTATGGGCTGCATCGTTGGAGGCTGCGCCGCGCCGAAGCCCGAGCAAGGGACAAGGCTGCTCTGACGGCTCAGGAGAAAGATTCTCAGGAAACGGCTCAGGAAGCGCTCGGAATACCTCGCTCGCCCTCCATGCATGGCCAGGATGAGCCAGCTCCGGCGCGGCCGTTGACTGCTGCGCCAGTCCGCTGGGGGGTGTTGTACCTGCTGGCGCTGCTGGCGTTGCTCAGTCATCTGCTGCTGGACTACACGAACAGCTACGGGCTGCGCCCGTTCTTTCCCTTCGACGACCGCTGGTATGCGGGGTCGATCGTCTTCATCTTCGACCCGGTGATCTTTGTCCTGCTGCTTGGCGCTCTGCTCGCGCCCTGGCTCCTTGGCCTGGTGAGCGCGGAGGTGGGGGTGAAGCGGCAGAGCTTCCCAGGGCGCGGCTGGGCGATTGCGGCCCTGCTGGGCGTGGCGGCCTGGTGGGGGCTGCGGGCTGTGGAGCACCAGCGGGCGCTGCAGATGGCGATGATGCAGAGCATCCAGGCGCCGTCGGAGGGGATATCTCCTCAGGGGCAACCAGTTCCGATCTGGCTGCCGGTGCAGCGGGCGCTGGCCAGCCCGGCTATGGTGAATCCCTTCCGCTGGTCGGCGGTTCTGGACTTTGGGCCGGTGTACAAGCTGGCGGAGATCGAGACGCTGAACGGTACGCTCCGAATGAGCGAGACCTCCTACCCCAAGCCGGGATCGAGCCCGGCTGTGCGGGCTGCGGAGGCTAGCAAGCTGGGGAGGGTCTACATGGACTGGTCGCCGATGCCGTTTGTTCAGGTGACCAAGCCGAATGCTGGGTTCCTGGACGCCGCCGCAGGCTCGACGAAGCTGAGCGAATCGGATGCGATAGCTACCGTAGTGACCTTTCGCGATCCCCGCTTCATGGGGTCCAGCTTTGGCAACGCTGGAGCCTCCAGCGAGGGCTCTGCGAGCGATGGGATCGAGGCGGAGCAGACGCCGTTGATGGGCGTCGTCGAGCTGGACGCGGAGAATCATGTGCTGCAGGAGAGCCTGAACGGCCGGCAAGAGAGGTAGTGCTCTGGCGGCCTGCATCGGGGTGGGCAAGAGCTTTGGCGTCGCTGAGACTTCGCTGGAGAGAGGTGGAGGAAGGTTCGCCGAGCCTGGGAGTTTGATGGCCGCATGCGAGGCGGCGAGCAGGCCGTCTGCAAGCCCAGGGTGCAGCCGGCGTTCAGGCTACAATAGGAGGCGCAGCGGCAGCGTCGCCGCCGACTTTATCCGCGAAGGCATGTTGACTATGGTCGCCACTCTCATTCTCGTGCTCGCTGCACTCAGCCGCCTTCTGCCCCACTTCTTCCATAGCCTGCCCTTCAACTTTACGGCGGTAGGCGCAGGGCTTCTGTTCTTCGGTTCCCGCACGGCGCGTTGGCAGGCGGTGCTCGCCGTGGCCGTAATGGGCTTGATGGATGTGATTCTGACCACCCAGGTCTACGGGTATCCGTTCCACGTGAGCGCGTATCTGGCCACCTGGGCATGGTACGGGGCGGTCTGTCTTCTGGGCAGCGCGCTGCTGCGCAAGACGACGGTGCTGCGCGTCTGCTGCGGTGTGTTGGCCTCCGCCACCAGCTTCTTTCTGCTGAGCAACTTCATGGTCTGGGCGGGCAGAGGAGATCTGGTGATGTATCCCCATTCCCTGAGCGGGCTGGCAGCGTGCTACGCCGCGGCGCTGCCTTTCTATGGAAATGACCTGTTGTCCACTGGCCTGTTCGCAGCCGCCTTCTTTGGGCTTCCTGTACTGGCCGCACGGCTGGCGGAGATGCTGCACTCGGCGCAGCAGCCGGTGGCGTAAGCCAGGCCAGGAAAGAAAGCTCGACAAGCCTTTAGGGTTCCGTGGCCTTCTCTTCTTCCTCGATTGGCAGTGTGACTCCCTTGCGTTTATCGAAGACCTTGCGAACAATGTAAAAGATCAGCCCGGCGACGGCGGCCGCGGCCAGGCCCATGACGATATCATGGTGGTCACGGCCGAGGTCGCGCAGGGAGTGAATCAGCGTGGGGCCGAACCAGAGGGTGAGCAGGGAGCAGGCGAGGAACTGGAGGAACTTGCCGCAGAAGATGGCCAGAAGGAAGAGCGCGGGCCGCATCTCGAAGACTCCGGCGGAGAACTCGAAGAGTTTGAGCGGCGTGGGCGGGGGAAGCATCGCCGGGATCATGATGGCCAGAAACTCCTGGCGTTCGAAGCGGTCGCGAATGTCCTCGTAGCGTTGGCGGTTGATGCGTTTGAGCAGAAAGAACTCACCGCCGGCGCGCCCGATGAGGAACGGCGCCAGCGAACCCAGGGTCGAGGCGGCGGCGGCCATCAGGCTGTAAGCGAGAAACAGGCGATGATTGGCAGCCACATACCCGATCACCACGCCGTCCATGGAGACGGGGATGGGGAAGAGCGCGGAGTCGATCAACGCCAGACCACCGACACCCCAGATGCCCAGAGGCTTCAGGACGGTCAGAAGAAAGGTGGAGAGCTTATGCAGAAGAGCGATGGGTCCAAGTTTCACTGACTTTATTTTAAGCCCAGCCGCAAATAGGCTCCGCCGCAAGCTGGTCTGCCGGGTCTGGCCCAGCGTCTGAGCGAAACGAATCCGAAGCCGATACGCCTCTCCGAAGCCGAAACGCCGGGTTCGGAGCTGTCCGCAGGGCGCCCAAGGGGATTTCGGGATCGGGTAGGGCGGACCTGGGGAGTAATGCGGTGCCTCGCTCCCTGCTTCTCCTCTGCCTTTACTCAGCTACTCAGCCGACAGGGGGAAGTTCTGGGCAGAATGCTCGGTCTTTCCGGCGACGAGGTCCAGGGCATGGGGCAGGAGCGGCAGGACGGCGCGCAGCGAGTCCTGGGCTCCTCCGGGACTGCCGGGGAGGTTGAGCACCAGAGCTCCATGCGCATGGGCTGCCCTCGCCGGGATCTCCGTCGCCGGATCGACCGCCGGATCGAGGATGCCGCAGACGCCGCGGCTGAGGGCGGCGTAGGGTGTGTGGCGCGCTCCCTGCTGGCGGATGAGTTCGGCCAGGCCTGGGACCAGCCGGGTACAGACGGCGAGGGTGGCCTCCGGGGTGACGTCGCGCGGGCCCAGCCCGGTGCCGCCAGTGGTGAGCACCAGCGCGGCCCGGGTGGCGGCCTGACGCAGGGCGGCGATGAGCTGGGGAAGGTCATCGGGGAGGGTGAGCGTATCCACCAGCCGGGCGCCGGACGTAGTGAGGATCTCCGCGATGGCCGGGCCGGAGAGGTCTGTCTGAGCGCCGGCGAAGCAACGGTCGCTGACCGTGAGGACCACTGCGGTGCGGCCGGCAAGGGGGGTGGCGAGGGGCATATGGAGAGGATAGAAGAAGGGATTGCCCAGAGGTGACGGAAAAAGAGAAGTCAAGGGGGGAAGATTGCCGGCTTTCCCCCTGGCACGATACCGATTTCAGATGGGCAGAAACGAACAAAGATGAGAAAATAGAGAAACCAGCATCTATTTTCCGTCCGGCGATCCGCCCCTGACGGTGCAATCTTGAGGGGGGCACTTTCGTTACAGACCAAGATCCGATGCCGACCACTCCCCCACAGATCGAACCTGAGCAGCCCAACCCGCAGCCGCAGAAGACACCCGAGGAGATCCAGAAGGAACTCCCTCTGGAGAAGGGCGCTCCTGTCTCCGTTGTGCCCCACGAGGCGGCGGGCCGCGTGAGCGCGCCGGTGCGCGTCCGCACCAGCCGTTACGGGGAACTGGAAGAGCACGAGCTGATTCACCTGCTGGACAGCATCGAGGACGAGCGTGATCGGGCGCGTTTCCGGGAGTCCATCTACATCTCCCTGTTCATCTGGCTGGCGATTGCGTGGGTGCTGTTCTACGGGCCCAAGGATCTGTGGCACGCGCCGAAGCTGATAACCCCGACCGAGGCTCTGCAACAGCAGGCGCAGGTGGAGTTGAACGCGCCGCGCATGCCGCACCGCGCGCCTGGCCCGCCACCAAAGATCAGCCGAGGAGATATCGCCAGGTTGCGGGCGATGGAGCCCAAGCCGGCGCCGAAGCCGGCAACACCGGCTCCAGCGGCTCCATCTCCGCCGGAGAAGGCGGCCACGGCTCCGCCACAGCCAACGCCGCCGGCAGCGATGCGTCCGAGTCCGCCCGTTCCGAAGCCGATGATGCCGCTGCCCTCGGCGCCGAAGCCGGTGGAGCGCTCCAACCAGCCTGTACCCAACGCTCCGATGCCGCAGCCTACCCGGCCGAGCTTCAACTCGCCCCTGACGCCCAATGAACAGATGCAGCAGGCGATGCGGGGATCGCAGAGTGCGAATCCCAATCGCAATCAGGGCATCAACGGCAACGTCAGGGGAGCGCAGGCCGGGAGCGGCGTGGAGATCCTCTCCGATACCCAGGGAGTGAACTTCAATCCCTATATTCAGCGCATCCTCCAGGAGATCTACGAGCAGTGGATCCCCTTGCTCCCGGAAGAGACGCAGCCGCCCTTGAATAAGAGTGGCATGACGATGATCCGCTTCACGATCAATTCGGATGGAACGATTGCGGCGATGCATCTGGACGGTTCCAGCCACGACGACGCGCTGAATCGCGCTGCCTGGGGTTCCATTACGGGAGTGGGACAGTTCCCGCCTTTGCCGCGGCAGTTCCATGGGCCAAATCTCGAACTTCGGATTCACTTCCTGGTCAATGAGGGAACAGAG
>DAHWOF010000182.1 GCA_027335345.1 Granulicella sp. | reverse complement strand
GGGTTGCAAAGCAGGCGATGACCGCGACAGCCCACCAAAGGAGTGCGCAGGCGAACTGCAGCTTCCACTCGAGGATGAAGCTGGAGGCGGCGTTGCTAAGGCCCAGCGAGGTTGCAACGATGGCCAGCACGAGACTGATGGCGGCTGTTCTGGCGCTGATTCCAATTGCGGGCAGAAGGATGAACATCGAGATGGCCATGGCCGCCCAAACCGAGCCAGTGGCGCGTCCCATCGTCGTTCGAGGTTGAACGCCGGGGCGGCGTGAGAAGATCGAGAGGGTGAGGACATAGGAGGCCAGTATGGTGATGGGACAGGCCCACACTGGATGACCCAGCGCATACCATGTGAAGGCTACATAGTAGGCGATGCCCCAGAGAACAAAGATGGAGCCGAGATCTTCGGTGCTGCGAGGGCCTTCGGAGATCATGCTCTGGATCAGGTCAAGACGGTCTTGCAGGCTGGGTTCACCGGACGGCTGGTTCATTGGAAGGCTCCAATCGGGAGAAGTTGAATGAGCCTAATCCAGAGTACTCTATAATCTAGAGTATTCGTCGACAAAAATCGTTACGCCCTTCGGCTGCGGCTTGCAATCGAACCCTGGCTACAGCCCTCAAACAACCTAAACATCCGTTCTTCTTTCGCGGAGCGGGTCAGGCTCGTCGGACACGAGGGTTCTAAGAGAAACATTTGCCGGGCAGGTATCTGCGGACATAAGGGGGCCTGAGACGGTGCTGGAGATCTGGTGAGACCGCAGTCTTCCATCCCCTTTTGTTGGCGGTTACGCCCGGCGCCGACGAGTCCTTCCGGTGACATTACTTCACAAGCAATCTGACGTGATTCATAGTAAAAAGGACGTAACTTTAGAACGTAACTTGGCTTATGGCTGACAAGAGAGAGACAACATCCACGGCGGTGCGAAAGGCGGCGGGCAAGACGACGGATATCGCCGTCGTCCAGGACTCCCTACGCCCCTATGCGATTGCCGACAAGCTACGCACCCTGCGTCTGCGCCGGAATATGGGCCTGGCGCAGTTGGCCGAGCACACGGGGTTTTCCTCCGCCATGCTGTCGCGGCTGGAGAACGGTCGGCTGGTGCCCACCTTGCCTACCCTAACCAGAATTGCTCTGGTCTTTGGCGTTGGCCTGGACTACTTCTTTAGCGACCCGAGGAAGCGTCACGTTGTGGCGGTTGTGCGGCGCAACGAGCGCATACTCTTCCCCTCCGATCCCAAAGTTTCTCCGGCTCCGTGGCACTTTGAGAGCCTGGACTTTCGCGTGAATGAGCGCAAGCTAAGCGGTTATCTGGCGCACTTCCATCCCTGCCCGGAGGACAAGGTCGCGCCGCACTATCACCCGGGAGTCGAGTTGCTTTACCTGATGGAGGGAAAGCTAGAGTTGAAGATTGGCGTTGAGACGTTCCAGCTTTCGGCCGGCGATTCGATCTATTTTGACGCTCTGCAAAAGCATTCCTACCGAAGTTTGGTACAGACGCCCTGTATCGCCATAGTGGTGACTACGGGAGCTCCTCGCTAAAAGCATCTACCGTGCAGCTATGGACGGATGCCGCTTTCTTGATGGACGAGATCCGGCTATTTTCCTGAGAGGCAAAAGTACGATCGTCTCTTGCGCAGCAAGCAAATGATTGTTGCGGTGCAGCCTGATGGAGATCAAAGGGCAACGCCTGACCGCTAAGGTCAAGGCATGGGCAACTTTGCAAAGGGCAACAAGAAGAGCATTGTGATTGTTGGCGCTGGCCCGGGGGGGCTTTCCGCAGCCATGCTCCTGGCGCAGCGGGGATTCCGGGTCCAAGTTTTCGAAAAGCAGGATGTAGTGGGCGGACGCAATGCCGAGGTGCGTCTTGGGGATTATCGCTTCGATCTTGGACCCACCTTCCTGATGATGAAGTTTCTCCTGGACGAGCTCTTCGCGGAGGGAGGGAGACGATCAAGCGATTATCTCCAGTTCCGTAAGCTCGACCCCATGTATGCGCTGAGCTTCTCGGATAAGATGATGCTGGTCCGCTCGGATCCGGAGGCGATGAAGAGCGAGATCGAGCGGCACTTTCCAGGGGAGGGCGCCAACCTGGATCGCTTTCTCTCCCGCGAGAGCCAGAGGTTTGAGAATCTCTATCCCTGCCTGCAGAAGCCCTACGGCACACTGGCCAGCATGCTTAGCCCCACGTTGCTTGCCACGGTTCCATACATTGCCGCCGGCAGATCTCTTTACAGTGTTCTCGGCGATTACTTCCGTTCTGAAGAACTGCGTCTGGCGTTCACCTTTCAGTCCAAGTACCTGGGGATGTCGCCATGGGACTGTCCGGGGCTATTTACGATGATTCCCTACACTGAACACGCCCACGGCGTTTACCACGTGATGGGTGGGCTCTCCCGCATCACCCAGGCGCTGGCGGAGGTGAGCCGTGAAGAGGGCGCTGAGATTCATACTTCGGCGCCCGTGGCCCGTGTGCTTGTGGATGGCGGGCGCGCCAAAGGCGTGAAGCTGGCCAGTGGCGAGAAGTTCTACTGCGATGACGTCATTCTCAATGCCGACTTCGGTCACGCCATGGCTACGCTCTTTGATCCGAACAGTTTGGGCCGATATCAGCCGGACAAACTGCGCAAGCGCAAGTTCTCCTGTTCCACCTTCATGATGTACCTGGGGCTGGATCGCACTTACGATGCCGAGCATCACACCATTGTCTTTGCTCGGGACTACAAGAAGAACATTGAAGCAATTACGCAAGGCCGGCAGAGCCTCGATGAGATCTCCGTATATATCCGAAACTCCTGCAGGACGGATCCATCCGGCGCGCCGTCTGGCCACTCCGCGCTCTATATCCTCGTTCCGATGGCTAACAACAGAAGCGGCATCGACTGGCAGGAGCAGAAGCAGGAGATGAGGGAGCGCATCCTTCGCATTCTGCGCGAACGGACTCAGTTTGGGGACGTAGAGCCTCACATTCAGCGCGAGATGATTCTTACTCCTGAGGATTGGGAGAACAAATACTCGGTCTTTCTCGGCGCGACCTTCAACATGGCGCATAGCTGGGACCAGATGCTTTACATGCGTCCTCACAACCAGTTCGAGATGTTTGAGAACTGCTACCTGGTCGGCGGGGGCACGCATCCGGGCAGCGGGTTGCCGACTATCTTCGAGTCGGCTCGGATCTCAGCCAATCTCATCTGTGGGAAATATGAAGTTTCTCATCCGATGGCAAGGTCCTTGGAAGTTGCAATGGCATGAGCCTCCCGGAGACAGATCGGAGTTCAGGCAGAGCACAGCAGGCGTGCGCCAACATGTGTCTGCGCAGGCAAAAGATCCCGAGGGTTCTATTCCTCGGCCGAAACTGGCTTTGGGTTGCCCAGCAGCAGATTCTAAGCGCCTGGCGGACCCGCGTGGCCGTGGGTCTGTGGAGCGTGGTGGCTCTCTCGGTGTTGGCTGCCCTCTTCGTCACCACGGCGAGCGCTGAGGCGAAACCTGAGACGCAACTCACGGTGAACGTGAACCTGACCAGTGGAGCGCACGGAGATCTTGGCTATCTTATCTTTGCTTCTTCCTCAGGATTTCCCGGAGACCGCGACAAGGCCATGGTTCATGGCTTCCTTCCGATTCCTCCAGGAGCGAGACATCTGCGCATCCTTGCAGATCTGCCGTCAGGAAACTATGCCGTCAGTGTCTATGAAGATCTGAACGGAAACCACAAGCTGGATCACAACTTCCTGGGCCTACCGCGGGAGCCGGTTGGAGCTTCCAACAACCCACCGGCTCGCATGGGACCACCCCGCTTTCACAACTGTTCCTTTCATCTGGGTAAACACCCCAAACAGATCACCATCGTCATGGTACGAGGCTTATGAAGAATGCTGGGAAAAAGAAGCGTGTCGTTGTCATAGGAGCCGGAATCGGCGGGATGTCTGCCGCCATCATGTTGGCCTCCAAAGGATTTCTGGTGACCGTACTGGAAAAAAACTCCCATGCAGGAGGCAAGCTGAACCTGCTGGAGACGAAAGGATTTCGTTTCGATCTTGGCCCGTCGATCTTCACCCTGCCGCAGATCTTTCGACCGATCTTTGAGGGCGAGGGCAGGAAGTTGGAGGACTACGTGAAGCTCCAGCGTTTGGATCCTCAGTGGCGCAACTTCTTTGAGGATGGAACCGTGGTTGACCTCTGGGAAGACCCAAAGAAGATGCGCCAGGAGTTGAAGCGCTTTGGCTCGCTGACCAGCGATGAGTATGAGAGCTTCCTCTCCTACTCGCGCCAGCAGTATCAGATCGTGGAGCGCGGCTACCTTCGCCACGGTCTTGACACGTTCAGCCAGTTTCTTCGTTTTTATGGTTGGAAAGACGCGCGCGATCTTGACTACCTGCGGTCGATGGCGGGAAGCATTCGCAGCCGGCTGAGCAATCGCTACCTCAGAGATATCTTCGAATACTTCATTAAGTACGTAGGCTCAAGCGCGCTGGATTCACCTGCGTTCATGAACCTTATGCCAAATATCCAGATGGAGTTTGGGCTTTGGTATGTTTCGGGTGGTCTTTATGAACTGGCGCGGGCCTTTCAGCGCCGCATGGAGGAGTGCGGCGTCACTTTGCTTTTGGGGCAGGAGGCACAGGAGATCGAGCGCGCCGATGGGTTGGTGACCGGGGTGAGGACCTGTGGCTTGGATGGCTCAGCCGGCTTTGTCAAGGCTGATTACATCGTCTCCAACATGGAAGTGATTCCGGCGATGCAGAAGCTGTTGCACGCTCCTCCCTCAGCCATGAAGAAGATGCGCCGCTTCAAGCCCTCCTGCTCTGGAATCGTTCTCCACCTGGGCCTGGATCGCGTGTACCCGCAGCTTGCCCATCATAACTTCTTCTACTCGACGGATCTGCACCAGCACTTCCGGCGCGTGTTTCGGGAAGGGAAGCTTCCTGACGATCCTACGCTCTACGTGGTGGCGCCCACGCGAACCGACCCTTCTCAGGCGCCTGCCGGCTGTGACAACATCAAGATCCTGCCGCATATTCCGTCGCTCGACGACTCCCACCCCACAACCCGCGAAGATTACGCGGCGCTCAAAGAGATCTGTCTGGATAAGCTCGAGCGCATGGGAATGACCGATCTGCGCCGGCACATCGTTGTGGAAGACTTCTGGACGCCCTTTGACATTGAGACGCACTATGGGTCTCACCGAGGCTCCATCTACGGCGTGGTCTGCGACCGGCTTAGCAACTACGCGTTCAAGGCGCCCAAGCAGAGCTTCCAGTTTCGCAATCTGTTCTTCGTTGGCGGAAGTACGAACCCCGGTGCGGGCATGCCCATGGTGGCGCTCTGCGGCCAGCATGTGGCGCGGATGATCGCAGAGCAAGATGCGAAAGAGGCCCAATGATGCCTGCCATTCTGCTGGGGGTGCTCGGACTCTCCGCTGCTCTTCTCCTGATCCGGCGCATCCCCATCTGCCCGCCCGCCGGGCCGTGCGTGCTGCAGAGTGTCTCCATCATCATCCCCGCGCGCGATGAGGAGGAGAACTTGCCGCGCCTGCTGCATTCGATTGCTGGCGCTTCGATTCGGCCTGCGGAGGTGTTAGTCGTCGATGATGGCTCTACGGACAAGACGGCAGCGGTAGCCGGAAGTCTGGGCGCTCGCGTGCTTGTGCTGGGAGACAGGCCTGCGGGATGGACAGGCAAATCCTGGGCCTGCTATCAGGGGGCACAGAGCGCCCTGGGCGAGGTTTTTCTGTTCCTCGATGCTGACACTTATTTTCTACCCGGAGGGCTGGAACGGCTGCTCTCTTTCTGGTCAAGGAATCAGGATCGCCGCCTGGTCCTATCGGTGCTGCCCTACCACGCCATGGAGAGGGCTTACGAACAGCTCTCCATCTTCTTCCATGTTGTGATGGCAGCCGGTGCAGGGGGATTCGGTCCGACCGCCTCGGCAAGGCTCTTCGGACAGTCCCTCTTGATCTCCAGGGAGATTTACTTTGCTGCTGGGGGACATGCAGCGGTTCCTGGAGTGGTGTTGGAAAACCTTCGCTGGGCAAGCCGGCTTCGCGAGTGTGGTGCAAGGATTCTATGTCTAGGAGGTGAGGGAACTCTGCAGATGCGGATGTTCCCAGACGGCTTCCGGCATATGTCGGAGAGCTTGGGCAAGGCTCTTCTTCAGGGCGCTGTGGACTCCGGAGGGGCGGTTCTTGGATCGGTCATTGTGTGGATCTGCGTGCTCTGGTCCACCGTGATTTTGCTGGCGAGTTCCAGCAACGGTAACCGTGCCGGCCTGGCCCTGGTCTACGTTGCTTTGAGTATGCAGATTGCCTGGATGATTCATCGGCTGGGTAACTATCGAGTTTCGATCTGCCTGCTCTATCCCGTGTCACTGTCTTACTTCTGCTTTCTCTTTGGGCGCGCCGCCTTGCGACGCGCTCTGGGGCGCAAGGCTACGTGGAGGGGCCGCGAGGTATGACTGCATGGATCTGGACAGCCAACCTGCTGGGTTGGCCGGTGATTCAACTTTCCATCTCCTTTTTAGCGCTGCGCCTCCCTGCGCAGATCTTCGCGCAGGATCTTTGGATGACGGCTCCGCGAACGTGGGAGCGAGGGGGAGATCTCTATCGTGACTGGCTGGGAGTGCGCAGGTGGAAGTTGTGGCTGCCGGATGGTGCGTTTTGGATGGGAGGGTTTACGAAAAAGCGATTAAACTCTCGGGACCAGGTCTACCTCGCACAGTTTTTGCTGGAGACTCGTCGCGCAGAGCTGGCTCATTGGTGCATGCTGCTTTGCCTGCCGCTCTTCTTTTGGTGGAACCCGCCGTGGGCATGGGTAGTGATGACGGGGTATGCGCTCTTGGCCAATCTTCCATGTATTGTTGCCCAGCGCTACAACCGCATTGTTTTGGAGCGCGTGCTTCAGTCCCGGCGGCGCGTCCTGGAGTTGCAGTGAAAGAAGTCATGCAGACCCCGCTTCGCATCAATTCTCGACGCCGATACCTGGTACAGCTTTTGTGCGTGCGAGGTGACGAGCACGAGAGCCGCAGTTATTTCGTGCGAATCCGCCCTTGGAGCGCCCGCGGCAACTCCCGGGCCAAGACGATGGAGCGAGTCTTCGCCGATGAGTGGGAGCTGATTGATGTCGTCAACCCGCTTCTCCCGCGTAGCTCGGATGTTCGGGACGTGATGGAACATATCGAGAGCCCCAATGGCTTTTTTTATCTCTTGCGCCTGAGCAGCGAAGAAGCCGCGCAGTTGGGCGGGCGGCGTGAGATCGATGAGGATGGAGTGAAGTGAAACCAGAACAGCAGAGCCCTGACGGGTGTTGGCGGCGACCATGCCGAGAAGCTCCTCAAAGCGCCT
The DNA here is from genome assembly GCA_027335345.1 of Granulicella sp. GTDB lineage: Bacteria > Acidobacteriota > Terriglobia > Terriglobales > Acidobacteriaceae > Granulicella. Next base: position 5,754 of record DAHWOF010000182.1, on the reverse strand, counting down.
TCGGCGCCGGATATCTCTTTTCGCAGCCGCATCCCTGCATCCAGTGTGCCGACTGCGAGAGTAGTGTCTGGGATCGCAGGCGAGAGCTGAGACAAGGGGCGCGCTTCGCAAGGCTCCCCCCGGGAGCGTGAGAGCAGGAGTGGAGGAAATCTTTGCGCAGAAACCGACAGAAACAGATTTCAGAAACTGAGAACAGGAGAGGGTCATGAAGATCCGAGAGTTCAAAAGTGAGATATGGTTGCCCGTGGCGCCAGAGACATTGTTTCCGTTCTTCGCCGATGCAGCCAATCTTGAGACGATTACGCCACCCTGGTTGAACTTCAAGATTCTTACACCGGAAAAGATTGAGATGCAGGAAGGTGCTTTGATCGAATACAAACTGGCGATTCATGGCGTAGCCGTTCGGTGGCGCACGCGTATCAGTTTCTGGCAGCCACCGCGCTGTTTCGTAGATGAGCAGCTCCGCGGTCCATACCGGAAGTGGGTTCATCGACATACCTTTGAAGCTTGCGACGGTGGAACCCGGGTGCGTGACCGGGTGGAGTATGCTGTTCCCTTTGATTTTGCCGTCCATCGCTGGTTCGTTCGCCCTGACATTGAGAAGATCTTTCGGTATCGCTCTGAGCAGTTGCAGAGACGTTTTGGAGGTGAGAGTTGCGCAGATGAAGAGGCAGCCGCCTTGATTCGCGAGGCATAAAGAAGGCGAGGATCGGTAGGAATCTTGGATGTGCGTTCAAGGCACAGGCAGGAAGGTATGGACGCGTCCCAGGGGGCCGGGTCAGTCAATGACTGAAGTCTTCCCTTTGCGCAGCCATTCGGGACGATCGAGCCGGCACGGATGGCTGCGGCCCGCGGGTCACAGAGATTGGGTTTGAATCGCGAAAAAACGGAGCGAAGAAGGGAGGGGCAGAGGTCCGCTCGCCGGCAAGCTGTGGAACGCGCGATTCTGCGGAGATCGAAGGTTACAAAACTAATACCTTCCCGCCTTGAGCGAAGTGAAAAAATTGCAATATGAGCGAGTTTGGCACGATCATTCAAGGTGGCATGGGGGTGGGGGTCTCCAACTGGAAGCTGGCGCGGTCGGTCTCCGCAGCCGGGCATCTGGGTGTTGTCTCCGGAACGGCACTGGATCAGGTATTGGCGCGGCGGCTGCAAAAGGGTGATCCCGGCGGACACTTGCGGCGAGCTCTGGATGCGTTTCCCTTTCCGGCCATGGCTAATCGGATATGGCAGGCCTACTTCATTGAGGGTGGAAAGCCGGACCGAACTCCTTATCGCTCGATTCCTCTGCTGGTGAAGGACAATCCGCGGGAACTGGCGGAGTTGTGCATCGTGAGCAACTTTGTGGAGGTTTATCTGGCTAGGGAGGGGCATCGGAACCCGGTGGGCATCAACTATCTTGAAAAGATCCAGACGGCGATTCTGCCCAGCATCTATGGGGCCATGTTGGCTGGGGTTGGGTACGTCATCATGGGCGCGGGAATCCCTCTAAAGATTCCCGCGGTGCTCGATGCCTACACCCAGCATCGTGCGGCTGAATATCCCCTGCATGTAGCTGGAGCGTTGGAGGGTGACGATGTGATGATGCGTTTTGATCCGGTCGATTATGCCGAATGCGAGTTGCCTGCCCTTGTCCGGCCCAAATTTCTCGCCATCATCTCTTCCAACACTTTGGCGATCACCATGCTCAAGAAGGCCAATGGGCGGGTAGACGGGCTGGTGATTGAGACCCAGACCGCAGGCGGCCACAACGCTCCCCCGCGCGGGAAGATGCAGTTGAATCCAGCCGGAGAGCCGATTTATGGCGAGCGTGATGCGGTGGATATCAAAAAACTTTGCGATCTCGGAGTTCCTTTCTGGCTGGCAGGTGGCTATGGCAGCGCGGAGAAGTTGCGCGAGGCGCTGGCCCAGGGAGCCGCAGGGGTGCAGGTGGGGACGGCCTTCGCACTGGCTGACGAGTCAGGCCTGAAGAAAGAGTACAAGAGGGAACTTTTGGAGAGAGTTATCGCCGGGAGCGCAGCCGTCTTCACTGACCCGCTGGCTTCTCCAACCGGTTTTCCGTTCAAGGTGGCCCGTCTGGAAGGCACAGCCTCTGAAGAGACGGTCTATCAGGGTAGGCCGCGGATCTGCAACATGGGGTACTTGCGCCAGGCTTACCGTACGCCGGAGGGAGACATTGGCTATCGATGCGCCTCCGAACCGCTTACCATCTATCTCTCCAAGCAGGGGCACGCGGAGGAGACGGTGGGACGAAAGTGCATCTGCAATGGCCTGTTTGCCAACATTGGGCTGGCGCAGGTGCTCCCCGGAGATCGAGTGGAGCCGGGGCTGGTTACGGCAGGCGACGACCTGACGACGCTGGCGCAGTTCCTTCGCCCGGGGGCCAGTGGCTACAGTGCGTTGGATGTGATTGAGGAGTTGGAGAGAGGGTTGGCGCCGCAGGAGGACTTCTCGCAACACAGAGGACAGATGGAGCAAGAGCAGTGCTTGCGGCATGCGGTGGGGGTGTAAAAGCTGGATCCGGTCGAACGCAGGGGAAGCCTGGGGGTGGGACATCGGGAGTCTTCAGCGAACGAGACAGGTTGAAACTTGAGCGGAGGGCGATCTTTGCGCTGAGCCTGGATTGGGATCCAGAATCGGATTGGGAAAAGAGCGGAGAAGAGCTGCCACTCGTCCGGAACATGGTTCGGAACCGTAGCAAGCTTGCCGGCCTTGGACGCCAGGGCGACCGAGATGCTTGTCCGTGCGTCGGTTCTTCCCTGGGCGTGGTGCTGGAGCTGATCAGCCGAGCGTGTTCCGCGGAGACCATTGTTTTGAGCTTTGCGGAGGGTTCCCTGGTTGGCCAGAGAAGCCAGGGATCGGGCGCCGATGAGTATCTTATGAGGATGTCCCGCCGGGCTATCTACCCTGCCACTCTTCCAGGGCGGTCAGGACATCGTAGGGGTCCGGGCGAACCCGATGGTCCGCATGCGCCTCGGCGAAGATGATCTCGCCCGAGGGGGCGATGATGAAGGTGGAGGGGATAGGGAGACGCCAGGTGTAGGGGCCTTGATCGCCATGCATGAAGGGAAGATTAATCATCACGGAGCGATAGTGCTCCTGGATGGCTTCGGGGATGGTGTAGGCCACACGGAAGGACTCGGCGATCCGGCAGCCGGCGTCAGAGAGCAGCGGATACGTCAGGCCGTGATGTTGGGCGGCGAAGTCGTTCTGGCGAGGGAGTTGGGGCGAGATCGCCACTAGCAGCGCGCGGTGCTCGCGGACGTCAGAAAATGCAGCCTGCCAGGCTTCCAACTGGGTCATGCAGTAGGGGCACCAGCGTCCTCGGAAGAACAGAAGGATGAGCGGCCCAATCGCCAGGAGATCCGAGGAGCGGATGAAGCGGGTGTTGGCCGGAGATGCGTTGCGCAGAACCGTAGCCGCGGCGTCTGGAAGATCAAACCGGGGCGCCATCGCGCCAACCGGCAGGATTTGGTCTTCGATGCCGGTGAGCAGAAGGTCGTGGACGGCCGTTTCGGTGATGGCGAGACGTTCAGGCTGAACCAAGGCCCGTGTCTGTGTGGTGATGTTGTCCAGTTTGGCCTGCAAATGGGTGGAACGAGGCATCGCTCCTTTAGTTTAGCTCCCCGAGAAAGGCTGCGAGAAGAGGGCAGGGCGATGTTCGAACCCGCTCTGGGATCGAGCCAGAGTGAGTTTGCCAAGCGAGATGGTTGCCGCATGGCAACCAAAAGAGTGCTTGAAGAGATATTGCGCGCTGCCATGGCCGGAGGTATCATCAACCAGCTTCAAGAAGGTTGAAAAGTTTCTGGGTCCAGCGAGGGAAGAGCTATGAGAGGTGGGTGGAGGCTTCTAGCAGTTGTTTCGTTGTTGTGTGCGGCAACCGTTTGCTCAGCAGTCAGGTGGCCGTCAGGCCCCAAGTTGCCGGTGCCGAGCAACTGGGAGCTGGATCAGCTTCGGTCTGACTTTGGCGGTGGTCCGATGTTGCGCTCCGTGACCTTTACGGTGACCAGCGATAAGCCGAGCGATCTCAGCATGCAGTTTGTAACCGTGGACAACTCCGGATGGACAACCAAAGCTTCCTGGACTGGGCCGCAGAACGGCGATTTGTTGCCGGTGGAAAATCTGCCTGGAAGTAAGTTCGGGATCGACCGCAAAGGTCGTGAGCAGCTCGTCTTGGCGGATGGAACAACGCTGGATGGAGTGTTGTACATCTCCAAGGATAAGGGGACGTTGCTGCTGCGGGAGACCCTGACGACGAAGGATGGAAGCTCTTACCCTCAGGTATTGATGTTCAATCCCATGGATTGAAGCATATTCACTGCGGAACAGTGTCCTGAAACGGCCGCGGTTTGGAGCCAAAGTTGTCGCAGGGCCACCGCGTCGTTCAGCGGTCCTGGGAGAAGCTACTGCAGAAACTCGCGCCGTGAGGGATGGTTCGGCCAATGGCGGGAGGACATGCCTTGGGAGCTATAGCATTTTCAGTGTCGTTATAGGGAGACGCCTCGACCTCGATGGGCGTTTCCCGCAATGAAAACACCGCTGCAAGCACTCTTCGGGGTACGGAAAACGCTATAGCGTCCCTGCCTCCGCCGCGGGATTGTGCAGGCCGAATCGAATCAGGTGGGTAAGGTCGCGGAGACGCCGAAGATCTCAAGAAGGATGCTGGTTGCCTCCTGGGCGTTCTGTGTCTTGAACTCTGGGGGAAGCCGAAGGATGCTTGCCTGCGGAGCGATAGAACCAAGACTCTGAGCCATGGTGTCGGGGGAGAGATGGGCCGAGCCGGGGCCAATTAGAACAATCTCCACGGGGTTGGAGCGTAGGACGATCTTTGCGTCCTGCAGCATGCTGCAGGTATGGACCGCGAAGTGGTGCTGGGTAAGGATGGTGCGGACAAAGGCGCATAGATCCAGCGAAGGATCGACTGCCAGAACGTGTCGGCCGTCGTGTAACCCTGCCGGACGGGAGGACGGCTTGCCGTGAATAGGAGGCGACTGCCTCCGCTTCGGTCGGGAAGACTCGTAGGACAGTCGAGAGCATCATCTTGTTGAGCAGGGTGGCGACAAACCCAGAAGGCGCAGCGATGCGAAGGTCGCCCCCTCGCTGGCGGACGCTGGTCATGTAGCGGACGATCAAGCCCAGACCGATGCTGTCCAGGCGGTTCACCCCGATAAGCGTCAGGACAAAATGGGTGTAAGCCAGAGACCTTTCCTTGAAGGCTGCCTCCAGAGCGCCGCTGTCCTCGCCCAGGACGATAGCCCCGGAGCAGCGGATGATATGGACGTTGCCAGCAAAGGCAGATTCGAGCCTGAGGTGCATGGTGTTCACTCCCGTACAGCCTTGAGTCACGTAGAGTCATTCTCCGGGGGTGACCCCCACAGCCGCAGATGCAAGAACATCTCCCCCAGGAAGAGGCCGCTGCACGCCGGCTTCGGTCGATCATCGGCTACAAGATCGCTCTCAGCGTAGCGCCTGGAGTAGAGGTTGTCGCGAGTCTTCCCTTGTCAGATCAAAACATCCGGGGCAGAAGCCGGACGCACCCGGACTGCTTCTCCGGCTTGATTCTGGGCGGGTTCGAGCATCCATATGGAGCTGCGGGATCGGTTTGGGGCCCCGCGCTGGGCCCCCGGTGAGCAGTCTTCATGAAAGTTCGATGAGAGCAAGCGGAGGATCGCTGTCTCGGGCTCTTGCTGCGGCTCGCCAGGCGAAAAACTCGCTCCGCATTTTAAGATGGATCTGTAGGAGCTTGTAGAGCCA
>DAHWOF010000179.1 GCA_027335345.1 Granulicella sp. | reverse complement strand
GAGCAATGCTGGAAGACCACTTGCACATCGGCTTTTGCTTACTGCTGTCTGGGGGCCGGAGTATGGGGATGAACGCGAATATTTGCGGACATACATCAATCAACTGCGCAAGAAGCTGGAGGACGACCCAGGGCGCCCCGTGTACCTGCTGACGGAGGCTTACTTCGGGTATAAATTCGCCGCATTGGTGTGACCGGGCCATATGCCTCCGCAGACGGCTCTGGGAGTTGCTATCGTAGAGGCATGTCGTGGTTGGCGCGGATCGGCGAATACAGCGCAGAGGCATGGGCGATGGTGCTCGTCGCAGCCTGTCTGACTCTGTTGCCGCTGCTGATGCTGGGCTTCGGCGCGGAAGAGGCTATTGGAACCTGAATTACCTGTTGCTCAAAGCGCAGCGCTTGACCGCCACAAAGACCCAATGGGTCGCTTTTCAGAAAGCCGCGTAAAATGACCCCCTTTCCACTTTCTCGTCAAGAGCCCAAAGTCTCTTCCCTGGTTCAACTAATTTTCAAATGCGTTTGCCCCGTAGTTCACCGGATTCTCCTCACCACAATCGAAACACGACGCCGCTGCCCAAGCAGCTAGACCACGGCTGGCGTCGTCAAGAGGATGCTGAAACAGCCATTCCTCCCGAGACGCCGCAAAGACGGCGTTGGCCACCACCGCAAAGATCAGCCACCCACGTACTCCCACACACAACCGCAGCCGAAGGGCTGGAGCACTTCACCATCCCGGCGCCAAGAAAGTGCTGCCGGCCAATCATCTCATCGGCTCCGCGGATACCCCTTTTGCCACGGTTGCAGCTTGAGGCGCCACGGTCGAAGCTCCGGGGCTGCTGGAAACTCCGGCAGCCGTTGGAACCGGACGCCATACACGCTCGGCACGTCCGTATCCGGCCCCAAAAATGTCAGCGTGGCATCGCCCATTCTCTGTTGCTTCAATAGATAAGGTTCAAGCCACAGACCTCCCGAGGTTCCTTCGACCACTAGCAGAAACTCGCGATGGTCCGGCAAAAAGCGGCCGACATCCATCGTCTGATATCCCAGAATCGCTCCAAACAAGAGAAAGTTTCTTTGCGAGGTATCCGATAGCGGATACTGGTCCACCTGAGCAAAGTTCGTCAGAAAGTACAGACGAGAGCGCAACTGTGAAGGCGCATAGGCATCCAGACGGGTATACAGCAGGTGATCCCCGGCCAACACGGGAAGATCGCTTGCCCCCAGCAGCTTCACCCAGGGAGCGCTGTCATAGGCCGTCTGCAGCCGGGCATGCACCTGGCGCGGATGCTCCAGCGCGCGAACTCCCTGAGGAATCGTCTTCAAATCCACCCGGAGCGTCACCGAGGCAAACAGCAGGCACACTACGGCTCCGGCAAAAACAGACCTTCCCGCCCGCTCCGCAAGGCCACAGACCAGAAGAAGCGCCAGACCAATGGCATACGCCAACACATAATCGGCACGATAGGCATGCAGCAGATAGGACAGCGGGAGAACGACCATCGGCAGCAATGCCAACAGCGACACCAGAACCCACTCCGGCAGCGAGAAGCCTGTCCACTCCGGCCACCCTGTATCCTGCTCCGCAGCTTGCGCCTCCGCCAGCAGCGGCATCACCAGCGCCACGGCGAGCAGTATCGCCATGAAGCGCCAGTTCTTCTGGAAGTAGTCGATATAGGTCTGCTTCATCAATGCGGAGCTGGGCTGCGACCAGAAGTGTGAGCCATAGAGTCGGGACGCCAGCAGCATCCCGCGCATCACCGGCAGCAGCGCCGCCGGGTACAGCAGCAGCGCCGCCCACATCTTCCCGTCCAGCCTCTTCCTGCTCCAGTCGGCCGCACCCTGCGCCGCCGCAAAGGGAATCAGCAGAAAGATGGCAAAGCTATGCGCATAGATCGCTACGGCAAGGCCGATCCACACGCCCAGCGCGCTGCGGATACGTCCGGACTTTTCTGTCCCCCTCTGCCAGCAGAGCATGGCAAACGTCAGACCCGCGATCTCCAACGTATAGCTCTTGGCGAAGACCGCAAAGGTCAGCAGCGGATACATCATCAGCAGCAAAACCACCGCAAAGGCATAGACAGCGGGATAGCGCCTGCATACGAACAGAAACACACACTGCAGCGCCGCCAGGTCCATCAGAATCGCCGGCAGCCGGGCGCTGATCTCCGCATCGGCCCTCAGGTGGAGCGCCGCATGGAGCACCAGCGCATAGATCAACCCGATCGTATCCAGCCCGCTGGCATAAAAGGCCCAGATGGAGTGCCAAGTGGGTAGCTGGGCGACTCGCAAGATCACCAGTTCGTCATACCACAGGTAGTCGCTGGCAGAGAGCCCCACCAGCGCCACAAAGAACAGGCAGAGCAGCGCCGCCATCAAGGCGCCGGAACGCTCCTCTACCATCTCGCCGAGTTGTTGGGACGCCGCTCTAGCCATCCTTCTTGCCGCAGATCCTGAACGCATTCATCTCCAGAGGGGTGGCATTGAGCCTATGATCTTGGTCAACAGTAACTTAGCGTAGCGCGAAACACATTGGAGGGATCACACTTTAGGCTCGCACAATACTTTTGGCTATCCTATAATTTCCTTTTCCTCATATTTCAGGCGCCAGACAGTTACCTCTCATCATAATCAGTTAGAGCTTTATAATCTGGCAATCTGCAAACGCCTGCGGGCCGACCCTCCAAGAGGTCCGCAGCCGCACTGCCCGACGAGTTCCATGCCACCCTACGATCTCTGCATAGTAGTTCCGACGCTGGACGAACGCGAGAACCTCGGGCTGCTGCTGGAGCGGCTCCGCAACGCCCTCCACGGCATCTGCTATGAGGTCATCGTGGTCGATGACGACTCGCCCGATGGCACCGCTGCCCTGGCCCGGCGGCTGAGCCGCACCCAGGACAATCTCCGGGTACTCCATCGCATTGGTCGCCGCGGCCTCTCCTCGGCTTGCATTGAAGGCATGTTGGCCACCTCGGCGCCCTTCATCGCCGTGATCGACGCCGACCTGCAGCACGATGAATCCATCCTTCCCGAGATGTACCGGCGCATCCGCTCGGAGAATCTGGATCTGGTGGTCGGCTCGCGTAACCTCGCCGGCGGCAGCATGGGAGAGTTTTCCAGTTGGCGCCGCCGCCTCAGCCAGCTTGGTCGCCGCGTGAGTGGCGTGCAACGCCACGCCACCCTGACCGATCCGATGAGTGGCTTCTTCATCCTTCGCCGCTCCTTCTTTGAGCGCATCGCTCATCGTCTCACCGGCGCCGGCTTCAAAATCCTCCTGGACATCGTATTGTCCTCGGAAGGACATCCTCGCATTGAAGAGGTTCCCTACCGTTTTCGTCTCCGCCAGCATGGTCAAAGCAAGCTGGACCTGATCGTCGGCCTGGAGTACCTGGAGCTGATTCTGGACAAGCTGATCGGCGACTACGTCTCCGTGCGATTTGTGATGTTCGCGTTGGTGGGAGCGCTGGGCGCGGTCGTGCATCTGATGCTGCTCGGCGCAATGCTCAGGATGGAACATCTCAGCTTCGCGAAGTCCCAGACATTCGCCACCGGCATCGTCATGATCCTGAACTACGTTATGAACAACTCCTTGACGTATCGAGACCGCAGACGCCGCGGAGCCGCCTTTCTGTTCGGCTTGCTCACCTTCTGCATCGCCTGTTCGCTGGGCGTCATCGCCAACGTCGACATCAGCTCTGAGGCCTTCCGTCATGGAGTGCCGTGGATTTTGTCGGGCATCATCGGGCTTCTTTTCAGCGGAATCTGGAACTACGGCGTGACCGCCATGACCACGTGGCGTGCTAGCCGCCGCTCCGCCGAACGCCGCGCTGAACGCCGCGCTGAAGCTTCCGCGCTGGTGGGAGATTCCACGCTGCCGGCCCCTGTGGCCAACGCGGAGTTGCCCTCCAAGGGATCTCCCTGAATTTGCTTCCGGAGGAAGATTTTCTTCGCCGGGCCCCTGATCCGTCTCGACCCCAAGGAAGGAAAGTCAGGGAGAAGTCTTACACTGGCTCGCGCTCCTCAGAGGGCAGATGCACGCCTGCCTCCCGGACGGTCCGGCTGTACCCGGTCAAGTGACGGAGCCCGGCTGCGACAATCAAGGTCAGCGCCAGGGCGCAGACCCCATCCCATCCCCATCGCCACCAGGCCCAGCCGGCCAGCGCGGAACCGACCGCTCCACCGGCAAAGTAGGTGGTCATGTAGATGGTATTCACCCGGCTTCGCACTGCCGAGCCCAGACCGAAGATGCGAGTCTGGTTTCCCACCTGCATCATCTGGGCACCGACATCCAGGATGACCACGCCCCCTACCAGCGCCGCCATGTGCCAAAGCGTAGACCCATGCCATCGAACGGCCAACAGCAGCCATAGATAGGAGGTGGTCAACACAGCGCCGGCCACCGTGATCACAAATCGCGTCCCGCGTTGATCGGCCAGCCAGCCGGCAAAGGGCGCCACCATGGCCCCTGCCGCGCCCACCACCCCAAAGGTTCCGGCTACTCCAGGGCCCATCCCGTAGTGCGAGTCGAGCAGATAGGCCAGCGTCGTCCAGAAGCAACTGAAGGAGCCAAAGGTCAGCGCGCCCACCAGGCCGGCCTCGCGCAGCAACGGCTCGCCGCGGAACAGGGTCCAAAGGGACTGCATCGTCTGTCTGTAGCTCAGGGTCTCCCGCGCCTCCATCCTGGGCATCACGCGAAACGTGACCGGCACAAACACCAGGTTCATCAACGCCGCCGCCAGAAAGACGGACCGCCAACCCTCGACGTGGGCCAACCAGCCGGCAAAGGAGCGCGCCAGCAGAATCCCCAGCAGGAGTCCGGTCATGACGGTCCCAATCGCCTTCCCACGCTGCGCTTCACTCACCAGGTCAGGGGCGATGGGCAGCACCACATGCGCCACCGAAGCCATCAGGCCCACCAGCGCACTGGCCAGGATGAGCCACGTGAGCCCATGGGCCAGGGCTACCAGCAAAAGGGCCACACTCACGGCGGCGTACATCCGCATCATCAGAGAGCGGCGTTCCGCGACATCGCCCAAAGGCACAAACAACAGGATTCCCGCGGCATATCCCAACTGGGTCGCCACAGCCACCCACTCCATGGACTGCGCGCCGCGCCCAAAGCTCTTCCCCATGACCAGCAGCAGAGGCTGGTTGTAGTAGATCGAACCGACCCCAACCCCACAGGCCACCCCCAGGAACGGTAGCGCCCATCGTCCTGCCATCGTCTGCTGTTGCTTGTTGTCGCCCAATCACGATCCCCAGTCGTCTGGTCCTTGTTGTAGCCTCCGGTCTGACCTCACCTCTAATCCACGATACAGCTCTCCAACGCAGTCGCGCGATCCGTCCGCTTCGCCGGCTGCCCGCCTGATGATCGTCTGGCCAATTTTGTCCCGCTCTTCCGGCGGGCTTCTGCGCAGACTATCATCATACTGGGGTTCGATTCGTCACAGGGGGCTCCCCTGTGGATTGGGCTCCCGATGGGGACGCTCAGCAGCGTCTTCCGCGCAGCAGGACAGCCGCGCCGACGCCGGTCCACATTCCAGTAGCAGGAAGAGGGACAAGAACTTATGTCTCAGCAGGGCACTATAGCCGTAGCCATGTCCGGCGGCGTCGACTCTTCGGCCGTCGCAGCGCTCCTGCATGCCCAGGGACATCTCATCGTGGGTCTCACCCTCCAGCTATGGAACCAGCGCCGTTTGGCGGCCAACTACGCCAGCCTCGGCCTTCCCGAGACCGTTCCGCAGGGCCGCTGCTGCTCGGTGGACGACGTCTACGACGCGCGCCGCGTCGCCGAACAGCTCGGCATTCCCTACTATCTGGTCAACGCCCAGGAGCGTTTCGAGAGCGAGGTGGTTCGACCCTTCGTCGGTGAGTATCTGGCTGGCCGCACTCCCATCCCTTGCACTCTTTGCAACAATCATCTCAAGTTCGATCAACTGCTTCTTACCGCCCGCCAGATCGGGGCCGAGCGCATCGCCACCGGCCACTACGCGCGCAACCGCTACGACCCGGAGCGCGGACGCTGGATTCTCTCCCGGCCCGAGGACAAGTCCAAGGATCAAACTTACTTTCTCTTTGGCCTGACGCAGATGCAGCTCAGCCGAACCTTGTTTCCGCTGGGCGAGATGTGCAAGCCGGAGGTTCGCAGCCTGGCGGCTGACCATGGTCTGGAGCTGGCCCAGAAGCCAGACTCGCAGGAGATCTGTTTCATCCCCGGCGGCAGCTACCAAAGCTTCCTGAGCGCCTATTTCGCCGAGCAGGGCCGGGAACTGCCCGACAGCTCTGGCGAGTTGGTAAACAGCTCTGGCCAAATTCTGGGCCACCACCCCGGAATCCACACCTTCACTGTGGGTCAACGCAAGGGCCTGGGAGTCAATTCGGCCGAACCCCTGTACGTCCTCAGGATTCATCCCGAATCCCGCCAAGTGGAAGTGGGCAATAACTCGGAGCTTCTCTGCTCCAAATTGATTGCCGACCGCCTCAACTGGGTCTCCATCCCCGAGCCTACTGCCCCGATTCGGGTCAGCATCAAGATCCGCCATCGGCACGAGCCGGCGCCGGCAACTCTTCGCATGGTCACTCCGGACACTATCGAGGCCATCTTCGATCAGCCTCAGCGCGCCATCACTCCGGGGCAGTCCGCAGTCTTTTACCAGGGCGATGAGGTTGCCGGCGGCGGCTGGATCAAGGCCCAGCGTCGCGAGTGAAGGTCTTCTCTTGCAGGCGTATCACGGAGCCCCAATGTCTGTGGAAGATTTCCCGAGCACGGGATCCCCGGCAGACCCGTCTGTCGGAGTAGCATACAGCGCCAGGGAAAGCTCGCTTCAGCAAGACCCATCCACACGGAAAAGGCTGTGGAGAACCTCCTGGGCTCCTCCCATGCCGCCCTCAAGCAAGGCGCGAAAGAAGCAACCAGGGACTCGTTTCCCGCTGCGCCTTACCCCCTTGGCCGGAACGGCGAGCGCTCCACCAGGACTTTGATAGCGGCCTGAACCCCGGCGATGATCGCCGCTATCTGCTTGATGGGCCCCCTAATTCCCTGTTGCACCGTCTGGGAGATCTCTTCGGTTGCATCCATTGCATCCCGGACAATGCCGTCCACGCGCCTCACTTGCGTCCGGGTTCTGTCATTGATCTCGAACAGGGTGTCATTCAGTTCGGTCACCGTCACGCTCAGATCTTCCACCCTGGATCGCACGGTGGCGGAGATCTGCTCCGCGCTCTCGCTCACCCGGCGCAACCTGGGAGCCAAGTCCGCAAGGATCGCCTGGGTCTGATCCAGGATCGTCTTTGTCTGATCCATGACCGTCCTTGTCTGGTCCAGGACTGGAGAAGCCTTGGCCTCCACCAGGCCGACAAGGGTCTTTGCTCGAATCATCGTCCGGGCGGCGATGGCGCTTGCGATTATTACGCCCAGCGCCTGCAGCACCAACGCCGCGGCGATCACCAACAAGAGGATGATGACCAGATGTATATCGTTCTGGGTCAGATCCGACTCGCGAAGAAAGACTACCGCTGCGCCACTGAGAACCGGCATGAACGCGCTCCTGTTTGATCTCGAAGGTCTGCTGCCTTTGTATCTTGTATCTAGTTATACTCAAATCTCTCGCCGCAGCCGGGAATCGGTCTCATCGCTGCACCCCGACCTGGTCTTCCATCCCCGCCCAGAGCTCCTGAGGTCTTGCTCGCGCGAAGGAGTTGCTGCCCGAATTTGGGAGCTGATCCGCACATCTGGCTGATCTACCCGGCGCCTGCTCGCATGAAAAAGGGCCGGTCACACACCGGCCCCCTCGGAAGCGCCTTTTTCGGGAGAAATCGCTCTGGTAGCCGCCAAGACCACTACGGACAAGCTGCACCGGCGCTATGCAACCGGAGCGCCCTCCTTGGTCTTGGCGATGTAGGCCTCCTTACCGGCCTCGACCATCGCTTTGGTCGCCTCAGCCTGGGTTTGGATCAGATCCCTGCCCCTCTCAACGTATTGGCTCCATTGGCCACGTCCCCGGTTATAGTACTCCCGGCCTTTGTCCACGTACTCGGAGGCAGTCTGTTTGCCTTTCTCCACGTATTCGCTGGCTGTCTGCCGACCTTGCTCAGCCAAGTTTTCAACCTGGGCCTTACCCTGCTCATAGAGCTGGTTGGCTCGATCCTTGGCCTCCTTGGCTCCGGCCACCAGATCCTCGCGCGTCTCTTTGCCGCTCTTGGGAGCATACAGCACGCCCACCAGCGCTCCGATACCCAACCCTGCCAAAAACCACCCGAATCCGCCGTTTTCTGCCATGGCAATCTCCTATCTTGACCAAACACCCTGCCTCAGAATACTCCATACTGCTCGGAGCCCGAGGCGCCGGGCGCCAACCCATCCCAGAATCGAATTCAGGGGGATGGTTCGCCCGGAGGGGCGTGCAGTAGCCTTTGCTTCGAAGAAAATTCTCCGTGATGTGGCGGCTCCGCGTCGCGCCAGCGGGAAGAGGACACTGTGGGCATCGTCTTTGCCTTTTGGTCTGGATGCTGCAGCTCTCTTCCAGGTTGCGTGCTCGGAAACCGCTCATCCTCTGCTTCTTCAACGAATCTTGATGCAGCCTCCGTGTGAGTCGTTGCATCCTAATCACCAAGTTTCATCTTTTTACTGCATGCCGATAGCACCCCTTTGCTGCGTTGCCTGTCTCTGATAAGGACAGGCGCATCTGGTAAAGGCGCCTACGGGGTCCGCTCTTTACAGGCCGGCTGTGTTGCAGCCTCTCACCTCTGCTGGGCGTCTAAGCAACAGAGCAACTGGCCGTATGGCCCTCCGGTCCCCGATCCTCCCTGGCGGCGAACTTCGATCAGCAACTCCCAGAAGGGAACATGCCCTTGAGTTCGATCCTTCAAGAAACAATCCGCATCGACACCGGCGCTCGATGCGCAACCGATTCGTTCGGCTATCTTTCTTTCACTCTTCATGCCCATTTGCCCTACGTTGTCAACCACGGCACATGGCCGCACGGCATCGAGTGGCTTCACGAAGCAGCCGCCGAGACCTACCTTCCTCTGCTGCGCGTCTTCTCCAGCCTGGAGCGCGACGGCATTGCCCTCCACTGCAACCTCAACCTGTCGCCGATCCTCCTGGAACAGCTCGCCCATCCCGTCTTCAAAGCCGACTTTCCCCGCTATCTGGAACGCAAGATCCTGGCGGCTCGCGAGGACGAGGCCTACTTCTCCTCCACGGGTGAGTCCCATTACTCCGAACTTGCTCGCTTCTGGCAAGGGCACTTCACCGGCATCCTGCAAGACTTTGAAGCCCTGAATCGCGACATCATCCAAGGCTTCCGCCAGTTCAATGACAAGGGGCTGATTGAGATCATCACCTGCGCCGCCACCCACGGCTACATGCCGTTGCTGGGCACGGACGAGAGCGTTCGCGCCCAGATCCAAACCGCCGTCGCCGTCCATCAGCGACGCCTCGGCAAGCGTCCGCGCGGAATCTGGGTGCCGGAGTGTGGCTACCGCCCCGCCGGCCTGTGGTCCTATCCGATCCTGGACGACAACGGGTCCCCTTTCGCTCCTGACTTCGACCGCATCGGCGTCGAGCAGGCTCTGCGTGAATCCAACCTCGACTTCTTCTTCGTCGACGCCCATCTGGTGGAAGAATCCGCCCGAACTCATTCGCCTTACTATCTGCTGAACGGCCGTGTAGCCCGGCACAGCAAGCAACCGTTGTCCAACGGGGGCAGTCGCCGTCTCTACCGGCCTTACTTCGTTGATGGGCCCTACGTCTCGGGAGGCCGCGAGCGCCCCGCCTGCGTCTTCCCGCGCGATCCGGGCTCCGGCATTCAAGTCTGGTCCGGCGCTGTCGGGTACCCGGCCGACAGCAACTATCTCGACTTCCACAAGAAGCGCTGGCCTGGGGGCCATCGCTACTGGTCTGTTACCGGCGCCGGCGTCGATATCACTGAAAAGCAGCCCTACAATCCCGCACTTGCGGCCGAAAGGATCCACTCCCACGCCAGGCACTTCGTCCAAATGGTCCGGGAAGCCCTGACCCCTGCTGTCGACGGCTCCTCCCCCCCGATCCTCTGCTCGCCCTTCGACGCAGAGCTCTTTGGCCACTGGTGGTTCGAAGGTCCCGGCTGGCTGGAGGCCATTGCCCGTGCCCTGCACGATGACCCCATCGGCATCCAACTCACCTCCGGCTCCAACTATCTCGACCGTTATCCGCCGGAGGACTTCATCCGTTTGCCGGAAGGATCCTGGGGCACGGAGGGATCCAACGCTGTCTGGATGAACTCCAGCACCTCCTGGACCTACGCCCAGATCTATCCCGCGGAGATCTACCTCCGCGAACTCTGCAGCAGTACGCTATGGCGCGACGACGGCCTGGGCCTGCGCATCGTCCAGCAGCTCTGCCGCGAACTGCTGCTGATGGAGTCCTCTGACTGGCAGTTTCTCATCACGACGGGCGCCGCCAGCGACTATGCCGAACTCCGCTTCCACACTCATAACGACTTATTTGGTGAACTCAAATCCATCTGGGAGCACTTTGCCTCCCACCATGCCATCACAGCGAGACAGGAGGCGCGCCTGGCCTCCATCGAAGACTCTGACAGCATCTTCGCCGACATTGACCCCAGCCTGTGGGCTGCCGGATTGATCCGGCCAGTGGCCAACGGGGCCATCCACCGGCACCCAACTCCAGCTTCTTCCGCCCCCGAGCCAGCCTCTGACCCGAATCCTGAGTCGAACCAGAAGGCGAGCCCCGAGCTGGCCCCTGCCGTTGATCAGTCCCAGACTTCAAGCTCCACACCATGATGGCTGTCAAGCTAGCCCCGCACCCGCAGAAGATGGAGCCCACGCCATCGGCAAACCGCCGGACGGATCCATAGAACTCCGACGGCATTTAACTTAAATCCAAAGATGAACTCTTCTCCCACTTCCAACCAGTCGATTCAGGCAGACTCCAAAGAGCCTGCGAACCTTTCTCCTTCGCTCCGGTGGAGCGCCGGCTCCGAACCCACCCGCACGGCAAAGCTCCGGTCGAGGTCTCCCGCCGCGCTCCAGGAGGCGAATGAGTCTCTACCCCGGCTCGTCTCTCGGTCGCGAGGTAGCTCCGCCCGGGACTCTGCTGTTGCCGGTTGGGAGAGATACTCCCCTTTGGCGCTCTGGCATCTGCTCTCTCTGGATGCGCCCACTGTCGCTGCAATTTGGACCCTTTTCATCGCTCGCTGTTCCCATTTGGAGCTTCCCTGGAGTTCTCCTGCCGCCATGTTCATCGCGGTATGGATGATCTATGCCGCCGATCGCCTCTTTGATGCTCGCCTGCTGGACCTCGGTCTGTCGGCGACGGTTCTGAGCGCAAGCCTGCTGGAGATGCGGGACCGGCACTACTTCCACCACCGCCATCGCACTGGCTTTCTGGTCGTCATCCTGCTCGCCAGCCTGGCGCTAGCGCCTCTTCTTTGCTCCCTTGACGCCAGCGCCCTGCATCTTTACGCCGTTCTGGCCGCGCTGCTGGCAGCATGGATGCTGCTGATCCATGCCCATTCCTTGCCTGCCTCCGCCAGAGGCCGCCAACGCCTTCGCCCTCTTCCCAAAGAACTCGCCGTTGGCATCTTCTTCCCCGCAGCCATCTTCATCCCCACGCTGGCCCGCACGGTCCCTACGCCTCAGGCGACTCATCTGCTCGGCCAGGCAGCCACCTGGGTCCGTCCCTCGCTTCTGACTTCGGCGATTCTCCTGGCCTGCATCTGCACCCTGAACTGCCTCTACCTATACTCCTGGGAACATCCGCCTGCCGAGGCTTCGAGCTCGGACGCGGCTCCGAAGCGTGCCGCCTCCAGCCTCTATTTCCCACCCGCTGCCGGCCCTTTGCCCCACTGGAGCACACGGTGGGGCATTCAATATCTCAAGCCGTTTGCCTGGAGCACCCTTGCGCTCTCCGGCATGATTGCAGTGGGCTGCCAGCACTTTGTCGGCGGCGGCGTCCAGATCATAGAACTTCCCGCCTTGGCCTGCGCACTTAGCGCCGCAGCCCTGTTAATCCTGGATCGCCTGCGCCGCAAACTCTCCCCGATCCACCTGCGTGGCGCCGCTGACCTGGTGCTTCTGACCCCGCTGCTGCTGCTTCCCTTCATGCGCTAGCGTCTCCCGGGCAACGTTCCCCGACGAAACCGCTGCGCAGGAAAACCGCCAAGGCCCGCGCCATGACCTCCGCACCCTCGCCCAACTTCAACCACATCGCCCGCATCTACCGCTGGGCCGAGTACCTCACCCTGGGACCGCTTCTGCAGAAAGCCCGCACCCACTACCTCGCCGATCTGCCCACGCTGGAGATGGAGTGCGGCAAGGCTCTGGTCCTAGGCGACGGCGATGGCCGCTTTCTGGCCCGTCTGCTTGCCCAGCAGACCCGACTCCAGGCTCTCGCCATTGACTCCAGCGACGCCATGCTCGGCCTGCTGCGTCGCCGCTGCCGCTCTTACAGCGATCGCCTTGAAGCCCTGCACAGGTCCGCTCTGGAGTTCTTCGGGAGCTGCCCGGAGGACTACTACGTGGACCTGATCGTCACACACTTCTTCCTGGATTGTCTGACGCAGCCCGAACTGGACCGACTGGCTGGCCATCTGGCCGCCCACACTCGTCCCGGCGCCCTCTGGCTGCTCTCCGACTTCGCCATCCCCTCCAACCCTTGGCTGGCCCCGCTCGCGGCTCTCTATATCCGTTTTCTCTATCTCGTCTTCCGGCTGCTCACCGGCCTCCGCGTCACCCACCTTCCCGATCCCGCCTCTGCTCTCTCCGTAGCTGGCTTCCACCGCATCGCCCGGCACAACCTCCTGTGTGGCATCCTCTACACGGAGATATGGCAGCGAGGCGACTACGCTACGGGCCGATAGACCGCAATGCAACCGGAGCATCTCTTGTCTTTATTCAGGAATTCGCCGTGTAGCATCCGGCCATGCGCAAATACCTGCATACAGAAGATGGCAGAAGCACGGCTGAACGGAACAATGACATCGATCTCGGAGGAAACGGGTCAGGTCACTCCGCGAAACGACTCTTGCATGACAGGAAAGCCGCATTCTATGAGGAACTCCCGCAATGAGTCCTCAAGCGCCGGCAAAGGCCGGCACAGGATCCAGATGCAAAACAAGGCAATTCAGAATTCACAGAACCTGCGCAGAAAGCTATTCTAAGATGGTGACTTATCGAAGGTTGCCGTCATGGAATCGGCGTTCTCCCAACCCGCTTCCTCATCTCCGGTGAACGATCCTCAACCCGACCCCGAACCCGCAGCGCCCTCCCTGCCCGAACCAGATCCGGGCGTCTACCACCCGCGCAATATCCCACCAGCATCTGATCCCAAGGAATGACTCTTTTTCTTCTCCGCCACGCCAGTGCCGGCACCCGCCGGGCTAATCCGCTTCTGGATGTCAAGCGACCTCTGGACAAGGACGGCAAGGCACAGTGCCTTCAGCTAGCCCATGTTCTCAACGCGCTCAAGGTCAACTTCGATCTGGTGGTCTCCAGCCCGCTCAAGCGCAGTCTGCAGACGGCCCAACTCATCGCAACCGAGACCGGCTACGAACAGGAAGTGGTCATCTCCAACGCTCTGGCGCCGTCGGCCACCTTCGCCCAATTTCAGCATCTGCTCCACGAATGCTCCAGCGCAGAAGATATCCTCGTGGTGGGGCACAATCCCAACATCACCCAGTTCCTAGGCCAGTTGCTGGGCGTCTGCGCCCCGGACGGTCCGGAGCCTTCACCAGCCCGCATCCGCTTGCGCAAGGGCTCACTGGCCCGCGTCAGTCTGCAGCGCAACAGCGCCGTCCTTCAGTCCCTGCTTGAGCCCCGCATCATCCGGGCCCTCTACACCACCTCGACCAAGAGTTCGCGGTCGAAGACTTCGCGGAAGTAGTCGGCCTCCTTCTTGAGCGCCCACTGTTCCAGTTCCGCCCCACCGCGTGCCGGAATCAACTCCAGCACCACACGCTTCGCATAGACCCTGGTCCCCACCTTCACTGCGGCGGTTGCACGGTCCTGGTTCAGCGCCTCGGCCAGGCGCAGCAGCACCACCGCCTTTTGCACATTCCCGTGCTCCTCCACGGGAACATAGCGCATCGGCCGATCCATCGGCTCCGGACGGCTCTTGCCCAGATAGCGTGCAATGGCGGCTACAATCGCCCGCTGCACCGGGGAAAACCCAAAGATCTCCGAGTGCGCAATGATGTATTGCGTATGGCGGTGGTGGCCCTGATGATTCATGTACTTGCCCACCTCCTGCATCATCGCCGCCGCTTGCAGCCACAACCGATACTCGTCCGGAAGCTGATGCACCGTGCGAAGCTGATCGAACAACTGTTCGCAGTGCTCTCGCTCGGGCTCCGCCTTGCGAGGATCCACGCCATACCGCCGGCAGACCGCCAGGACGCCCTCCCAGCGCTCAGCCTCCATCGTCTGGTGCGCGGTAGCGCGCACGTCAGAGTCGGCCAGCATCTGCGCCAGCACGCCGTCGCGCAGCCCCATCCGCGAGAATCTGTATCCCTTCAGATTCATCCGCTCCAGCAGCGCGGCAAACACCTGAGCTCCGCCGGCGATGATCTCTGCCCGGCGCGGCCCGATGCCCACCACGGCCGATCTCTGGGCGTGATTCAGCTTGAGCAGACGATCTGCCATCTTGCGCACCGCCGGAGTCTCGGCTTCCAACAGCTTAACGCGTTTGACCGCTGCCTTCTTTGCCGCCCGCGATCCCGCGACCACACTGGCGCCTTTGCTCTCCAGCCCCAACTCCAGAGCGTTGCTGGCCTCGGCCAGGGCTGCCGCCGTGCCGGAGGTGGCAATCACCAGCCTCACCTTCGGGCGTCCCAGCTTGCGCTCGGCCCGTCCAAGCTCGCGATCGATAAACTTTCTCAGTCGAGCAATATCTTCTTTCCCCGGAGGATCCACCCTGAGAAACTCGCTCTGCAGACGCACCGCGCCTAACGGCAAGCTCACCATCTGCTGGATCCGTCCCCGGTCAGAGACCGTCACCTCGCAACTGCCGCCTCCCAGGTCGATCAGCAGACACTTGCCCTGCGCTCCCGGCTCGCGGTTCACAATTCCCAGATGAATCAGGCGCCCCTCTTCCAACCCGGAGATCACCTCGACGGTCCATCCCGTGGCCGACTTCACCCACGCCCGAAAGGCTTCCGAGTTCCGCGCATCCCGCACCGCGCTGGTGGCAACTACCCTTACCCTATCTACCACATGCGTCTGCACAGAACGCTGAAAGCGCTTGAGCGTCTTGATGGTGTTCGCCATCGCATCCGGCGAGATGACTCCGGTCTCAAAGACGCTGGCTCCGAGGCGCGTCACCTCGCGGTCTTCAAAAAGCACCTTCAAGCGGTGCTGCTGCACAGAAGCAATCGCCAGCCGGACCGAGTTCGACCCAATATCAATCGCTGCAAACGTGGGCATCTTCGCCCTAATCTTTTCACGACCGTTGCGGTGGAAAACTGGTCCATTCTTCTCCGAATTCTCGCCGCATTCGCGTCTTCCTCCATCCCTGGTGGGCTTACGTTCGATATGCTTGGAAGATAGCCCTTTGCGGGCAACCCGCCGCACCCCGTTTGCCGAACAACCATGAGCGCCATCCACTCCACGCCGATTGACACAAACCCGCCGTCTCTGCTCTCACACACCCGGCGGCCTGGCGCTGCGCCCTCCCGCTGGTCCCGCTCCAACTTAACCATCTTGCTCGCGCTCTGGTTAGCCGTCTTCGTCTCTGCCGCCTTCACCCCACCTTTGTTGGATGACGCAGATACGACCCACGCCCAGGCGGCCCAATCCATGCTCGCCACCGGCGATTTGGTCACTTTGCACGTAGATGGGGTCCGTTACCTGGAAAAGCCGCCCCTGCCCTACTGGATCACGGCGCTTTGCCTCAAACTTTTTACTCCGGGTCCACCCTACGCGAGGAGCGCCGGTGCGGAGCGCTCCGCCACCTTCGCCGTTCATTTTCCCCTGGCTCTGGAGGTGCTCGGCCTGGCGCTGCTGGGCTACGCCTGGACTCACCGGGCCTTCCCCTCCCCGAACCAGCACGGCGCGCTCTACACCGGCATCTTCATTCTCACCTCGGCCGGCGTCTTTCTCTTCACCAGGGTCTTCATTCCGGATGCTCTTCTCTCTCTACTCCTGGCCTTCACCCTTTATGCCTTTCTCCGCTCTCTGGAGGAGCCTGACGCGCCGTCCCCTGGCAAGGTCCGGCTGCGCTCCGCCTGGCCCTACTGGACCTGGCTCTCTCTGGCTCTGGCCGTGCTGACCAAGGGCTTGGTCGCTATCGTTTTGATCTTCGGCGCCGCCATCATCTTCTTTTTCTTGACCGGCTCCTACTCTCTTTGGCGCCGACTTCGTCCCTTCAGCGGAGTCTTGCTCTTCCTAGCCGTAGCCGCCCCCTGGCACATCCTGGCCGGCCTGCGCAACACTGGCGGCGTCAACGGACATGGTTTCTTCTGGTTCTACTTCATCAATGAGCACGTACTTCGCTTCCTCGGCCGACGTATTCCGCGCGACTACAACAAGCTCCCCGGCTCCCTCTACTGGTCCCTGCACATCCTATGGCTCTTCCCCTGGAGCTTGTTTGCTCCTGCGGCTCTGGTGACCGCATGGCGCAAGCGGGACCATATCTTTTCGCGAACGGCCGGCTCCTTTCGCGACCAGTCCGTGCTTCTGGCGCTGGCCTTCAGCGCTCTGCTTCTGGTCTTCTTCTCCATCTCCACCAATCAGGAGTACTACACCTTTCCGGTCTATCTCCCGCTGCTGATGCTCCTGGGCGCAGCGCTGGCTTCCATCGAATCAGCCGTTGGCTGCCTTGATCGCACCCTGCGTCGCACGCTCTTCTTCGCCTTCGCCTCCTACGCGACACTCGGTCTGGCCATCGCGGCAGCGCTTGCCTACGGCCTTTGGTCGTCGCGAAACCTTCCCTTCGCCCCCGATATCGGGGAGTTACTGGCCTACCGCAACGTGGCCGGGTATACCCTTTCCCTGGCGCATTTTTTTGATCTCACCGGCCCGTCCTTCGCGGCCTTGCGCCTCCCCGCCTCGCTGGCCATGGCCGCCTTCCTCATCGGTCCGGCCGTCGCATGGCTCCTGTACGCGCGAGGCCGCTTCTTCCACGCCATTCTCTGCGTTGCCGCCGCCAGCGGTATATTCCTTATCGCGGCGCAGATCGCCTTCGTCCGATTCAACCCCATGCTCTCCTCGGCGAACTTCGCCCGGACCATCCTTCAACTGGAAGACTCGGGCCGAATCTCCCGCGACAACGTCGTTCTTCTATACGGGGACCAGGCCTTTGGCTCCTCCATCCCGTTCTATCTGGACCGCCGCGTCGACCTGGTGAACGGCCGAACCACCTCGATGTACTTCGGCAGCACCTTTCCGGACGCGCCGCCCATCTTCCTCACCTCTGCTGACCTTCTCTCTCAGTGGGGCCGCGGCCCTCGAAAAGTGCTATTCGTCCCGCCCGATCTTCGAAGGGAAGTGGACCAACTCTTGGGGAATCGCCAGATCATCCTGCAGCAGACATCCGGCAAAGCCCTCATCACTGACCGCCCACTGCATCAACCGTGACCGTACCTGACTACGACTCGCCTTCCCGGAGAAAACCTCCCAGCCCGTGACCTCCCTCTCGTCAAAAACGATCCCATCCGCTGCCGAACTCCAGCCCCCACACGCCCAGGCGTCCGTCACAGGCCGGCGACGCTGGCGGGCATCCTCGCTGACCCTCATCTTTGCCGTCTGGGCCGTCCTCCAAATCGGGGGACTGTTCACTCCCGGTCTTCTCGATGACGTCGATAGTGTCTACATTCAAGTAGCCCGCGAGATGCTCCAGCGCCACGACTTCATCACCCCCACCGTGGACGGCATTCGCTTCTTTGATAAGCCCCCTTTGATGTACTGGATGGCAGCCGGCTCCATGCATCTCTTCGGGGTCCACGATTGGGCCGGCCGCCTGCCCTTGGCCCTGGGCGTGCTCGGCCTGCTCCTGGCCGCCTATGCTCTGGGCATCCGCTTCTACTCTGGCGTCTCGCCAGCGGAGTATCCCGACCGTGGCGGTCTCTACGCCGCCCTGATCCTGGCCACCAGCATCGGCCCCTATCTCTATACCCGTTTCTACATTCCCGACGTGATGATCGCCCTGTGGATGACTATCTCCATCCACCTCTTCCTCATCGCTCTTGACCGGATCGAAGACCGGATTCACAACCCAATCCCTGATCAACCCTCTGCTCTTTTCCCTTGTCTGGGCTTCGCCGCAGTGACGGCCGTCGATCTGCTCACCAAAGGCTTTATCGGGATCGTCTTTCCCCTCGGCTTCGTCCTTCTCTACATGGCCGTCACGGGCCGTCTCAAGCTCCTGAGCAGATTTCACCTGATCGCCTCGACGGCGGTCTTCCTGATCCTTGCCGCACCCTGGCACATTCTGGCGGCGATTCGCAATCCGCCCATCTCCATGCCTGCCGGCACAGGTCTTCCCGCGCGTGCCGGTTGGGCATGGTTTTATCTCTACAACGAACACATCGCTCGGTTCCTCGGCCGCCGCATCCCACACGACTACGGACAGGTTCCCATCCCCATCTTCTGGGCTCTCCTTTTGCTCTGGTTGCTACCCTGGGTAGCCTTTCTGCCAGCCTCGCTCAAGGACGCCTGGCACTCGCTCCGCCGCTCCCCGGACAGATCCCAACTTCGCTTCGACTCCGACTTGGATCTCTCCCCTGCCACAGATCGGGACAGCATTGAGCCGGACCGAGGCAAGGAGGCCGCCCTCACCTGTCTTCTGTGGGCCGGCATCATCCTGGGCTTCTTCACCCTCTCCTCCCGGCAGGAGTACTATCATCTGCCCGCGCTGCCAGCCTTGGCTCTGCTGGTGGCAGGCCTGCTGGCCCAAGCCGACAACGAGAGCAGAGAGCAAGCGCACAGGCCGTTTCAAGCCGAAGCCATACAGCAGTGCCGAGCCGTGCGGCAGGCGGAACGCTCAGCAATCTACTTTCTCGTGCCGCTCGGTCTCCTGCTCTCCGCAATCTGCGCCTACTTCGCCGTCACTTCCCCTACGCCGCATGCTGGGGCTACGCTCAACCAACTCCTGAGCTCCAACCCGACCGACTATGACCTCTCGCTGGGACACATCTTTGACCTGACGGGACGAGCGATGGGCTTCTTCCACGGCCCGCTGCTGGCCGTCGCCCTTGGGATGTTCACCCTTGGCCCCATCGCGTACTTCGTGCGCCGGCGCAACAGCCTTGCCGCCAACCTGCTCATCGCCACCGCCATGACCGGCGTGCTGCTGGCCGCGCATCAGGGCCTGGTGCGCTTCTACCCGATTCTTGGATCCAAGGGTCTGGCGGTGAAGATCGACGCACAGTACCGTCCCGGTGACCTGGTGATCATCGACGGAGAACTCACGGCAGGCTCTACGCTCCTCTTTTACACCCCGCGCTCGGCGGCTCCGGTGCTTCTGGTGAACGGCCGTCGCAACGGCACCTGGTTTGGGAGCTTCTACCCCGACTCCCCGAAGATCTTCCTCGACGATGCACAGCTCGACCATCTGTGGGCAGGCTCCCACCGCATCTTCCTGCTCACCTACCACCCTACGGCTCGCGCAGCCAACCTGACCCCGTACGCGCCTGTGTACCCGTTCGCCGCCAGCGGCGGCAAGACGGTGCTGAGCAACCAGCCATAGCATCATCATCCTTCCTGTGTCCTCTGTAGCCTGGTCAGCGAGAGACGTCCTTCCCGGGGAAACCGCCCCTTCCGGTGGTTCCGCAGCATCCATCTCCCAGATCCCGAAGAGCTGTTCGCCGGCAATTTCGCTCTTGATCGGCGATTTGGGCGAGGCGTGGGGCAGCGCTGTCACTCCGACCCATGCGGCGTACCCGGCGGAGACTTGGGCGATTCGCCCCTGAGAAACCGGAATCCATCCAGACTACGAATGCGAGCCGGCAACCTGCATCGCAACAGCTCTTTGAGCATCGCCGGGCTTCTTGCCCGCCGCAGCCGCGGAAGTGATATAGCCTCGGGAAGCGACTCCGTAAAGGTTGTCTTCGAGGCTTGCGTTTCCTTGTGACCGAATGACTATCCCGGAAGAAGCTGACTGTAAGACGTTCAATGGCCGCCCCGATGGGCGGCCATTGAGAGTGACGGTGGGTTGAAAGGTCTTAGTCGTGATCCTCGCCCTCGATCTCGGACTGCTTCCACTTGAGCAGGTCACCCAGCGTCGTGCTGCCGGCGTTGGCGCTGGAAGAACCGCTTCCTTGCGCCTTGCCGACTTTGCCTTTGCTGGACTCCTTGTAGCTCTCGACCTCGGCCCGCGTAGCCTCTTCGCCGATAGCCTTGATGGAGAGGCCGACCTTCTTCTCTTCCTGGTTCATCTTGACGATCTTGAACTCGTGCTCGTCGCCGACCTGGAGGGAGACCTGCTTGCCGTGCTCATCGACCGCCTCGGAGACGTGACAAAGGCCCTCGATCCCCTCGGCAATCTCGACGAAGGCTCCGAACTGCGCGGTGCGCAGAACCTTGCCGTTGATGACATCGCCGACCCGGTGCTGGACAAAGAACGTCTCCCATACATCGGGTTGCAGTTGCTTGATGCCCAGCGAGAGGCGGCGATTCTCCGGCTCTACGCCCAGAACCACAGCCTTCACCTTCTCCCCCTTCTTCAACACCTCGGAGGGATGTTTTATCCGCTTGGTCCAGCTCAGATTGGAGACGTGCACCAGACCATCAATCCCGTCTTCGATCTCGATGAAGGCTCCGAAGTCGGTAAGATTGCGCACCCGACCCTCGATGACTGCGCCGATCGGATACTTCTCCTCCAGTTGCTCCCAGGGATTCTCCTGCAACTGCTTCATGCCCAGCGAGATGCGGCGATCCGTCGGGTTCACCGACAGGATGATGGTCTCTACCTCGTCGCCCGGCTTTACCAGCTTGGAGGGATGCTTCATCCGCTTGGACCAGGTCATCTCAGAAACATGAACCAAGCCCTCAATGCCCTGCTCAAGCTCGACAAACGAGCCGTAGTCGGTCACGGAAAGAACCCGTCCACGCACGTGTGCACCCACCGGATAACGCTCGACGGCATCCAGCCATGGGTCCGGAGAAAGCTGTTTGAATCCAAGCGAAACACGCTGCTTCTCGCGATCGAACTTCAGGACTTTGACCTGAATCTCATCACCCACATTGACCAGATCGCGGGGATGGGTCAGCCGTCCCCAACTCATGTCGGTGATATGAAGCAACCCGTCCAGACCGCCCATATCCACGAAGGCTCCGTAGTCAGTCAGGTTCTTCACCACACCGGTAAAGACCGAACCCTCTTCGAGCGTCGCCAGCGTCACTGCCTTCTTGGCGTTCTGTTCCTCTTCCAGAATCTCCTTGCGGGAGATCACCACGTTGCCCCGCTTCTTGTTCAGCTTGATGACCCGGACTTCAATCTCCGTGCCAATGTAGCCGTCCAGATTACGAACGGGACGAATCTCCACCTGGGAACCAGGGAGGAACGCCTTGATCCCAATGTCCACCGTGAGACCGCCTTTGACCCGGCTCACCACCAAGCCCTTGACCGGCGTCTTCGTGTTCGCCGCCTCCTCCAGCTTGTCCCATACCTTGTGACGCAAGGCCTTCTCGTAGCTGACGAGATAACCGCCTTCCTTCTCCTCGCGCTCCACAATGACCTCGACCACATCGCCGATGTTGAACTTGGGCGCACCGGTGTGGTCCAGAATCTGCTCCAGTGGAATCAACCCCTCCGACTTGAGGCCGATATCCACCACTGCGTGCTTGTCTGTAAGCTTGACAAGCGTGCCAGTGACAATCGCCTCCTCGGCGGTGAGCGCCTGCGCAGCATCTTTCTCGGCGGCCTGCTCGCGATCAAAGCTTTCGAGCGCCTTCGCAAAGTCATCGGCATCGTACTCCGGCTCGGGTTCCGTAGGGAGCACTACCGAACTCGCCTGCTCGGCCTCTGTCGGCTGGACGGCTTCATTTGCGACGGGAATGCCGCGGTTAGAGGGATAGTCGTTGGTCACCGCAACTTCCTGGGTTGCGGTCTCGTTGGGGAGTTCGGGGGCGGGCGATTCCAGTGTGGTATTCAGGACGGTACTCTCGGAATGAAAGGAATTGTGGTCGTGGTCGGCCATGGAATAAGACTGCTCCGGGGTCCAGTTCCTCCCTCCCCTGGCGCTCGCATCGGCTGGCCGTCAAACCACCTGGAAGCGGCAGTCATCCGCCCCTCGTGAGGGTTTGACCTATTCCTAAGGATGTCAGCGGGAGTGAGGTGAAGCGTCCAGAAGAGAGCCTGCGACTGGATCCCGCGCGCATTCTCTCAACAAAAAGTGTAGCAGTGCCGCGGTCCACGGGTCAACGGAACAGGTCGATCATCGGCCATTCAACCCACTGTGCCCTCCGGTCGGCGCACTTGGCGTCCGGGCCCCGCCGCTCCTCCTCTGCAGGTCCTGACCATCGAGACGGCTGCAACCCGCCCCCGGGACCTCCTCAAGCCCTCTGCTCCTCTGGAACCCCATCTTGCGGGCGCCACGCCCCGATTCCCGCGGAAGAAGCATCCCGCGACTGGTTGCGCAGCGGAGCTTTCCGCTCGGACGCCCGTTTCCCCTCGTGACTTGGCAGCCTACCGTCAGAAAGACGGTCGGAGTTCCCCATTGTCTTTCCCGGCTTGGCATCCTGCACGGACCCCATGCCGGCAGAGTCCGGCTAGCGGCAGCCTATACTGCCTTCATGGAGTACCTCTACACCCCCTGGCGCTACCAGTACGTGACCGGCGCCGACCGGACCCGGCCCAAGCTCGGCGTACCTGAAGCGCTCTCGGCATGGCCGGGCGAGACTCATTGCGTCTTCTGCAACATGATTGCCGCGTTGGAGTATGCAGTGGAGAACGGGATGGCTCGCACCGAGGCCGAGGCTTCCGTCTACCTGCTGGAGCGCGGGAAGAGCTGCTTTGTGGTACTGAACGCCTTTCCTTACAACAGCGGACACCTGATGGTGGTTCCCTACCGGCACGAGCAGAGCCTGGCCGGGCTGCCCCTGGAGGAGGCCGAGGAGGTGCTGCGAATGACGCGCAGGGTCGAGCGGGTTCTTCAGGCGGCTTACCGGCCTGATGGCCAGAACCTGGGCTTGAATCTGGGCAAGGCCGCCGGAGCCGGCGTGGCCGAACACCTTCACCTGCACGCGGTTCCCCGCTGGCTGGGGGATACAAACTCCATGACGGTGCTGGCAGGGACGAGGATCCTGCCAGAGAGCCTGGAACAAAGCTGGCGAAGGATACGCGAGGCCATGGCCGCCGATACCCTCGAGCGTCGGTGAGGCCCGGGGCGACCACGGTCAACTCCGCCCCAGCCTGGCAACCTTTCGCCGTATGCGTGCAACTCCGGGCGGCGCAGGTCATCTAACTCTTTAAAAGAATGCGTTCGCCAACCGAAACTCCAGGGAGGTGCATCATGACGCAGCGGGTAGATCCACCGACAGAGATCACGGCGCCCGGCAATGGGCGATCAGCGTTGCAGCAAAACTGGTCGGTCCGCAAAGGCAAAGAGATGCGGATGCCCTTATCGATTGCAGGATATGGGCATGCGGCATGGACAAAACCATTTTCCGCAAAGACCCTGATTCAGCCTCAGGATGGAGCGGTCGATACACGATCCGGTTTTCTGCATTGCCATGACGGCATGCATGAGTCCGAAGATGCCCAACTTACAGGTGAGACACGCTCTCTGGACCGTCGCCTGCAGGGATTGAACATCGTGCAGGACTATCTGAAGAAAGAGAACGCTCGCGTGACCACCACTCCTGCGAGGATCAACGCCGAGGTTGCGTAGATGCGCAACACGAAAAGAAGCCATCCGGGCTGATACGTGTGGCCTGCTGACGTCGTGGCGCGTCTCGCCACGGAGTGCATCGTAGTGCATTCGCCCCCACAAAAGCGGCTGTAGAAACGTCGGATTGCAGCGGCGCTTGCAAAGCAAGCCATCGTTTGAACCGTTGAACAGCGTCGCCGCCTGCCGAATGCGGCGTCTGCCACGCCAGGTTCTTGGACAGCGTCCACTCCTGAATCGCCTGCGCAGAAATCGAAGGCTTTCCCTCGGGCCCCAGACAGCGCCGACCGGTCACGGACCACATCTATTGCAAGGTCGCCGCGGGGTGAAGCCTCAAGGCCGGCGTAGCCTCGAAGTTGGTTACCTTCCACACGCCTCCGGGGAGACGCTGATAGACGCGGGTATAGCGGTAAGCGCCGTCAATCGAACCGCCGTCTGAGGAGCCTTTGACGCGAGCAAGACAGGTAACGATGGCGATGCTGCCAATAAGCTTGATCTTGGTCTCGGATGTGTCCAGTTGCGTGATGATCAGCGTGCGCTCCCGCATTCTATCCAACTGCTGGGCTTTGGTCAGAACTTCGCCACCCGAGGTAATTCCCAAGTAGTCGTCAGAGAGCAGCCGATCCATGGCGGGGATGTCATTGGAGAGCACGGAATGCCGCCACTCCTGCTCCAGCGCAATGACCTGATTGCGTTCGGTGCGTTTGTGCTCGTGGCGCACATGGGTCTGAGCAAGAACGAAGATCGGCGCCGCCACCGTAAGGGCGATCAACACGAGCGATCGAACACGCATTCGCAACCATCTTTGCATGGTTCTCCGCATGGACGCCCCAACGGCCAGCGTATCCGAATATTAGTCGAGCGGTCCACGCCGCGTCAAAGCCCAGCCGAACGTTCGTCTTCGCCGCCGCAGTCAATCTTCGTGCATTCGACAAGCCCTTTCTTCAAGAGGAACAGCCTTGCCGATAGCCGAGCCATGAAACACCCACGATTTGGTGGGGATGGCGATAGAGGAACTCCTTACTCCGCTGCTGCAAAGGTTTCACCCGTGACCTTCAGACCGTGCAAGTTCAGGCCAGGGCGGTGAGATCCTCCACCTGACGGTCCAGCATGTGCTGGTAGAGGCCACCGACGGCATACTTGGCAAAGTGGGGCGTGGAGCGGTGAAACTCCGCCGCTGCTTCGTCCCGGTATTGCTCGTAGATGACGACGGTCTCCGGATCGCTTTCGACAAAATGAGGGATATAGGTGACGCAGCCTTCCTCCTGCCGGGTAAGCTGGGTGAGCTCGCGCAGAATCCGGTGGATTTCATCGCGGTCTTCGGAGCGAAATGTCATGCGTACAGTAAAACTGATCATCGTAGAACATCCAGGAGAAGAAACAAGAATAAGGGCATCCAGA
This sequence comes from Granulicella sp., assembly GCA_027335345.1. Taxonomy (GTDB): domain Bacteria; phylum Acidobacteriota; class Terriglobia; order Terriglobales; family Acidobacteriaceae; genus Granulicella. The sequence goes on along the minus strand of DAHWOF010000179.1, from coordinate 4,406 downwards.
GTAAACCGAGCGGGAGAGCCCCAGAGAAGCTTCCGGAAAAGCTCAATCCTAACAGAACAGGGTTAACCTTTTCGAGCAAACAGATCTTCGAACTCCGGCATGGTAATGGTTTGGCCGCGATCTGGCCCCGTGGAGACGATGCCGATTTTGGCGCCGCTCTCGCGCTCCAGGAACTCCAGATATTGCTGAGCCGGCTTGGGAAGCTGGTCGTACTCCGTGATTCCCTCTGTGGAACAACTCCATCCCTTCAACCTGGTATATACGGGACGAATCGACTTGAAGCCACGGATATCGGCGGGGATGATACTGGTCATCTTGCCGTCGATCTCATAGGCGGTGCAAACCGGTATCTCATCGCACTCATCCAAAACATCCATCTTGGTGACCACCAGCCATTGGGTGGAATTGATCATGTTGGAGTAGCGCAGCAAAGGGATATCGAGCCAGCCACAGCGGCGAGGGCGTCCGGTAACAGCTCCGTACTCCATCCCGCGGGCGCGCAGCAAGTCGGCGGTCTCACCCTCGATCTCGGTGGGAAATGGACCTTCCCCCACCCGCGTGACGTAGGCTTTCGTAACCCCAATCACCGTTCCAGCATGACGGGGACCCACTCCAGTGCCGGTCACGGCGCCGCCCGCCGTTGAAGAAGAGCTGGTGACAAACGGGTAGGTGCCGTGGTCGATGTCGAGCAAGGCCCCCTGGGCGCCCTCAAACATGATGTTCTGACCGACGGTAAGGGCATGGTTCAAGAGGTAGGCCGTGTCCGTTACAAACGGCGCAATCTGCTCGGCGGCCCGGGCATACTCCTCGTACATCTGCTTGGGGTCCAGAGGCTCGGTGCCAAAGAGCGCGTGCGCAATGGTGTTCTTCTCATGGCAGGCGTTATGAATGTGAGTGCGTAGCAGCGAGGGGTTGAGCAGGTCGACGACACGCAAACCGTTACGATGAATCTTGTCCTCGTAGGCAGGCCCAATCCCGCGGCGTGTGGTCCCGATGGTCTGACGGCCAGGAGCGGTTTCGGCAGCCAGCTCAATCATCCGGTGGTAGGGCAGGATGACCTGAGCTCGATTGGAGATGAACAGGTTGCCGTCGACACGCACGCCGGCTGCGCGCAGCTTTTGCACCTCACTCAGGAACGCCATGGGATCCAGCACCACCCCATTGCCAATCACTCCCGTACAACCGGGACGCAGAACCCCGCAGGGGATAAGCTGCAGAACAAACTTCTGGCCGTCAATGATGACCGTATGGCCGGCGTTGTGGCCGCCCGCGTAGCGGGCCACGATGTCGAATTTTTCGCTGAGTACGTCGACGATCTTGCCCTTACCCTCATCGCCCCATTGGGCTCCCAGGATGACGGCCGAAGGGCGTTGCGGCAAGACGGAACTTTCAATTTGGCTCACGAGGAAGGCTGCTCCGGAAAAGATCAGGAAAAGTGCGGCGCGACATCTCCACGCAGGCATCCAATCATGCCCCCAGAGAAGTACCAGCACCGCAGCATCTAACTGCTATTTTATACCTTGAGCTGCGGGCGATCTTGCCGGCGAGCGCAGTCCGATGGATAGGGCGGAGAGCATCCATCGCGGGATCTCTTGACCTGGTCAAGAGCACCGGCCGTCAATGGGTTCGTCAAGGGACTCCTCTGAGCATCTTGAGGGAGAAAGCCGGCCGACGACCGCAAAGCTGCTGCGGATGCCGCAACAGAACCACGAACGCCGCCTCGGCAAATGAGTCGCGACGGAGCGAGCTCGCAGTCCTCGATGGTGGAAGCGCTGCTTGTTCTCAAACATGGATTCCCCATCCTGGCAGGCGCCGGGCTCAGGAGTAAGGATGTCGAAGTCGCCAATCTTGAAGCTTGCCAACCGGCTGAATTGGATGCTCTTTGCCTCCCTGTACGCCGCAAGCGCGCTGGCGCAAGCTGGTCCACCGTTTCAAACCGATGATCCGGTACCCGTGGACTACGGCCACTACGAGTTCTATGTCTTTGGCGGCGTCGACGGAACTCCCGCTGAACTCGACTCCACGGGCCCCGCCTTTGAGTTCAACTGGGGAGCGCTTCCCCGGCTTCAACTTCATGCCATCCTCCCCTGGGGCACCGTCAATCCGACGAACAATCCAATCTATGCTCCGGGAGGCGTTGGGCCCTCGGCCATCGGTCTCACCGATACCGAGCTCGGAGCCAAGATCGCATGGATCAAAGAGAGCCGGTTCAGGCCGCAGATCGGCACCTTCACCATGTTCGAGATGCCCACCGGAAACTACGCCGAAGGGCTCGGCGTCGGGCGCGTCTGGTACAAACTCCCCGTTTGGGCCTACAAGCAGATTGGAACCTGGGGAGTGGATGGCGGCGCGGGATACACGGTGGTCCATCAGATCGGCTACAGAAGCTTCCCCTATGGCGGCTTTCTCGTCCAGAAGAACGTAAACGACCGCCTCGACGCCTCCGTCGAGGTCTTCTCCCACGCGCGAGAGGGCTTTGCCACAGCACAGACCGAGGCATCCACGCTCATCGACGCCGGCTTTGCCTACCACTTCAAAACTCCCGGCCTGCAACTGCTCCTCGCCTACGGCCACTCCGTCGCTGGCCAAACCGAAAACTACGCTTACCTCGGCCTGTACAAGACCTGGGGAAAGGACAAAGCAACCAAGAACAAGACCGCAGCCGATGCCATGCAACGTTGACGACCAGGGTCCGGGGCAGCGACGGCGCCTCGTCCAGAGGCTGGTATCAGACTCGTCATCGAGCGGCCCAAGGCCTCAGCGCGCAAGCATTGGCTCGGAGCAAAGCCGGGTGAACCTGAACGGAACCCTGAGCCAAGCTCGCTTCGTCTTTGCATGCGCCGTACACACAAGACATGTCCGTCAGAGACCCTCTGAGACGCAGGCATCCGCTTCTCCAGTTCCACCAGCCGCCGCAAAGTATCGGCGCTGGAAGAAGAAGGCCACATTCACCAGACCGATCATCACCGGCACCTCCACCAGCGGCCCGATCACAGCCGCAAAGGCAGTGCCGGAGTTGATCCCAAACACCGAAACTGCCGCCGCAATCGCCAGCTCAAAGTTGTTGGAGGCTGCTGTGAACGCCAGCGTGGTCGTCTTCGCGTAGTCCGCTCCCACCCTCCGTCCCATGGCAAACGAAACCAGGAACATCACCACAAAGTAGATCAGCAGCGGAATCGCAATCCTGGCCACATCCAGCGGCAGCCGCACAATATAACCGCCCTTCAAGGAGAACATCAGCACGATGGTGAACAGCAGCGCCACCAGCGTCAGCGGACTCACCCGTGGAACAAAGTTCCGGTCATACCACTCCAGCCCCTTGACGCGAACCAGCGCCGTGCGCGTCACAAAGCCTGCCAGAAACGGAATGCCCAGATAGATGAAGACGCTCTTCGCAATCTCCCCCATCGAGACGCGCACCACCGCTCCGTGCAATCCGAACCAGCCCGGCAAGACGGTAAGAAATACCCACGAATAGAGAGAAAAGAAGAGCACCTGAAAGATCGAATTGAACGCCACCAGGCCCGCGGCAAACTGTGTATCGCCCTTGGCAAGCTGGTTCCACACAATCACCATGGCGATGCAGCGTGCCAGCCCGATCAGGATCAGCCCCGCCATGTATTCGGGATAGCCGCGCAGGAAGACGATCGCCAGCACAAACATCAGAATCGGCCCGACAATCCAGTTCTGTACCAGGGACAGTCCCAGCACGCGCTTGTCGCGAAACACCTCATGCAGTTCCTCGTAGCGGACCCGCGTGAACGGTGGATACATCATCAGAATCAACCCGGCGGCGATCGGGATCGATGTCGTCCCAATACTGAAGTGGTTCACCGTCTGCGCAAAGCCGGGGACAAACCATCCCAGTCCAATCCCGGCCAGCATCGCCGCGAAGATCCAGCCGGTAAGATAACGATCGAGAAACGACAGGCGACTCTTCTTCAAAGCATCTCTCCGGAACTGGATTACGAACGGCCGATCTTCTGAATCTCCTGCCTCATGGCGGGCGGGTCGAGCGCGTCGAACGGCAAGCAGAGGAACAGACCTATCCTGCGATCCAGAGTCTCAAACGCCTCCCGGAAGGCCCCTGCAATCTCTTCCGGCGTACCATGTACGGCTGCCGGATCGGCAATACCCCAGTGTGCACTCATCGGCTGACCAAGCCAGTAGGGACACGGCTCCTTGGCCGCCTGATCGCACACGGTGAAGACAAAATCCATGCTTGGCGCACCCTCAGCGGCAAACTCATCCCAGGACTTGCTGCGCAGGCCGACTGTCTGCATTCCCGCCGACTCAATCTGGCGCAGCGCCTCCGGACGCACGTTGCCGCTCGGATGGCTGCCCGCGCTGTAAGCGGTGAACCGGCCCTTGCTCCGGTGGTTCAGGATGGCCTCGGCCATGATCGA
>DAHWOF010000178.1 GCA_027335345.1 Granulicella sp. | reverse complement strand
TTGGCCGAGAGGATGCTTCCAATGCGCTCCTGGCTGATCATCGCGTAGCTCTCCCCGCCGAGGCCGGTCCCCATGAAGATGTCCTGGATATCGCGCAAACGGCAGATCTTCCCGTTCAGAAGGTATTCGGAGTCTCCGGAGCGAAAGAGTCGGCGAGTGACGGTGATCTCGCCGGCGCGAATCGGAGCGCGGCCAAACTTCCGGCGACGAATCTTGAGCACCACATGATTCGCCGGGGTCTGTCCGGCGCCAGGTTCGGAGGCGTTGGCGCCTTTGGAGTCTCCAGTCTTTTTGTGCGGCGCCTCGGCTTCATAAGTGGCGCCTGGCTGGGCTTCGGCCACTGCCTCTTCGGTCTCCAGCGCGGCCTCTTCCCGCAGAGCCGCTTCGTCCCAATCTCCCAGGGAGTCGATGCTGGTGATGTGATCCTTGCTGTCGATCCCGGGAGAGACAGAATCTCCATCAGGACTCCCGTTCTGATCCGGCCCGAGGACCTCGGGCTGGCCCTCGGTCAGAGTGTTGCCATCGTAGATGTCGGGATCGACCAAGGTGAGGGAGACTTCGGCCATACCTGTGGGTTTGCGCTCGCGGGTGCCGGCAAAGATGACATCTTCCATCTTGATTCCGCGGAGGCTTTTGGCGGACTGTTCTCCCAGAACCCAGTTGATGGCGTCAGAGATATTCGACTTTCCGCAGCCATTGGGGCCGACGATCGCGGCGATACCCTGGCCGGACAACTGGACCTCGGTGCGGTCACAAAAGGATTTGAAGCCTAGAATCTGGACTTTTTTGAGCTTGAGCAAGGATCAAAACCTCATCAACCGCTGGGTTTGTTGGCAGGCATGCCCAACCCGGCTTGGCCGTGCGGGAGGCCGCTGCAGAGTTTCCAGGTACGCCCTGCTCCGGCCGTGATTGCGCCAAATGGCTCGTTGCTGGAACAGAATCCGGCTCAGAGCGGGATGGCGAATTGCCGGCGGCGATGGCTGTTCTGGAAACCGCTACAGGTGGAATCGTAAGCGGGGAAAGGGTCAGAATCAACGCGTATTCGAGCCCAGGAGAAAGGATGTTGTGGATAAGCGCGGCCCAATCCGATTTCTTGTTGCTGCTGTGGCATGGCTTAGCCGTGGGCTCGTCTCCAGAGAGCGCAGATCCCTGGTTTGGGCCGGTGGACTTTAGCCCGGCCAAACCGAATTTCGAGGTACGGGTTGCGCAGAAGCATCTCCATTTTTATAATGCGCATCATCTCCCTGATCCTTAAGAATTGGGGAAGGATTTTCTTCCATACCCGCAACTTTGCGCTAATCTTGACTTACTGGCTCAGATCCCGAAGTATCTCTGCCGAGGAGATTCTCTTTATGAAGAAGGTCGTACTTGCTTCGCTGCTGGCGGTGGCCGGCGCGGTTTTCTCAGCGTCCCTGACGCACGCCCAGCAGTCTTCGTCTGGAGGCATTCAGATGTCTCAGGCCGAGTACGCGGCCTACAACAAAGCCAGTACGCAGACGACCGCGGCAGGGAAGGTGGCTGCCTATGAGGCTTATCTGAAGGCATACCCGAAGTCTGCGGTAAAAGCTGATGTGCTGAATCAGATCTTGTTTTTGGACAGCCAATTAGGGGACCAGGCGGCCACACTCAATACAGCCGACCAGATACTTGCGATGGATCCCAACAATCTGCGCGCACTGACCTTCGAGGTGTACTACCGCCGCGCCGACGCCGACAAGCTGACCGATCCGGCGGCAAAGCAGGCAGCGCTCGATAAGGTTGCCACCTACGCCCAGGAGGGCTTGAACGCCAAGAAGCCCGATGGCATGTCCGATGCCGATTTTGCCACCCTGAAGTCCAAGACGGATCCCACCTTCCTGAGCGCGATTGCCGACGACGATATGGCCAAGAAGGACAATGCAGACGCCATCAAGGTCTTGAAGCAGGAGATCAATCAGGACGCGGATGACACCACCAAGCCTAGCCAGACACTGCAGGATGTTTATATCCTGGCTCAGGCCTATTACACCGAGACTCCCCCGGACTACCTCAACTGCGCCTGGTATGCAACGCGGGCGGCGGCCTACGCTCCAGCAGCCTACAAGACCACCATTGAGCCGTTGGCCGAGTACTGCTACAAGAAGTTTCACGGCGTCATCGATGGCTACACGGATATGCAGACGGCGGCACAGGCAAACCTGAATCCTCCCGCGGGCTTCACGGTGACGCCGGCGCCCAAGCCGGAAGACGTGATTACCAACCTGATCAACACCACGCCTGACCTGGCAACGCTGGCGATCAGCGATCGGGAGTTCGTGCTGCAGTATGGAACGCCCTCGGATGCGGAGAAAGTCTTTGATGCGGTGAAGGGTAAAGAGGTGCAACTGCCCGGAGTCACGGTGATCTCGGCGACCCCGGATGCGATTCAGGTTGCCGTCTCCGACGATGCGGTGCAGAGCAAGACGGCCGACTTCACCTTCAACATGAAGCAGCCGCTGAAGACGCTTCCCAGCGTGGGAGATACGATCACCATCAACGGAACTTATGATTCCTATACACAGAAGCCGTTGATGATCACGATGTCGAACTCGTATATTCAGCTTCCCAAGCCGGTACACCATTATCGCCGCCGCACGAATTAGCTAAGGGTTGATGAGATAGCGGACAAGACGGCCTCCTTCGGGAGGCCGTCTCCTTCTCTTTCTCTGCTTGGAATTCGGCTTCGGCAATCGGGCCATAGCGCTTTGAGCGCCGCCGGGAATCCCGAGACGGGTGCGCCGGCATTTCCATACCTTTCCGGCCGACATGCCTGCGGGGAACCCGGGCATTTGCGAATGAGACATTTGAGACATTCAGGTCGCGGCGTTCATCGACACCTACACGAAAAGTCTTATCGCTTTTCCGTGTGGATGGGTCTCTCGACGCGGGCTTCCCAAGGCGTTTTCACGGGGGAAAACGCCCGTGAAGGTTTAGGTTCCGGGATGCACCCGTTCGGACGGATCTTTACCGGCTAGGAGGGGTAATCAGGTTGACGTAGAGCCGGAAGGCTCCGGGAACTGCTGCGGGAAGCTGGCGGTAGAGAGCGTACGCGCAGTAGGTCCAGCGTCCATGGCCGATGGAGGCCGTAATGAGCCCGCCGCGCTGGGGGGTCTGAGGGGCTATTCCGTCGCCGCCCGGATCGTGGGTCTCCGTGAGGGCCGTGTAGCGCGGATCCCAGGTTTCCAGAAACCCGTGACCGCGCTCCTCGATCCAGTGGTCGAAGTCGGCAGAGGTGATCTGGTTGGGCGAGGTGAGGAGAGGGTTGGAAGGCGCCAGGAGTTGGACCGGATCCGTCTCCACCACAACCTTTTCAGCGTGGCCGAGCGAGAGCGGGTAAGGGGCGTCGGCGGAGGTGAAGTCGGAGGTCTGGTACTGGACCAGGACGTTACCTCCATTGCGAGCGAACTGCAGCAGAGCCTGGGTGGGAGCGCCATGCAGTTCAGCATGGGCGGTGTAGGCGCGGACACCCAGGATGACCGTGTCGAAGCCGGCCAGTTTGCTTGGAGTGAGATCGCTGACGCTGATGAGAGTGGGCGCAAGGCCGATGGAGGCCAGGGCCTGGGGAACAGAGTCGCCGGTGCCGGGCAGATAGGCGATCCGCAGGTGCGCGGGGAGCCTTAGGTTGACCGGCACGACGCGCGTGGTGGCCGGTGTGTAGAGATTGGTGTAGATGAGGCCGGGGTAGCCCACGGACCGGAACCCTTCGCTGTAAATTTCGCCGTCAGGGGTCCGCGCAGTGAGGCGCATCAGAGCCGGCTGATGGAAAGACGCCGTGGGATGGAGGAAAAACTCTGTGGAATGCGTGTTGGCGGAGGCGGGAGCCGCGACAGCCCTCGCCTGGATCGACCAATTCTTGGGGGATTGCAAGTTGATATTGGCTGAGGTGGCGTAGGCGGTGTGGAGGGTTGCGGTGAGTTGCGCTGTGGATTGGCCTGCCGGAAGGACCATCGCCGATGGAGAGCTGACGATGGACACCGGGGGCACGATGGAGACCGGTTGCGGGCCGTGATGCACGATGCGGCCGAGGCTGATCTCAGCGCCCTGGTCATCCAGGAAAGCCCACGCGGTCAAGGGAGCCGGTGTCTGTGGCGCATTGCGCAGTTCCGGGTTGCGGAGCTTGTAGACGGTCTGTTCGATGTTGTCCCGGTAGAAGTAGGGTTGGGTGATCTGCTCCAGATGGCTAGCGGGGATTTGCCAGTCATTCTTCACGGGCATGCCGGGAGCAAGCGGCTGCCTGGGGAGGTTGCCGAGGGTTTGGACCTGGTTGGGCTCGGCGCCGGCGACGATGATCTGCTTGACAGTGACGGGGACGGCAGCGGACTCGGCGAGTGCGGTCTGGACCTTCGGAGAAGAGCCTTCCACCAGGTTGCTGGAGTCGGCAACGGCGTCCAGATGGAGCCCAAGGGCGAGGACCAGGGCGTTGTTGATCTGGACGCGCTTGATGCGCAGCTCGTGTAGGATGTCCACCTTGTGCTGTCGCTCCATAGCCGCGCTGGAGAGCAGCCGGAGCATGGCGTTGGTTGTCTTCAGCGCGCGGGTCAAAGGCGGTACGACCTTTTCCGGATCCTGAGGGTCAAACTCGGCTGTGGCCGTTTGAATTTCCTGGGCCAGGCTGGCTAACTGTCGGTTGAGGAGAGGTGGGGCATCGGGCGCCAGGGTCGCCATGCCCTTGAGGGAGGTGTCGATGCCGGTGAAGAAGTTGGGCTGAGTGGTTAGGTCGCTGGGGACGCTGGCTATGTTCTGGACGTTGGAAGCTGGGTTTGGTGACGTGGCCGTTGTGGGGATGCAGGGGGCGGGAGGATTCTGACCCTGGATGCCGGCCGCAAGCGTTGGCGAGTTCCGGAGCGAGACGCGGGCGTCCGCGGCTGCGCCACAGAGGACAGAGCCGTAGAGGTGATATGGGGAGTCGAAACGGCCCGGGCCGGGCACGCGCATGGTCCGGCTGATCTGCGTTCGCTGGAGCGCGAGGCCGATGCGGGCGAACTGGACATAGCTCATCGGCTGGTTCGCCTTCGGGCTGGAGGGTAAGCCGGCGGCGGTATCGGTCAGGATGGGATCCGTGTCACCTTCGGGAACGAGGACATCCGCGCTGGGCTTGGATGTGGTGACGGTTCCGGTGACGTAGTTGGTGAAGCGGGCGGGAACGTACTGATTGGTGGCGTAGTCATAGACGCCCTGGCTGGTGAGCCGTGCCCAAGGGACGCGGGCGTAGACCTTGAGCGCCTGCCAGGGAAGGATGCCTTGCCGGATCATGTCGGGGAAGACGTTGGGGTCGGCGGCAGCCTTGAATGCCTCCTGGGCGATCTCCCCGGAGACCTGGTGCTGGCCGTGGCCGTCGGTGACGTTGCCGACGAATACGGCGGCGATGACCAGAGGACGATAGATGCGGATGGCGCGGACGACGTCGTAGAGCACTCGCTCGCGGCTCCATTGTTGGAAGGACTCCTGCATGGATTTGGAAAAGCCGAAGTCGACCTCCGTTCCAAACATCTGGTCCACATCGAAGTAGCGATCGGCGCTGAGCAACTCCTGGGTGCGAATGAGGCCGAGGGCATCGTCAAAGTCGCTGGTGACGAAGTTCTGGCCACCTTCGCCGCGGTTGAGTGTGAGCGTGGCGACGCGCGCTCCCAGGCCGCGGGAGTACAGGGTGAGCATGCCGCCGTCCTCGTCGTCCGGATGGGCGGTAATCAACAGAAGGGAGGCTCGAGTATTGAGCTTGCGCAGGAGCTGGACAAGACCGCTCGATCCTTGGTCGATGGGAAGCTCGTGTCCGTTGGAGGCGGAGACGCGCTCACCGCCCAAGTTGGCAGGGTCAGTGAAAGGCGTTGCGGATTCGGGTGTGGGTGCTTGCTGGGCGAGAGTGGTGCTGGAAACTGTGAGGCAGAGCGCTAGAAGGAAAGGCGCAGAGAGCTTCATGTTGACTAGGGTCTCACAGACGGGCTGTTCCGCGTGGGCGATGAGGGATGGGACCAGGCGAGCTTGAGTTGCGGCCCCAAGGCGATCCTGATGCGTTTTGCCCGGGAGGGCGGATGGTTTGCGGAGAGAATTTCCGCAGCTTTGCTTAGACTGGCGAGATGAGGCCTGACGGAGAGAATCTGGAGCGGTCGCTGACTCTGCCCGGGGCTGTGACGCTGAACCTGCTGGACATGATTGGGGTGGGACCCTTCCTGACCCTGCCGCTGCTGCTGGCGGCGATGGGCGGGCCGCAAGCCATGGTCGGATGGGTGCTGGGAGCGCTGCTGGCGGTCTGCGACGGTCTGGTGTGGGCGGAGTTGGGTTCGGCGATGCCAGAGGCTGGAGGAACCTACCACTACCTGGCGGAGATGTTTCCTGGCAGGTGGGGTAGATGGCTGAGCTTTTTGTTCGTCTTTCAGATCTGCTTTTCCGCGCCGTTGAGCGTGGCCAGCGGATGCATCGGTCTGGCGCAGTATGCGGGATTTCTCCATCCCGGCTGGGCGACGCAGGGTACGGTGCATCTCCTGCACATGGGATCCTACGGCTTTCGGGTGACGGCTGGCCGGTCCACAGCGCTGGCGATCGCAGCGTTGGGCGTGGTGGTGTTGTTGCTCTACCGTGGACTGGAGAGGATGCGCAGGCTGGCGGCGGCGATGCTGGCTGTGGTGCTTGGAACGATCGTATGGGCGATGCTCACCGGAGTGTTTTATGGTCACTGGTCTCGTGTCGTGGCGTTTCCGGCAGGGGGGTGGAAGCTTGACCAGAGGTTCTTTGCAGGGCTGGGATCCGCCATGCTGATCGCCACCTATGATTATTGGGGCTACTATAATGTGACATTCTTGGGTGGGGAGACGCGGGAGCCGGGGCGGACGATTCCCCGGGCCGTGCTGCTCTCGATCGGACTGGTGGCGTTGTTGTATCTGGGGCTGAACGCGAGTGTGCTTGCCGTGCTGGGTTCGCCCGCCATTCTGGCCGCTCAGGACCTGGAGGCGCGGCGAGCATTGCTGAGTGAGATGATGCGGGTCGCGTATTCACCTGGCTGGGGCGCGACGATGGGGATTTGGCTGGGGCGTCTGGCGGCGGTGCTGGTGATGGCGACGGCCTTTGCCAGCGTCTTCTCGCTGCTGCTGGGCTACTCGCGGATTCCCTACGCGGCGGCGCGGGATGGCAACTTTCCCAGCATCTTTGCGCGGCTGCATCCGCAGGGGAAATTTCCGTATGTTTCGCTGCTGGTGCTCTCCGCAGCGGCGTGCGTGTTCTGCTTCTTCTCCCTAGCGGATGTGATTGCGGCCTTGGTGGTGTTGCGGATTGTATTGCAGTTCGGGCTGCAGCAGGTGGGGGTAGTGCTGCTACGCTGGCGGCGTCCAGAGATGCGCAGACCCTTCCGTATGTGGCTGTACCCTTTGCCGCCGCTGCTGGCGCTGGTGGGCTTTGCGTACATTGTGATCTCACGTCCTGATTTCCATCGCGAATTGATCCTGGCCGGGGCTGTGGCGCTGGCTGGCACGATTGTGTTCGGGTGCCGGTCCTTAATGGCGAGCGCCGCTTTGACTGGCTCTCACGGGTCGAAAAAAGGTTGGAACCGGTAAGCGCACTTGTACGTCCTATGGGAGAAGAGGCGGCGGTCCGTTGCAAATGCGCTGGCCGGCCACAGGCAAGGTGTTCTCTGGCCGCGTCACGAAGTCTGTCGAGCGGTGCGGAACCACGCAGGATTGGATCAAGGCTGACCAGAGAATGAGGTGCCCGGATGTTACTGTTGACGCGCCGTGAGACAGAGATTCCATCGTCGGAGATCACGCCCAAGGCGACCTATGAGGCCTTTGAGCTCAACCGCAGGCAGTTGATGAAGGGGTTGAGCGCCGCGGGAGTGGCTATGGCGCTAACGCAGAAGGCGCGGGCGGAACTAAAGATCGATGACCTTGTGGCGACGCAGTATATGGTGCCGGATCGAGCCACCACGCCAGAACAGATGGCGAAGAGCTACAACAATTTCTATGAGTTTGGTGAAGAAAAGAGCGATCCGGCCAAGCATGCGCACACGCTGGTGACCTATCCGTGGAATGTGAAGGTGGAAGGGCTGGTGGCCAAGCCGCGCACGTTCGAGTTTGGAGAGCTGTTTCACCTGCAGCCCATGCAGCAAAGGGTATATCGGTTTCGCTGCGTGGAAGCGTGGTCGATGGTAATTCCATGGGACGGGTTTCCTCTTTCGGAGCTGATCAAATTGGTGGAGCCGCTACCCAAGGCGAAGTTTGTGCAGTTTCTCTCGCTGGAGAACCGCAAGGAAGAGATCCTGCCCTTCGGGATTCCATGGCCCTATTCGGAGGGGTTGCGCATGGATGAGGCGATGCATCCTCTGACGCTGCTGACGTTTGGAAGCTATGGAGAGACGCTGGCCAATCAGCAAGGAGCCCCCGTGCGGGTGATCGTGCCCTGGAAGTATGGTTTCAAGTCTCCCAAGTCGATTGTGAAGATAAAGTTTGTAGAGCATATGCCACCAACGACGTGGAACGAACTGGCTCCCAATGAGTATGGTTTTTATTCCAACGTAAATCCCCAGGTGGACCATCCGCGCTGGTCCCAGGCTCATGAGCGGCTGCTGAACGCGTACACCCTCTTCCCGAAGGTGGTGCCTACGTTGATGTTCAATGGATACAGCGATCAGGTGGCCTCCATGTATGCCGGGATGAACCTGCGCAAGGACTTTTGATGGCAGGCCGCTACGGGGAACAGAGCCTTCGTGAGAGGCCGGATGGATAGCTCTTCTCTTGCACCGCTGATTCTGCTCCTGCATGAAGCACGGGTGAAGAGCAGTCGACGGCGGAGAGCAGACCAAGAGAGGCAAGCATCAGCCGTGGCCGGTTACAGGAAGCGCCAGGGGGAGTATGACGCAGCGACAGATTCTGATTGGCAAGACTGTGGCCCATGCTCTCTGTCTGATACCTGCGCTCGATCTCGTGCGGATGTACCGCAACGGCTCGCTGGTTGCGCAGGCTGATCCGGTGAATTTCATCACCCACTTTACGGGCGACTGGGCTCTCTGGATTCTACTCGCCAGCCTGGCCATCACCCCATTGTGCTGTTTATCCCAAGGGGTAGGATGGCAGGGTCTGAATGGCCTGGTACGATTTCGCCGGATGGTTGGCCTCTACGCCTTTTTCTACGCTACCCTGCATCTGCTGACCTACGTGCTGCTGTTCAGTGGCTACAACGTTCCGGCTGCCTTTGCCGCTCTGGAGGCTGGACGCCTGCTGGAGCCGTGGCGTCAGTTGCAGATGATCTGGCCGACTATTCTGGATGACGTGCAGAAGCGGCGGTTCATCCAGGTAGGGTTCGCAGCCTGGTTGATCCTGTTGATGCTGGCTGCTACCTCTCCCCGCAGAGTGCTAAAGGCTATCGGGGGAAGAAACTGGCAGCGGCTGCACAGGCTTGTTTATCTCGCCGGCGCATTGGCTTGCGTGCATTACTGGTGGCTGGTAAAAACAGGCGTGCGCACGCCTTGGAAGCTGACCGCCGTGCTGACCGTGCTGCTGGGCATCAGGGCGGCGTTTGGAATGAGAAAGCGGAACAGCATTCCCCCTGACCGGCGGAAAAAAGAGAATCGAGAGGCCACCGGAGTGCTGACGTAGCAACCGGCATCTTCCAGCTTCAGCGCGATATGGCATTTTCCTTGCAGGTACATCCCGATGCCTCCACCTTTATGGGCGTCTTCGCCCATTGAAAACGCCACGGCAAGCCAGGTTCGGGAAACCCGCCGACACGGATGATGCTAAAGCCATCTCCGTGCATAGTCGCCCAGGTGCAACACTCGGCTCGGCTTCTCTTCAAAGCGGGAGGGTGAGCGCCAAACACGACTTCCAAGATTCGGCATGGATGAGGGGGGTAGGGACGCAGATGCTGGGGCAGCCGGTTCTGAACATGCCTTGATCCTCTGGCGCCGGTTCTTACTCAGTTACGCCTTCGAACATCTCAGTGGATTGCATCGCCGGCTGAGGAATCACAGAGGCCGCAAGAAGATACCGCTCCTGACCGCCATGCTCGTCGAAGATGGGGCGAGCGCGCTCCATCAGCGGAGCCTGTGTGGTGTGGGCCTGCATGGCCTGGAGCTTGAGCGGCAGAACCGAGCTGACATCCAGGGTCAGCGTCCACGGCGCGGGGATGTGGCGATGACGGCCTTCGACAAAGAAGTCCATCGTCAGGTAATAGAGACGCTGCGGCGTATAAAGTTCGCCCAGGTCAGGGAAGCGTTTGGGAGAGCCGGCCCAATGAAAGGCAGCCGTCGCAGCAGCCGATGCCACTGTGTGGTCGGCGTGCGTGTTCAGGCCTCCGTCCCCGCCGAAGGTGATGATGACCTGGGGGCGGAGGATGCGAATTCGGCGGATCAGGTCGGCGGCCATTTTGGAGAGGGGCTGGTGCTCAAGCTGGCCGTCCTGGTAGTCCAGAACTTCATGATGGCGCACGCCCAGGATCTGGCAGGAGGCGGCGAACTCCGCACGGCGGAGCTGGCCGAGTTCTTGCGCCGAAGAGGCGGCGCCGCGGAAGGAACCGGCGCTGCCCTCGGTGAGGCAGACAATGGAGGTTTCAACCTGACGCAGCGAGGCCAGCGCAAGCGCTCCGCCGAAGGCGAAACACTCGTCGTCGGGGTGCGCGGTTATGCAGAGAAGTCTTAGTCCCATGCCGTAGTGTCCTTTTCTTCAGCGGCTCCGCGATGGCCGGTAGCGGCTGGGTTGAAGCGCGGGGATCCGTGCTTTGCTGCTTTGGCTCCCTGCAGGGGCAGGGTGGAAGCGTCTTCGGCCTGCTCGAAGAGGCTTCCGGAAGACGCCTTGAGGTCAAGTGCGGCTTTGGGGCGTGCGGCGGGTCTGGCGGCAGATGTGGCGGCGCAGGTGGCGGCCAGTACTGGGGCGAAGCTCCTGCGGTGGAGAGGGGTGGGGCCATACTCCAGCAGCGCCCTGCGGTGCTTGCTTGTCGCGTAGCCTTTATGCGAAGCCAGACCGTACTGGGGGTGCAGGGCGTCCAGGGATCGCATGAGGGCGTCGCGATGGACTTTGGCAATGACGGAGGCTGCCGCGATGGAAAAGGACAGCGCATCGCCATAGACCAGACTGGTCTCCGCACAGGGGTGCGTGAGCTGGGATAGATCCAGATGCAGAGCGTCGATGAGCAGATGGTCGGGAGCGACGGCAAGTTGTTGGACAGCCCGCAGCATCGCTAGGCGCGAGGCCTGGTAAATGTTGATCCGATCGATGGTTTCGGCGTCGACTTCGGCGACGGCGAGATCCACGGCGACCGCGCGGATTTTGCCGTCGAGTTCCTCCCGCTGCCAACAGGTGAGTTGCTTGGAGTCCGTGAGACCCAGGCGGCCGAGGACCGTTGGGTTGGGAGGAAGGATTACCGCAGCAGCAACCACGGGACCGAACAGGGCGCCTCGGCCTACCTCGTCAACCCCGGCGATGGTATTGAAACCCTGCTGACGGAGGGCCTGCTCCGGCGCATCCGAGCAGACCAACTTGCGCAACATCTGTTGCTTGGCAGAGGCTTTGCTGAGACTTGGGATCTGAAGCATGGGAGGTCGCCGAGTCTTGGAGGGGGTTGCCGGTTCGGATGGGATGCCCCGATCGAGTCTCTGAGGTCGCACTCCTCGAGTGTAGACCATGCTGTGGAAGCTAGGCTTTCCGGGATCGGGTTGGAGCCTGCATCGCCCTCCGGTTCGCAGCTTGGGGCGTAGGGATGCTCACAGAGCCACCCGAAGGCGAGGGGCTGCTGTGCGTCCGACTGAAGCTCCCATGCCCGGGGCGGGAGACCCTTCCCGTGTGCCACCGGGGGTGAATTCGCTTGGAGACATGGGAGGCAGCGTGGAAGAGCCGGCCAACCAAGGGAGTACGTCCGGAGGTACTAGTGATGAACTCTGGCTTGCCCTATCCTGACGGCAAGTAGGCATTTTTTGCAGCAAGCTATTGAATAACGGAACCTTCCCGGGAGAATTGGACCTATGCGAGTGGAAGCAGTTTGGAGATTGCTGCTCATCGGAGTTCCTTTGTGTCTGGCAATTCGCGGACAGGCCCAGAGTGGATCTTCCGCGGCAAGTTCTGCCCCGCAGGCGGCTGCTGTTCAGCCGGCCCAACCGAGTGCGGGAACCGAGAAGGTCAATGCAGCAAAGGCAAAGCAGGCGGAGAAGGCCAAGGCAAAGCAAGAGAAGATGGCCAGGAAGGCAGCCGAGGCCAGGAGCAAGGCTTATACCGGCCCCAATACGATCATCGTGCTGCCACCCAAACCGATTCTGGACGAAGAGGGCCGGCAGCGGCTTGATCCGGACGGAAAACCCATGTTCTTTCCTCCGGTGAAGCAGCAGCGGGACAAACATGGGCATCCGCTGTTTGACGCCCAAGGGAAGCCGGTGTTTCAGACAGCGACCGACCTCGGTTATGACGAGCATGGCAAGAAGATTCGGGCGCGCAAGGTGCGTCCGCCCAAGACGACGCCGATCACCATCAGCCGGGGAACATTGACCGTGGATGGCATGATCGGCAAGGCGGAGATGAACTACGAGATCGCCGATTTCAAGTACCTTTACCTATATGCGCCCGGGATCGGTACATTGGTTGTGTCCAACGAACCTTTTACCGGAGGCAAGCAGGAGAAGGCAGCTTTCAACAGGAATACCCTGACAGTGACCACGAGTGGCCATGTGTTACAGCTCGCTTCCGACCAGTGGTTACTGGGAAAGAAAGAGAAGGTGGCGCCGGCGTATGTCATGGTGGACAGGGACTTCAATCTGCCTTCCTCATTCCCTGTCGTGGGATATGGGGCAACACTGAAGCCGCCCTATGCATGGCCGGGGAGCCGCGAAAACACCCCACTGAAGGGAGCGTTTGTTCAGCCTCCTCCGGTCCCTGTGGACCTGCGGCCGGTGATGTTGCTCAAACCGTGCCCGACGGGAGAGATGCGCAAACCGACCGCACAGGTGCTTCCCGGGCAGAAAGAGGTCGTGCCGCCCTGCGTGCCGATTCCAAATGGGAACGTGACGATGGCGAAGCCTTCGACGGTGACTGGATCGACGGCGTCGAAGAGCGCCGGGTCGACCGCCGCTTCCGCTTCGGACTAGAGAGGGTCAGTTGGCGAAGAGAAACGAACAGCGGCGACCGTCAAGGGTCGCCGCTGTTGTTGGAAGCCAATGTCGGTGCTGACCGCCAGCCAAACCGCTAGGCGTTGCGCTCGACTTCGCGAAGGCGCGCCGCTTTGCCGCGCAGCCCGCGGAGGTAGAAGAGTTTTGAACGGCGAACGCGGTAAGAGCGAACCTTTTCCACTTTATCGACTACCTTGGAGTTGTAGGGGAAGATGCGCTCAACACCCTGACCAAAGCTCATTTTGCGGACAGTGAATGAACCCTGTGGGCCCTTCTTGCAAGCTATGACCATGCCTTCGAAGGCCTGGAGGCGCTCTTTGTCGCCTTCTTTGATCTTCACCTGCACACGGACGGTGTCGCCAGGAGCGAAGTCGGGAAGGTCGGTGCGCTGGAGCTTGGTGGCCAGCTTTTGCATGATGGGATGAATAGACATAATGAATTCCTTACGTAGAGTCGCAGGTGTCAGTTTACACCAGACACGCCGGATCCTAAAGCATTTTTCGCAGGGCAATCTCCTGCGTTCGCACCGCTGTGGCCGGCACTGAGGGTCCTGCGCGGAGCCGTTGAGACTCCCTTCGGTGGACAGGGTGAAAGCGTTGGTCCCTTGGCATTACGCCCTCGCCTCCACGCTTTCCGCGCAGGCAAAAGTTCATGAATCGGTGTAAGATCCTGAGTGCGCTGGGAAACCCTTTGCCTGAGGTAAGCGTCCATCCCTACATGAAGCAACTCGCTCTAGTTGCGTTGGCGGTTGCGGTATTTGCTCTTCCGGCCTGGGCGCAGCGAGTTGGTGGAGCCTCTGGCGGGGAGGCAGGCGAAGGTCATGGAGGGGGTGGGAGTTTCCATGCGGCCTTTGCCGGTCGGGGCGCGTTTTCCTCCAGGAGCAGCGGTGTTGCTGGACATAGAGCAGCGTCGCAATTGGAGGGGCGGAGGACAGGCAGGGCTTGGCCGTCTTCCTACAACAACCATCATCCTGGGCCGGGGGCTTACCCCCAGAGGTGGCGGCAGGGCCGGTATGGAATCCCATACAACTATCGGGGTGGTTACGGTTACGGTTATCCGGGGGGTTATGGTTACGTTGGGTTAGGCCTCGGGTGGCCGCTGGCCTCCGGGTGGGTGGACACCAACGACCCGGGGTTCGATGACGACGACCAGTCCTACGATGACGACTCGTCGAGTGATAGTTCCGCCGACGGGGGCGATGGAACGGCATCCTCCGGGCCTGACGTTCCCTACGGACCTGATGACGGGTCTAACGATTACTACGGCCCAGGCGCCTACGGCCCAGGCGCCTACGGACCAGGCGCGTACGGACCAGGCGCCTACGGGCCCGGCGCTTACCAACCCGGTCCCGAGGGCTCGGGGCAAGGGGTCGGCGGAGAGTATTACCCCTACCCTCCTGTGCCCTATTTGAGCTTGCCGACGAAGATGTTAGGACCTGAGGAGCAAAGCTTGGCGTCGAGCCAGATGCAACCTGCGATCTCCCGGGTGCCCTCGCTCTATGATTCCTCTGCGGTCACGTTGGTCTTCAAGGACGGGCGCCCGCCGGAGAAGATATATAACTACGCTCTCACTCGGACCATGCTGTACGTCGCCGACGGAAAGCACCAGCAGATTCCTATCTCGGAGTTAAATCTGGCCGCGACCAAACAAGTGAACCAGCAAAACGGCGTGAGCTTCCAACTGCCGCAGTAGAGGGATCTTTCACTCGCCGAGATGCGGAACCTGGACGTCTAGGAAGCAGTCCCTGCAGGGAAGGCGCCATCACAGGCCACCTCCGGGTAACCGCTCAAAGGGAAGCGGCTGCGGTGGCGCGCTGCTGGCCCTATTGGCAACCGCCGGATTTCGATGCCGCAAGCTCTTCTCCTCAGTTGTGCGAGCCGTGGTTGCTTGAGGATGGCGGCTGCGAGGCTGGTGAGGGCTGAGCAAGCCAAGGGTCGATGGCTTTCGTTGTTCTGGTGAGGAAGTGACCCTTCGAGGCGGGAGTACAGTCGATCTCACTGGAAGCGTGCGGGTGCGCGGACTTGAGATCGCGCTCCGTAAAGTAGTAGCTGCGCAAGGTGAAGCAAAGAGAGCGGCCCTGCGCCGAGCTCGCCTGCTCGGTACGCAATGCGGAGAGGTTGTTCGCGGCTGTGAGGGTGTTGAAGCGCTGTGGGGCGGATTCGATGGTAGCTGCGGAAAACGGTTGGTCATGGGACGCGCTGAACGGTGTTGGGGGCGCACCGGAGGCCGCCAGCGGAGGAAGAGCGGATGGGGTCAGGTACTGTGCCGCAGCGCTCAGGACGAACCCGAATGCGAGCAAGACCGAAGCGAGAAGACGAGGCTTTGACATGACAAGTCCCTCTGGATTGCAGTCTAGACCCGGGAGGGGTCTCCCGGCACTCCAAATCGCCTGATTTCTGATCTGACGCCGAGCTGCCGGGAGCGCGGAGAGGGGTGTTCCTGGATTGCTCTAAGCGGGAGATTGCTCTACGCGGGTGAAGTGTATCCGAGACTGGCGAGGTATTTGCGATCATCCTCCGAGAGCTCGGCGGTTTGCAGCAGATCGGGGCGGTTGGCCAGGGTCTTGGCCAGCGCGGCCTGGCGTCGCCAGCGGCGGATGGCCAGATGGTCGCCGCTGGAGAGCACCTCAGGTACGCTGAGGCCGAGGAACTCCGCAGGTCGGGTGTAGTGGGGGTAGTCGAGAATACCGCTGGAGGCGTGGGTGGAGCGGGGTACAGCCGGGCGAGGCCCCAGGTTGACTTCCCGGCCCGTCCCATCATCGGCATAGGAAGGTGAGGCTCCCATGGGGGCGGCGGGCAGGGTGTCCCTGGAGGTGGATTCACCCTCCCCAAAGCTCTCGTAACGACTGGAGTCCGCGTGGCCAAGGACTCCGGGAAGAAGGCGGACGGTGGCATCAAGCAGGACTGCGGCGGCCAGTTCGCCGCCTGAGAGGACGTAGTCTCCGATGGATAGCTCCTCGTCGCAGAGCAGCTCTGCAACGCGTTCATCTACACCTTCATAGCGGCCGCAGAGCAAAACGATGCGATGGAGTGTGGCCAGCCTGCGGGCGGTGGATTGGGTGAAACGTTGGCCCTGGGCAGAGAGCAGGATGACAGCTTCATCGCCGCCTGGCCGCTGTGGCCGGGGGAGAAGATGGAGTGACTCGAGGGCTTCATAGATGGGTTGGGGCTTGAGCACCATGCCCTCGCCACCGCCAAAGGGACGGTCGTCCACGCTGCGGTGACGGTCGTGAGTGAAGCTGCGAAGATCGTGAATTTGGACACTGGCGAGTCCGCTGCGCAGGGCTCGCGAGACCACGCCGTGGCCCACAATGCCCTGGTCTGGAAGGGCGCCAAAGAACTCAGGGAAGATGGTGAGGATGTCAAAGCGCATGGCTGTTTAGAGGAATCGGTGGACGGTAAAGGAAGATTCGGGGCAAGGCAAGTGTACGGCTTCTAAATCCGGCCCAGACCGCAGTTTAGGACAGACGCTGGAATGTTGAGGGTGTCAGGATCCGTCAAGACCGGTAGGTCATCGCATTTTTGGCTTCGACTGGAACGCCGGAAGGGACTTTCATGGCTTTTCAGTCCGCCCGTCCGGCAAGCTGGCTGGGGCCGTGGAGGTTGAGGCGTTGGAGGGTATCCTCACTGCGGATGCCCAGGCGGTTACGTCGGTGGCGTGCCGGGGGGGAGAAGCCCTTCCGGCAGGCGCATGATGATGCGCCGTGCCGGGATATCGACCGCGTCGATCCAAGCCCGGACAAAGGGGATGAGGATGGGATCAGCGCCGGCATGGTCCTCCACGGAGAGCAGTGGGGCGGCATCTTGCAGGCGGGTGCGACCGTCTGGGGTGGTGAGGAACTCAACGCCGGTCACGGTTCCCACCGGACGGGGAGGCACAAAGGAACCGGAGGCGGCGGAGTCCCATAAGGTACAACCGATCAAGTCGCCCACAAAGAAGGCGCCGGGGTCGAGTGGCGGAAGATCGTTGCTGGCGATGAGCAGGGTACGGCCAGCCAGGGCTTCGGCTGCGGAGATCGAGTCGCACCCGGAGAGCCTGAGAACGACACGGCCGGCGTTCTTCCCCGAGGGAAACCAGTGGTCCTCGATGCGCAGCGATGCGGTTCCTGGCAAGGGCAACGAAGCGCCAACCTCGGCCAGGAAGACTTCACGCTGGGCCGTGAAGATTCCTGGGAGGTCGCTGAGCGGTTCGGCAAGAAGTTCGCCTCGACGCCCTTGCGGACGCAGCAGGCGGGCGATGGAAAACCAAGGCGCGTCCGCAAGGCTATTCAGCATCGGGTAACCCCTAGGAGTTTGCTGCGCAACAGAGATTTGGGCAAGAAGCTACACAATCGATTGCATAACTCGTGATTGCATCTTCTGAGTCGGCTGCTCCCGGAATCCGCTAGGCCTTGCGTACTCTCTGGACGTCGCCTCGGCATGTTTTGAACCAAACGCTCGGACGGGACAGGGCCAAGGTTCCTCGTAGGGAACCCTATGGGGGCACTATCTCGGAAGACTCGCATCCGCTGGGCGGGAAGGCGCCCAACGGTGGAATCGCGATGGAACCCAGGGCTCCCAAGAAGGAGATGCGGCATGAGGAGAGCTGTTGCCGGGGGTTTGACCCGAAAAGATCCGTTGTCTGGAAGAGGGCAAACCATCGAGCGAAATTCCGAACGCGCAACTAAACCCGAGATTGGAGGCTCAGTCATGATGAGCGTCGCAGGGAAATCTCCCCTAGCTCTGGGCGTCGTGGTCAGCTTCGACGATATCCAGCGAGAAGCGGCGCTGGAGTTTCATGCTGGCGGCGCCGAGGATGGTTCGCAGAGAGCGTGCCGTCCGCCCCTGCTTGCCAATCACCTTGCCAATGTCGTTGTTGGCGACATGAAGGCGAAGGACGACGTAGTTCTGATCGCTGATAACCTCCACCCGAACCGCGTCGACATCGTCGACCAGGGCTCGTGTGATCTCAGTCATCAGAGTTTGCATCTCCGAGACAGCTAGTTTGTTGTCTTGAAGTGGATCTGAAGAAGACACTCTTACACCTCTAGAGAGAAATACGCTAGCACCACAGCACCAGCCGCTTCTCCAGGGTGGAAGGGTCCCGTCGGTTGCCGCTTTGAGGCGTGGCGCAGAACACAACAATGCGGACCAAACCCAACAATCCAGTTAGAAAGTTCTACGTTTGGAACATCAAAACGGCGGTGTTAGCTTGAGCGAGTCTACTGTAAATGAGGCAGATTAAACGATAATCTTTGGATCCGCGGAAGCGGCACGAAAGTTATCTTTGGGATGATTACCTAGACTGCGGGAGTTGCCTCTGGTTCTGCGGGAGTTACCTCCGGCTCAGAAGGGCTGGAAACCGGGGGCTGCTTGGCCAGAATTTTGCTGACAGTCTCGGAGAGCTGGGCGCCCTTGGCTGTCCAGTAATCAATGCGGTCACGCTTGAGGTTCACGGTGGCAGTGCTAGTCCGGGGGTTATAGGTTCCAACGACTTCAACCGAACGGCCGTTGCGTGCGCGGTCCTTTTCGATAACAACGACGCGGTAGTGGGGCTGCTTGCGGGCGCCAACGCGCGCCAGGCGAATCATCAACACAGGGTAGATCCTCTCAAAAGGGCAGTGTTCTTCGTTTTTGGGGTCGCGGCCAGCGGGTCGAGGGAGGAAGCCCGAACTGGGGAGTTGACCTGGAGGGATACGCGATCCACCCAAGCCGGTCCAGAGGGCAAGACCAGAGCAACCGGCCGAAGCAAAAGTCCGAACACCTAAGTATCGCGGATTTCTTCAGGTTTCGCAATGGAAAAAGAGGAGCTTTGGGCCGGGATGCTGTTGCTTCTCTTCCCGCCGGGAAGGGGTTATACGGTAAGGGCCGATCCTGGAAAAAGGTTCTCTGGAGGAGCGATGTGTGAATTAGAATTCTTTAGTAACACGACTTCCATACCTTTCGGCTGGAAGAGCGCGGGCGGGTCATGCCTGGAAGGGGGATCGGTTGACAACTCTCTATCAGTCCTACGAGAGTGTCCCGGTGCGTGCGGCGGTGCGCTTTCCGCTGCACCTAGAGATTGTTCTTCACACCGCTGACAAGGAGTATCCAGGGGTAACGGAGGATGTGTCTGCGAACGGGCTGCTGTTTACAGCACAGGAACTTCCGCAGGTTGGAGCGGAGGTTCGGTTTGAGCTAACCATGCCGGCGGCCATTATGGGCGGTTTTGAGGACGTTTTGCTTCATTGCGTGGGGCGGATTGTCCGCCACCAGCGGTTGGAAGACAAGTCCATGGCCGCGGCGGTCATCGATGAATACTCGTTTAGAGGCTGAGCAGTTATGAGTGAAGCGTTTGACGACCACGATGCAATGAAGAGACAGGGTGCCCCGGAGGGAGACAGGCCGGATCTGGACACCGATGGATTGGGCTCGGACGGCGATGTCGATGAGGACGCTGGTGGTATTCGGGTGATTCTGGCTGACTCCCAGGCAATCTACCGTGTGGGAATGCGCAAGGTGTTCGCTCTGGAGGACGATATCCGCGTGGTGGCGCAGGCGGAGACTCTGGAGAACCTTTACGCGGCGTTGCAGCGCTTCCCGACTGACGTGGTTCTGCTGGAAGGGCATCTGATTGCCGGCACGGTGGATGCGATTCCCGAGCTGCTACGCCGCGCGCCGGACGCGAAGCTGATTGTGCAGATCTCCTCCAGCGACGAGGGAAATACGGTGGAGTTGTTCCGTCGCGGGGTGCGCGGGGTGGTGCCGCGGTCAATCTCCCCGGACATGCTTGTAAAGTGCGTGCGAAAGATCGCCGCCGGCGAAACCTGGATTGACAATCAGTCGATCAGTTGGGTGATTGATGCGTATCGCGAGCAGGCGTCGATGCTGACCAACCCCAGGGCGCAGCCACGGCTCTCCGAGAAGGAACTGGCGATCATCACTTGCATCACCCGTGGAATGCGGAACAAGGAGATCGCCTTCCAGATTGGGACGACCGAGCAGGTGGTGAAGAACTATCTGCGCAAGATCTACGACAAGCTGGGGGTAGCTGATCGTCTGGAGTTGGCGCTTTATTGTCTGCACCACAAGATTCTGCAGTCAGCGCCGGGAGCGGCGGAGGCTACGTTTGTCGATCCGGGAGTTCCATTACGGGCCAAGCTGTAGGGGTGAGTGAATGGGAGGACATCGGCCATGTCCTCGGCCTACGGCCACCGTAGGCTGCACGGTGAAGGGTGAGGCGGAGGATGGGCGTTTATTGGCTTCCCTGAGAAGTGGTTTCGACTTCAATTTTGTCCGAAAGGCGATGAAATTGCTGAAAGAGACGTGGATCGAGTGAGTTGTCTCAGCCAAACGGTGGGGAGAGGGTTCCGAGGCCGGTTCCGGGAGCGGGCCGAGCGCGGGACTGGATGTTTGAGGATCCACGGACGATGAATCTTTTGCAGCCCTTTCGGGCGTTGAGCGGACGCCAGAGGCGTGTCTTTCTGGCCTGTTTTCTTGCCTGGTCGCTGGATGCTTTTGATTTCTTTCTTTTGACCTACTGTCTGGATGCTGTGCGCGCCACCTTTCATCTTTCGTTGACGGTTGTGGCGGAGGCATTGTTCTGGACACTCGCCATGCGGCCGGCAGGGGCTCTGCTGTTTGGCTTATTGGCGGAGCGGTATGGGCGGCGTCCGGCGCTGTTGCTGAATATCGTTTCCTCCTGCCTCTTTGGTCTGGCTTCGGCATTTGCCGCAAGCTGGCTGGTGTTTCTGTTCTTCCGTGCCGCATACGGCATGGCCATGGGAGGAGAGTGGGGTGTCGGCGCGGCGCTGGTGATGGAGACGTTGCCCACGGAGGTACGGGGGTTCTTCTCTGGTCTTCTGCAGGAGGGCTATGTGATCGGCAA
>DAHWOF010000164.1 GCA_027335345.1 Granulicella sp. | reverse complement strand
GGATCACCTGATCGAGCACGCCACCTACTGGAAGCAGTTGGCAGCCGGCAAGGGCTTGGCGGACTACGGCGGCATCGCGAATCTGCTGGAAGTGGTCAGCACCTACGTCCACCAGGTGGCAGGCATGAACGCCGGGAACGTCTCCAGCATGCGCTTTGTCGCTGAGCTGCTGGACCGGCGCGGCCGCAACCATCAAGCGGCGCAACTCCGCGCCGAGGCGAAAGATCTCGCTACCAGAATCAACCGCATACTCTATGTGCAAGGCAAAGGATGGTGGCGCGCCGGCCGGCCTGACGGCTCCTTTCAGGAAGTCCGCCACTGTTACGACTTTCTGGCCGTTCTGGATAACATGGGCCAGGATCTCTCCGCAGAACAGAAGCAGGAGATGGCGCACTTCTTCTGGACGCAGCTCGCCTCTAGAAAGTGGATGCGTGCGTTAGCCAGCGGCGATCCCGATGCCACCTGGAACGTTCGCCCCGATCACAGTTGCCTCGGAGCCTATGCCGCATGGCCACCGGAGTGCGCCAAGGGTCTCTTCCAGGTGGACGACCCTGCGCGCATCGCTCCGTGGCTGGCCGAGGTCGCCAAAGCAGGTAACCAGGGTCCGATCGGGCAGGCGCACTTTGTGGAGGAGGTAATGCCGCCGTTGAAGGGCGGAGCCTACAAAGCATCCAACGATGCTCCCTACATCGAGGACTGGAGCGCCATCGCCGCAGGAGCCTTCATCGACATGACCATCGAGTCGATCTTTGGCGTTCATCCTTCACTCTACAACGGGATCCACGCCACGCCACGGCTCGCCGCATTTGATCCGAACGCGCGCCTGGAGGGCCTGCGCTACCAGGGCGCGCAGTACACCGTGTCACAATCAGGAATCAAGCCTTCTCGCTGATCCCATCGCCTCGTTCTTCGATCTCAGAGACACAGCGCAGCGTGGCACGCGCCTGTTCACTCCAGTACTCCCAGTTGTGGCCACCGTTGTGCTTCTCATACGCGTGCGCGATGCCCTCGGCCTGAAGCGATTGGTGCAGTGCTCGATCTCCCGCCGGCAGATTCGGCAGGTACAGAGTCAGATCCGCGGTGCGGCCGAGCGCCGGCAAGCACAGCCCGGCAAAACACACGCCGGCGGCGTCCACCGGCTCGGACGACTTCACATGACGAAAGCGGCTCACGGCTTTCCGATCTTCCTCTTCTGACTTGCCATCGCCGGCATCGGCATCCGCACGGCGCGTGGAAAGTAGATATCCATCTCGGTGGCCAGCTTCGGCGGCGTCAGCGTATTGCAGACATAGGTGAAGACCAGATCGCCGTGCTCGAACTCGGGATGCTCCTTGGCGGCGTAGCAGAAGTTATCTTTGTCGTAACGTGGATCTCCCGGCCGCATCTCCGGAACGGTATAGATGATCTGCGCTGCGCTCCATGGTCCGGTTGCTGTGGGGGCGGTCCGCAGCAGGATGTGGCTGGAGAAGGCCTGGGGATCGAACATCACCGCGATCCACTGCTTCAGGCGCGGATGGTAACGGATGGAGAGCTCGGAGACTCCTGGCGACATCACCGCCTTGGCAGCGCCAGGATCGTAACCGTTGCGCCACTGCCCATCGCGCGCCAGGTGCTCCAGGTTCTTCTGCGGATCCGCGAGCCCGCGTAGCGGCACTCGCGCCGCAATGAGCGGTCTGGCGCCGCGTTCGTCCAGCGCGAAGATGTCGGCATAGCGCCCTTCCACCACCGCTGTGGCGGAGGGATACGCCCCTGCTCCATTGGCTACCAACGGAAGGTAGCTGATCTTCCATCGCAGGGGATCCAGGCCTGGCGACTGGATCCGCGCCAAATCCGTCCCGCAGGTCGCAAAACCCATCGCCGAAGACTTATCCGTCGCGCGGACGCACAGCAGCGTGATCCAGAGGTCATCTCCAGCACGGAATCCATCCAGCGCCCAGTACCACGTATGCGGATGCTGCGGGTGGAAGAAGCTCACCGGCCGCCCTTGCGCGTCCTTGCGGATGAAGTATCTGACCCGCCAGCGGCCGCCCGCTCCGCACATCGAGATGCCAATCGTGTTGTGAACCATCACAGGAGCCTTGTCCCGCACCACGCGGCGCGGCCCATAAAGCGTATCCCCGAAGATCCAGGCATCCGCGCCATTCGGCAGCGGAATCGAATAAGCCGCATCCGCTCCCAGCCAGCCATCCGTCTTGCCGGTCTGCACAGGGAACCGCGGAGTGCATGCTGCCTCTGGCCCCACCGCCCAGGCTCTTCCGCAGCACAGGATCATCGCCATGGCGAGAGCCAAGCCAGCATGATTCCATCTCATCAACGAACGATTGGCATTCATTAGAAACTAATTATTGTTCTTATATCCACAAAACGCAACCTGGAGCACCTGAAAGGCCTTCCGCAGTTCAGATCGCCGGGGTAAAGGGACGGCATTCCTGCCGCTGGAGTGCGAGTTGGGCAAGGCGCCACGTTGAACCCTGCTGCAAAGGTCAGCCGATCACCATTCCGGGAGGCGCCCATAGCACCTTCATCCCTGATCAAGATCGGAGCCAATCTCACATCTTCAGTATTGATGGATTCCCCGAAAATGGCTTTCAGTAGCGTTTTCATTGGGAAAAACGCCCATCGATGCCCGAGCATCTGTCTACACCTACGCTGAAGACGCTATCGCGCCGCGCTCCGCGTCCGCAGACAGGACTTACAGCGTCAGGATCCGCGGGCCACTCTTGGTAATCGCCACGGTTTGCTCAAAGTGGGCACTGACGCTCCCATCCACCGTCACTGCGGTCCATCCATCATCCAGCACCCTCACCGCCGACGATCCCATATTGATCATCGGCTCGATGGCAAGGACCATACCGGCTTTGAGTCTGGGGCCTTTCCCCTCTGTGCCATAGTTGGGCACCTGAGGATCTTCGTGCATGTTCTTGCCGATGCCGTGGCCCACAAACTCACGCACCACACCGTACCCCTCAGCCTCACACATCGCCTGCACCGCATGCGAGATATCGAAGAGCCGTCCGCCCACCACCGCCTTCTCGATCGCCGCGTACAAGCTTGCCTCGGTAACCCGGAGCAACTTCTCCACCTGCGGAGAGATCTTCCCCACCGGGTGGGTCACCGCAGCGTCAGAATAATATCCGTCGACGATGACGCCGCAGTCCACCGAGACGACGTCACCCTCCTTGAGCACCCGCCGCTCGCTCGGAATTCCATGGATCACCTCTTCGTTCACTGAGGTGCAGAGCACGGCGGGGTAGCCATGGTAGCCCAGGAACGCCGGCTGGACGCCCAACTCTTCCACTTTGGCGACGGCGGCACGCTCCAGATCCATCGTGGTCGCTCCCACTCGCACCGCGCTCTTCACCGCCTCATGCACCTTGCGAAGCGCCATGCCGGAGATGCGCATCTTCTCGATCTCTGCCTCGGATTTGATCAGGACGGCCATAGTCTCAGACGTTGGGAACTGCCTTCAGCCGGGTTGCGCCTGCTGAGGATGGCTGCGGCGGCGCGGCATCCTGGCGCAAGCGCTGCAGCGCGGCGCGGATGGCGTTGGTCACCTGATCCACAGCAGCATCGCCGTCCACTTGAGCGAAGCGGCTGCCGTGGGCCTTGTAATACTCAATGACTGCCGCCGTCTTCGCCCGGAAGGACTTCATACGCTCATGAAAGACCTCTACCGTATCATCACTGCGCTGGATCAGAGCCGCCCCATCCCTGTCGCAGATGCCGGGCTGCCGGGGCGGATGGGAGACCTGATGGTAGATCGTCCCGCATACGGGGCAACTGAAGCGTCCGGTGATGCGTTCCAGCAGGACTTGCTCGGGGACCACGATGTTCACCGCAACCACCGGTAGCGGCGCTTCAGCAAGCTGCGCGTCCAGCCACTCGGCCTGGTTCAGCGTGCGTGGAAATCCATCCAGGATGTAGCCGCGCTGGGTGTCCGGCTGTTGCAGCCGTGTTTGGACCATCTGGTTCACCAGATCATCCGGAACCAGTTGACCTCTGCTCATCAGATCATCGGCCATCAGACCGAGTGGCGTGTGGTTCTTGCGATGTTCGCGCAGCAGATCTCCTGTGGAGATCTGGGGGATGCCAAACTCATCCATCAGGCGCTTGGCCTGGGTTCCCTTGCCCACTCCCGGCGCCCCAAGCAGCAAAACCGGACCGGGAAGAACTTCTTTCGTATTGTCCGGGCGCTGCGTCATGGGGACGAGGGGTGATTCCAATCTCTTCTTCGCGTCAGTGGACTGGATCCTGCTGCTCGACTCTTCATCAAGAGCCTGGAGGGCGAGAAGAGTCCGTCCTGTTCTACAAGGTCTTCAGCGGATGCGCCGGAGAGGGTGTCCTGTGGGATTCACGCTCTCCAGCCGGCCGGCAAGACCAAACTACCAACTGCGGCGGCCGCGGATGCGGCCGGACTTGGGAGAAAAGCCGTCATAGTGACGCATGATGAGCTGCGCCTCCACCTGCTGCACCGTGTCCATGGCGACCCCGACGACGATCAGCAGCGACGTGCCGCCAAAGTAAAAGTTAAGCCCCAGACCATTGGTCACCCAAGTCGGCAGATGGTCAAAAAAACTGCCTATCAACCAAAGATGATTGAAGTGAATGCCCGAGATCAGAAACATGGGAATGATCGATATGGCGCATAGGTAGAGCGCGCCCACCAGGGTGATCCTTGTCAGTACATCGTTGATAAAGTCCGAGGTGCGCCTGCCTGGCCGGATACCCGGTATGAAGCTGCCGTACTTGCGCATGTTATCGGCGATATCATCCGCGCGGAAGATGATGGAGACGTAGAAGTAGGCAAAAAAGATGATGGAGACGATGTAGAGAAAGACATACCATGGTTCCGCAGGAGCCAGGGCGCGGAAGATGGGGCCCAGAAAACTTGTGTCGCGCAGCGGGCCGGAACCAAACAGGCTGGCATTTTCAAGCAGCATCGGGGCCGACAAGATGGAAGCCGCAAAGATGACCGGCATCACGCCACCGGAGTTCACCTTCAACGGAAGGAAGCTGCTGGAAGCCTGAGTCATGCGGCGGCCCACCATGCGCTTGGCGGACTGAATGGGGATTCGGCGCTCGGATCGCTCCACGAAGACGATAAAAGCCACCACCGCAACCATCATCACAATCAGCAAGCCAATCGCGATGGGCGTAAAACCTCCCCATGCCTGGGTCGTCGCCTTCTGGTAGAGATCAACAATGCCCCGTGGAAGACCAACCACGATTCCAGTGAAGATCAGCAGCGACATGCCATTGCCGATGCCACGGTCCGTGATCTGCTCGCCCAGCCACATGATGAACGCCGTGCCGGCCGTCAGGGTAATCACGCAAAGAGGCAAAAAAGCGCTCTTGCTGATGTTCACCATCGTCTCGCCCGTGCTCGTGCTGGTCAAAGTCAGGCCGATGAAGAAGCTCTGCACCACAGCCAGCAGAACGGTGACGTAGCGAGTCCACTGGGTGATCTTGCGCCGCCCCAGCTCCCCTTCCTTCTGCAGCTTGGCCAACGGCTCGTAGATCACCGTCAGCAACTGAAAGATGATCGACGCCGTGATGTAGGGCATGATACCCAGAGCAAAGACCGTCAACTTGCGCAGATTTCCGCCATTGAACAGGTCCAGCAGGCCCAGCGCTCCGCCGGCGTTCTGATTGAAGTACTGGGCGAGCTTGGATGCGTCGATGCCGGGGGTGGGAATATGCGCGCCCAGCCGGTAGACCGCAAGCAGCGCCAACGTAAAGCCGATCCGCTTGCGCAGATCCGGAATGCGGAAGATGTTGAGGAATTTCTCGAGCATCGATTTGCGGAGCCTCAGACCGAGGATTTGAGCCCGGAGTGCGAGCTCTGATTTGAGTCAGGAACTTGCGTCAGATGCCCATCCTGCCCATGGGCGTTCCTTGCTGGAGTTCTCTGTCTATTTTACGCGGAAGCAGAAAAACAAGTAGCGGAGCGGAGATCGGACACCGGTCCGGCGGGGACTGGCCAGAGAACCAGCACCCCAATCGGCTTTGAGCAGTCCGGACAAACCCGGACCAGCCCCTCCCGAAGCTGCGTTCTACGCGCCGGGAGAGCTCTCACCGCCGACCACCACTGCCTTGCCGCCGGCCGCCTCAATGGCCCTCTGCGCCGCCTTGGAGAACTTGTGAGCATGCACCGTCACCGCGGACTTCAATTCTCCGTTGGCCAGCACCTTCACCAGGCCGTTGCGCTTCTTCAGAATGCCCCGCTCGGCCAGCTTCTCTAGCGTGAGTTCGGCCTCATTCAGAGCGGCAATCGTGTCCAGGCCAAGAACCGCATACTCCACCCGGAAGATGTTCGTGAAGCCACGCTTGGGAAGCCGGCGGTGCAGCGGCATCTGGCCGCCTTCAAATCCGCGCATCAGGCTGGAGCCGGACCTGGAACCTTGACCTTTATGGCCGCGCGTGGCCGTCTTTCCCATACCGGAGCCCATGCCGCGGCCCACACGCTTCTTGTTTTCATTCGCCTTCTTCGGCGCCTTCAGATTGCTTAGATTCAGTGCCATGATGTCCTCGCTCACGCCGGCCTGACTTCTTCGCCCAGCCGACTCGCATGTTTTGGCCTCCCAGTGGAGGCGGAATGATTACTCGAGAATCCGGACCAGGTGAGGAACCTTGTTCACCATGCCGCGAATCGAGGGCGTGTCTTCACGCTCGATGATCTGATTCAGACGGGTGAATCCCAGGCCTTTGACGACCAGCTTGTGCTTGACCGGCGTGCAGATCTGCGAACGAAAGTACTGGATCTTGATCTTGGCGTTTTCTGCCATAACGAAACTCCTCGGATAGACTTGCGAAACCTTCGGGCCGAGCCTTGCGGGCCTGCCCGGCAGCCGTCCCGAAGAACGGCTTGCCGCCTACAGCTCTTCGATCGCCTTGCCACGCAGCGCAGCTACCTCTGCCTTGTCGCGCAACTGCGCCAAGGCGTCAAACGTGGCCTTGATCACGTTGTGCGGATTGGCGGATCCAATGCTCTTAGTCAGCACATTCTGCACTCCGGCCGCGGTCATCACCGCGCGCACAGTCTTGCCGGCGATCACTCCCGTGCCCTCCGGAGCCGGCTTGAGCAACACCTGGCCGGCGCCGTAACGGCCCAGCACCGCGTGTGGGACGGTGTACTGGGTGAGATTCACCTTGAGCAGATTCTTCTTGGCCGCTTCAATCCCCTTGCGAATCGCCTGCGGGACCTCCTTGGCCTTGCCGGAACCGTACCCAACCACGCCCTCGGCAGGATCGCCAACGATCACCAGCGCCGCAAAAGACATGTTCTTTCCGCCCTTGACCACCTTGGTCACGCGGTTGATGGAGACCACCTCATCCTTGAGGTTCATCCTGCCTGCGTCCAGCTTCTTTCTGATTGCCATC
Source organism: Granulicella sp. (assembly GCA_027335345.1). GTDB lineage: Bacteria > Acidobacteriota > Terriglobia > Terriglobales > Acidobacteriaceae > Granulicella. The sequence continues at coordinate 11,090 of DAHWOF010000164.1, read as the reverse complement.
TCCGCTTCCTCTTTGCTTCCTATGTATCTCTCCGGCACACCGGTCCGGAGGTCGCAGTCCTTGCTGCTTTTTGTGGGGACGTCTAACGCGTCCTTGCTTGTCTGCCGCGACCGTGGCCGGCTGCGGCTGAAACTCTCTGCCAGAGGCTAAAACTCCAGGCCGGCCTCGCGAGCCGCATCCGCCAAGGCCTTGATGCGGCCGTGATACAGATAACCACCCCGATCGAAGACCACTTTCTTGATACCCTTTTCCGCCGCGCGCTCCGCAATCAACTTGCCCACGGCCTTGGCCGCTTCCACATTGCCGCCGCTCTTGCGCTCTACACCCTTGGGAGTAACCGTGGACGCCGATGCCAGCGTCACGCCGTTGGTGTCGTCGATCAACTGCGTGTAGATATGGTTGAGCGAACGGTAGACGTTCAGCCGCGGGCGCTCTGCCGTGCCGGCCAGCTTGGCCCGGATGCGTTTGTGAACACGCTGACGAATCGCATTGCGTTGACAAAGATTGATCATCTTGATTCTTCCTTCCCTAAAGGCGTCGTCATCCTCTGACGACGTTCGGTGAAATGTTTGCCGCGCCTGCCTACCTGGCGCCTGCTCTCATCCAGGGGCGCCGGGCTTTCCTGGCCAGACCGGCTTACTTGGCTCCGGTCTTGCCAACCTTCTTCTTCAGCTTCTCGTCGGAGTAGCGAACTCCCTTGTTCTTGTATGGATCCGGCTTGCGCAAGGAACGCATATCCGCCGCCACCTGCCCGACCTTCTGGCGGTCGATTCCAGAGATGGTCAGGTGCGTCTGCTTGGGGTCGATGGCCACCTCAATTCCGCTGGGCAGCGGGAACTCGATGGGGTGCGAGTAGCCCAGGGTGAACACTACGGTATCCTTGCCCTTCATCTCCACGCGGTAGCCGATGCCGATCACGTCCAGCTCCTTCTTCCAGCCGTTGGTGACTCCCTCCACGGCGTTGAAGATCAGGGCACGGGCCAGGCCATGCACTGCGGCATGCGCGTCATCGGGACGCTCCACTTGCAGCACACCGTCCTTCTCTGAAACCGTGATTCCGGAGGGGAGCAGAGCGTTTACCTTGCCCTTGGGGCCCTCAACAACAACGACGTTGCCCTGCACTGCGTACTTGACGCCCTTGGGCAGCGTGATGGGCCTTTTGCCAATACGTGACATAATTACAATCCTTGTTGGCTTGCGAGTCCCTCACCTACGTGAGTTCCACTGCAGCCGGCGATCCTGGCTCGCCTGGGCCATTCCTGCTTCTACTCCAAAAAGATGGAGCAGCGTTCAAAAATCCTTCACTGACGCCGGTCTGAGCAGAGCGGCTCCTTCGGGATCACACTCCCAACGCGGGATCGCAGTCCCAAAGAAAGTCAAACCCTACCAGACCTCGCAGAGAATCTCGCCGCCAACGCCCTCACGGCGCGCCTGCCGGCCAGTCATCACACCCTTGGGGGTGGTCATAATGGAGATGCCCAGACCTCCCTGAACGCGCTTGATCTCATCCTTGCCGATGTAAACACGGCAACCGGGACGAGAGACACGCCGCAGATCGCGAATCACAGCCTCATTGTTCGGGCCGTATTTCAGGTACACGCGCAGAATCCTCTGGCCATCCTCTTCGGCAGCCTTGTAATTGGCGATGTAGCCCTCTTCTTTCAGAATTCTCGCGATCTCAGTCTTCAGCTTGGAAGCCGGAGCATCGAGCTTCTGATGACGGGCACGGTGCGCATTGCGAATGCGGGTAAGAAAATCTGCTACGGGATCGGTAAGATTCATCGTTTTCCTTTCATCCCCCGTTCGCTCCCTTCGGATGGCTTGAACCGGCGGGGAGAACCTGCGGGAATGGTTTTGGCGTCAGAACGCCGAGGTTGATTACTCTGTGTGGCGCGCACGAACTTTGTGCCAGCGGATCGGTTGCGCGCCCAGGCAAGGCATTGCGCCGGTTACCAGCTTGACTTGACCACGCCCGGGATCTCTCCCTTCAGCACGAGATTGCGGAAGCACAGGCGGCAGATGCCGAACTTGCGCAGAAACCCGCGCGGACGACCGCACAACTGGCAGCGGTTATGCTGACGGGATTTGAACTTGGGCTTGCGTGCGTCTTTGACGCGCTTTGCTGTAGTTGCCATAACGGAATTTCTCTCTCCAACTCACTCAGGTGGAAACTTTGCTTCAACGTCCTCAGCGGCCTGCGGCTGCCTCGGAAAGAACCCTGCTCTCTTTAGGCGCCCTGACGAAACGGCATGCCGAAGCTCTTCAGCAGCTCGCGCGCTCCGTTATCGTCCTTGGCCGTGGTCACAATCGTCACATTCATGCCCTTGATCTTGTCGACCTTGGCGTAGTCGATCTCCGGGAAGATCAACTGATCGCGCAGGCCCAACGTGTAATTACCACGCCCATCGAAACTCTTCGAGCTTACGCCGCGGAAGTCGCGTACGCGCGGTAGCGCCACGTTGATCAACCGGTCAAGAAACTCGTACATCTTGTCTCCGCGCAGAGTCACCATGGCTCCAATCGGCATGCCCTCGCGCAGCTTGAAAGCGGCAATCGACTTCTTGGCCTTGGTGATTACAGGCTTCTGCCCCGCGATCGACGCCAGATCCGCAAGCAGCGGATCGATGATCTTCACGTTCTGCGTCGCCTCGCCAAGCCCCATGTTGATGACAATCTTCTCCAGCTTGGGCACAGCCATCCCGTTGCTGACGCCCAGATCCTTCTGCAGCGCCTGCTTGATGCTGCCGTGATACTTCTCCTTCAAACGTGCCGCCATCGCTTCTCTTCTCTTTCTCCACGGCTTCGGAGTGCCTCTTGGAGGATTACCGTTTCGTGGGGTGGGCCATCTCTGCCGAACTGCTCTCTCAACTTCACATGCCTGGGTTGCGCCGGCTTGCGCTTCCCCGCCCGATCCGCCTTACTTCCGGAACTTCTTCTCCGCAATCGCACCGCCGTTGGTGCGGGCGATCCGCGTCTTCTTCGTCCCTTCCACCTGGTAGCCCACACGGGTGGGCTTTCCCTCAGAGTCAGCCAGCATCACATTGGAGATGTGGATCGGCGCCTCCTGCTCCAAAATGCCGCCTGCGATATTCTTCTGCGGATTTGGCTTCAGGTGCTTTTTGATCATGCCGACGCCCTCCACCAGCACGCGCTGCTTGTCAACGATCACTCGCAGCACGCGGTGAGGCTTGGGCCCCTTGTCCTTGCCCGCGATCACCACAACCATATCGTTGCGCTTGATCCGGATCTTCGATTTGCTGGCGCTGGCCGGCTTGAATTTGTTCGGCATGGTCACTCTCTTTCCTCGGCGATCGGCATCCCAGGGGATACTCTACGGAGCCGGAATCCGGTTCAAAGTCAGTTGTTGCAGCCCTGACACCCCGCGGCTAGATCACCTCGGGAGCCAGCGAGACGATCTTCAAAAACTTCTTCTCCCGCAGCTCGCGCGCCACAGGCCCAAAGACGCGGGTCCCCACCGGCTCCATCGCATCGTTGATCACCACGGCCGCGTTCTCATCAAAACGGATGTAGGTTCCATCCCGCCGGCGATACTCCTTGTGCGTGCGGACAATCACCGCCTTGACAACCTTGCCCTTCTTGACCGTTCCGTCAGGCGAGGCCTCCTTGACCGCCGCTGTAACCACATCGCCAAGTCCGGCCTTGCGCCCCAGACCGCCTCCCAGCGGCAGGATCACCTGGAGCTTGCGGGCTCCAGAGTTGTCGGCAACGGCAAGGATGGTACGCATTTGAACTGCCATGATCATTCTCCTGGTTCAAGCTCTCGCCGGAAACTGGATCGAGAGGTGAAACTCGAGGCCCAAGAGCTTGGCGGCGGGAAGCCGTTGCTATCTCAGACCCGTGGCTGCGGTCGCAGCCAGACATCCGCATCAAAAAACCAACCTGCAACCATTTTGCAGACCGAACTACCTCACCTCCGGCGCCTCATCCGGCAGGGAGGAAAGCGACGAGCGGCGAATAATCTCCTCCAGAGACCAGCGCTTCAGCTTGGACAGCGGACGGGTCTCCCGGATGCGCACCATATCTCCCACCCGCGCCGAGTTCTGCTCATCGTGGGCGTAGAACTTCTTGTTAGACTTCAGCACCCGCTTGTACTTGGGATGCGCCTTGCGCATCTCAATCTCCACCACAATCGTCTTCTCCATCTTGGTGGACACAACCAGGCCAACCTTCTCAGTGCGGCGCGGCGCGGCCTGCTCTGCGGCGGAGGTGGTAACAGTAGACTCAGCCATGTGAACTCCCTCGTTATTCTTTCTCTGCCTTCGCAGTTGCCAGCGAACGCGCACTCGCCATTTGACGCTCACGCACAATGGTCTTGATACGGGCGATGTCCTGCTTCAGGGTCTTGATCTTGCCCAACCCTTCCTGCTTCCCCAAGCTCTTGGCAAAACGAATGCGAAAGAGCTGCTCAGCCGCCTTGGCCTCTTCGACCACCAACTGATCGTCGCTCATGTTGCGGATCTTTTCGATTTCCATGATGAGTTCCTTATCGCCTGAACGGCTTTACTTGGCGGCCACTTCAGCCTTGAGGCCGGGGCGCACAACGAATGAAGTTTTTAGCGGAAGCTTATGCGCCGCCAGCCGCATGGCCTCTTTGGCAAGATCGACGGGGACGCCTTCCATCTCGAAGAGAATCTTGCCCGGGCGGACCACCGCAACCCAGTGATCCGGAGCTCCCTTGCCCTTGCCCATACGGGTCTCGGCTGGCTTCTTGGTGATAGGCTTGTCTGGAAACAGGCGCAGCCAGACCTTGCCGCCGCGCTTGATGAACCGCGTCATCGCAATGCGCGAGGCTTCGATCTGGCGGTCCGTGATGTAGCCGCACTCCATCACCTTCAAACCAAAATCGCCAAACGAGATGTCCGAGCCACGCCACGCTTTGCCACACATGCGACCACGCTGCTGCTTGCGAAACTTAACCTTCTTGGGTAAAAGCATGAGGAATTTCCTTTGAACAAACGCCTGGCAACTGCGCAGGAGAAGATCTGAGGTGATGGCCGGGGTCTCTGCCGCTGCTGCTTGCCCGCTCTGCTCAGCAGGAGCCGGGAGAAGCGGTCTGCGCGGGCAGACTCGGGGCCAAACCGTTTAAGTATACCGGAGATCCGCCGCAAATTGCGCCTGCGATCCCCAAAGTCAAGAGAAAATCAGACGGAACGCGCCAGGACCTTTACAGTGCGCCCCCGCTCAGCTAAAACGCGCCCGTGCCGATCGGCGCCGGCTCGCGGCGCTTCTTCTGCTCGTAGATATCGCCGCGGTACACCCAGGTCTTGACCCCGATGATCCCATAGGTCGTCTGGGCCTCGGAGAAGCCATAATCGATGTCCGCGCGCAGCGTGTGCAACGGCAGACGCCCCTGCAGATACCACTCGGAACGGGCAATCTCATTGCCGTTCAGCCGGCCCGAGACCCGCACCTTGATGCCCTTGCAGCCAAACCGCAAGGCCGAATCCACGCTCTTGCGCATGGCGCGGCGGAAGCTGACGCGCTTCTCCAACTGCAAGGCAATGCTCTCACTCACTAGCTGGGCGTCCAGTTCAGGCTTGTTCACCTCCAGGATGTCGATGAACACTTCGCGGTTGGTTCGCTTCTGGATGTCGGCCTTCAGCTTGTCGATCTCCGCGCCTTTGCGCCCAATGATGATGCCAGGACGCGCCGTGCGGATGATCAGCCGCAGCTTGTTGCCGGGCCGCTCCACCTCTACCGAGCTGACCCCGGCTGCCTTGAGCTTCTCACGGAGCTCTGCCTTCAACTTGATGTCCTCGACCAGCAGCTTGTCATAGCCGCGCTCGATGAACCAGCGCGACTTCCAGGGCTTGTTGATGCCGAGGCGGAATCCGTACGGATGGACCTTTTGTCCCATAGCTTCCCTATTCCTGAACCATGGCCGGTTGAGCCGGCGGGGTTGATACTGCGAACTCGTTGCTACCAACTACAATCTGCGTCTCACAGAAACCGGGGCCGTTACTTCGCCGCGGCTGCCTTCTTCCTGGCCGGCGCCATCTTTCTGGCGACAGTCTTCCTGGCCGCGGCCTTCTTCACCGCCGGCTTGCCCGCACTCTTGCTCGCCGCCGCTGGGGCAGTCTCTTGCTCCGCCCCGGCTGCGGCCTTCTTCTCCGCCACGGTGATCACCAGGTGGGAGATGCGCCGCTGGTAGCGGAACGCCCGTCCCATGGGGGCGGGACGGATGCGCTTCATCCGCGGACCCTCATTGGCCACCGCCGTCTTGACGTACAGGTTGTCGATGTCCACATCGAGTCCTCGCTCGTCGGAGAGATGCTGAGCGTTCTGCACGGCCGAACGCAGAACCTTCTCCACAACTGGTGCGATGCGCTTGTGGGTGAAGGCCACCGTGTTGATGGCCGCTTCAACGCGCTTGCCTTTGATCAAGTCAAGTACCAGCTTGGCCTTCTGAGGGCTGACTCGCTGGAAGCGGGCCTCGGCGCGAAATTCAGGTGTTTCTGGCGTGATTGCTTTCTGCATTGCGATGTCCTTCAAAACTGCAAATCTGCGAATTCTGATCCGGCGAGAGTCTTACCTGGAGTTATCCCGCTCGGGACGCTCCTGCTCGCCGCCGGCGCCGGCTACTTGCCCTTTGCGGTGTCGGCGGCCTTGGCTGAATGCCCCTTGAAGGTGCGCGTCGCCGAAAACTCACCCAGCTTGTGACCAACCATATTCTCCGTGCAGTAGACCGGTATGAACTTGCGGCCGTTATGTACCGCGATGGTATGACCCACCATCTCCGGATGGATCGTGGAGCGGCGCGACCAGGTGCGAACCACCTTCTTCTCGTTGGCGCTGTTCATCGCCTCGATCTTGGTCATCAGGTGAGCGTCGATAAAAGGGCCCTTCTTCGTGGAACGTGACATGATTGACTCCGTTGCTGCGGTGCTGAATACGACGAATCTCCCTGCCTTGGGTTCTGCCCGTTGTATCCGGCGGCGAGACTTGGTGTTGCTTCTACTTCCCTGACTACCTACCTCAACTTCTTTGCTCTTCAGCAGACGGCCGATCAGCAACCGAGGATCTGCTGCTTACCCTTATTTGCCCTTGTTCCGGCGCGACACGATAAATACATCGGTGCGTTTGTTGTTGCGCGTCTTGAAGCCGCGCGTGGGCTGACCCCAGGGCGTCACCGGATGACGTCCTCCCGAGGTCTTGCCTTCACCGCCTCCGTGCGGATGGTCCACTGGATTCATCGAGACGCCGCGGTTGGCCGGGCGGATCCCCTTCCAGCGGTTGCGTCCCGCCTTGCCGATGGAGACATTCTCATGGTCCGTATTGCCCACCTGCCCGATGGTGGCCATGCACTCCACCAGAACCTTGCGAGTCTCGCCGGAGGGCAGCTTCAGAAGCGCGTAATCGCCCTCCTTGGCGATCAGATTCACCTGAGCGCCGGCCGAACGCGCCATCTGTGCGCCCTTGCCCGGGCGCAGCTCGATGTTATGCACGATCGTTCCAGTTGGAATGTTCTTGAGCGGCAGCGCATTCCCAACCAGAATATCGGCTTCGGGTCCGCTCATGACCTTCTGCCCCACCTTGAGCCCGATGGGCTGCAGAATGTAGCGCTTCTCGCCATCCGCATAGTGCACCAGCGCGATGCGCGAGCTGCGGTTGGGGTCGTATTCGATGGTCGCCACCGTACCCGGAACTCCAAACTTGTCACGCTTGAAGTCAATCAGGCGCAGCTTCTGCTTGTGGCCGCCGCCGTGGTGGCGGACGGATAGCTTACCCGTATTGTTGCGTCCGCCGGTGCGCTGCTTGACGGACAGCAGGGGCTTGTGTGGTTTGTCGGTGGTGATATCGTCGTTGACCAGCTTCGTCTGGAAGCGAAGGGTCGGGGTGATCGGACGGAATGACTTAATCGGCATGATGCTCTTCCTTTGCCGCGCTCTCCATGACTTCTACAAGTCAGCGCGATACATGATGCTCTCTACTGCGGAATCCACTGCGACTGAGCAAGAAAGGAATGCAGGCGTCGCTTGTGACTCCGCGACCCCCTCCCTCAGCCCTTAAATCTCGGCGGCAAAGTCAGGAACCTTCTCGCCGGCCTTTAGGCGCACATAGGCCTTCTTCCAGTCAGGCAGATAGCCTGCGTAACGGCCGCGTTTGCGCTCCTTGCCCGCGACGGTTGAGGTGCGTATGCTCTCCACCTTCACGTTGAACAAGGTTTCCACGGCCTGCTTCACTTCGGTCTTGGTTGCACTTGCCGCCACCTCAAAGACCAGGGATCCTTCCACCTCGCGGGTGTTGAGAGCCTTCTCGGTAATCAAGGGGCGGCGGATGACGTTGTACAGGGTCGGCATTTATGCGACCTCCTTCTCGGCCTGCTTCGGTTGGCCTTCCGCCGGCTTGCGCCGGGACACGGCCTTCTTCAGGGTCTCTGTCAGGATCTCGAAGGCAGCCTTGGAAAAGATGGCCTTCTCATAGCGCAGCAGGTCATAGGGATGAACCTCGGAGCTGAGCACCAACTCCACTCCCGGCAGGTTGCGAGATCCCAGATACAGCTTCTCCTGCAACTGCTGCGAACTCTCCACCAGCAGAGCGGTCTTCTTTGCATCCAGCTTGTTGAGCGCCTCCCGATACAGCCTGGTCTTCACCTCAGCCACTTCAAAGCTCTCCACCAGGATCAGATTGCCGTCTTTGATCTTGGCCGCAACCGCGGAGCGCAACGCGCCCAGGAGCTTCTTGCGCGGAAACGGGTACTCGTAGCTGCGCGGCTGCGGCCCATGCACCGTGCCGCCGCCCCGCCAGAGTGGCGTGCGGATGGAGCCGACGCGAGCGCGCCCGGTTCCCTTCTGCTTCCACAGCTTTTTTCCCGCGCCGGAGACCAGCTTGCGGTTCTTGGTGGCATGGGTGCCCTGGCGCAGGCTGGCGCGATAGTGCTTCACCGCCTCCCACAGCAACGCCTCGTTCACCTCAGCGGCAAAGATGGCATCCAGCTCTACCGAGCCAACTTCCTTCCCGCTGAGGTCCACTACCTTGATATTGGCCATCGTCCTTCTCTTTTCTCGCCGGAGATCGATGCCGCCGGCCTATCTCTTGTTCGTCTGCGTTCCCGGCCTGCTCGCCGCGCAGAGTTCTGATCCTTGTCATCGCCCGCTTGCGGCTGGCCCCGGCCTTCAGGGCCGAATGCCAGCCAGTCGGCGAGCTACTTCTTCTTCGGCGAGGCCTTCTTGGACGCCTTGAGCGGATCCAGCGTGCCGCTGCCGGCAAACCCGCGCCGCTCTCTGGGAGGAGCCTTGGCCTTGGAGACCAGAACATACCCATCCCGAGCTCCTGGCACCGCACCCTCCACCATCAGCAGATTCTCTTCAACATCGATTCCACGAATCCTCAGATTGCGCACCGTCACCTGATCTGTGCCATAGTGGCCCGGCATGCGCTGCCCAGGAAAGACGCGGGATGGAAACGAGGAGGCGCCGATCGAGCCCTGAATCTGGAACATGTGGCCATGCGCCTTCGGCCCACCGCCAAACCGGTGACGGCGAACCACACCGGAGAATCCCCGACCCTTGGAGGTTCCCACCACGTCGACAAACTTGGTCTCCGAGAAGATCTCAACCGTTATCCGGTCACCCGCCTTGGCCGTCTGATCCTGCTCGCCGCCCGAAACGGACTCCAACTGAACCTCGCGCAGCTCGCGCACCGGTGGCACATTGGACTTGGCAAAGTGGCCCGTCATCGCCTTGTTGACCTTGGTCGCCTTGACGAACTCCACCAGGCCGATCTGGGCAGCATCATAGCCATCTCTCGCCAGCGTCTTCAGCTGCGTAATGACGCACGGCCCAACCTTCAGCACCGTCACCGGGTGGACATCCCCCCGGTCATCAAACAACTGCGTCATGCCGATCTTCTTGCCTAGAATTCCTGTAACGCTCATGCTTTCCTCTCCTCATCATGCGCGGCGTTGAGCGCCGGCACTGTAGGTGTTTCTTGCCGCGGAAGACGCGCCGTCGGTTGGCTCTCTGCCCGCCAAACCAGCCCGTCCTCCGTCACTTCGTAACCGTCTTGATCTCCACGTCCACGCCGGCCGGCAGATCAAGCTTCATCAACGCATCCACGGTCTGCTGGGTAGGCTCCAAAATGTCAATCAGCCGCTTGTGAGTGCGAATCTCGAAGGCCTCGCGCGACTTCTTGTCCACGTGCGGGGAACGCAGGACGCAGTACTTGTTCTTGATCGTCGGCAGGGGAATCGGCCCCGCAACCTGTGCGCCTGTGCGCTTTGCCGTCTCGACAATCTCTCCCGTGGAGGTGTCCAGAACACGATAGTCATAAGCCTTCAGGCGGATACGAATGCGCTGCTGTGCCATAGCTGATTCCTGCTTCTTTCCAGCCCTCTCTGCCGAGAGCCCTTACTCAAAGATCGTTTGGAGTGACCGCCGGCCGTCCTGCCTCTTGGCGAACCGGCAGCCCTCGTTCTTCGGTTGTGCCGGCGGGCCAGGGCCCGCCGCCTGAATCTACCTCTGCGCCAAGGCCGTTCGGCGCTTGGCGCGGTTGCTACTTGACGATCTCGGAGATGGTGCCGGCGCCGACCGTGCGTCCACCCTCGCGGATGGCGAAGCGCAGTCCCTTCTCCATGGCCACCGGGGTGTGCAGCGTCACCTCCAGCGTCACGTTGTCGCCCGGCATCACCATCTCGGTGCCCTCCGGCAGCTTCGCCGAGCCGGTCACATCCGTGGTCCGGAAGTAGAACTTCGGACGATAGCCGTTGAAGAACGGCGTGTGCCGACCGCCCTCCTCCTTGCTCAGCACGTACACCTCGCCCTTGAACTGGGTGTGCGGCGTGATCGAGCCCGGCTTGGACAGCACCATGCCCCGCTCCACATCCTCCTTGGCGATGCCGCGCAGCAGCAGGCCCGCGTTGTCTCCGGCCAGCCCCTCGTCCAACTGCTTCTTGAACATCTCCACGCCGGTGACCACCGTCTTGCGCGTCTCCCGGAAGCCCACAATCTCGGCCTCCTCGCCCACCTTCACCTTACCCCGCTCGATTCTCCCGGTCACCACCGTGCCGCGCCCGGAGATCGAGAAGATATCCTCGATCGGCATCAGAAACGGCTGATCCACCAGGCGGT
>DAHWOF010000154.1 GCA_027335345.1 Granulicella sp. | reverse complement strand
CAGCAGACGATAGGCGGCATGAATCAGCCGGTTCAGCCCTGGCTCCTCCAGCCCGGCCGCCTGCAGAAACTCGCTGCGTTCGGCCGGCTCCAGTTGCGCAATCTCGGCCTCCATCGCGCCGCAGATCCGCACCACCTCGCTGCTCTCTTCGGCAGCGCGCTGCTCCACCACCTGAGTGAACGCGTTGCCGTCCGCAATCCCCGCCTCATCCACATTGGCCACGTAAAGCTGTGGCTTCATCGTGATCAGAAAGAGATCCCGCGCCGCCAGCCGCTCGTCCTCGGCCAACTCCACCGTCCTCGCCGGCTTGCCCGCGCTCAGGGCCTCGTGCAGCTTGTGTACCGCGCTCAGCTCGCTCTTCTGGGCCGCGCTCGCGCTGGGGCTCTTGGCTGCTTTCTCGGCCTTGGTCCGGCGCTTCTCCACCGTCTCCAGATCGGCCAGCAGCAACTCGGTGTTGATGATCTCGATATCGTGCAGCGGGTTCACCGCCCCGGCTACGTGCACCACCTCGGGATCCTCAAAACAACGCACCACATGCAGAATCGCGTCCGTCTGCCGGATGTGGGAGAGGAACTGGTTGCCTAACCCCTCGCCTTTGCTGGCTCCTTCCACAATCCCCGCAATGTCCACAAACTCCATCGTCGTGGGCACAATCGAGTTCGGTTTTACCAGACCCACAATGCGGTCCAGGCGCGGGTCCGGAACCGGCACAATGCCCACGTTGGGGTCGATGGTGCAGAACGGATAGTTCGCCGCCTGGGCCTTGGCGGCCGTCAGCGCGTTGAAGATGGTGGACTTGCCGACGTTCGGCAGCCCGACGATTCCACAGTTCAGGGGCATAGGTACAAAGAGTTCCTTTTGCTCTTCTTCCAAAGAGCTATGTTTCTCTCCCTATTGGAACATGCGCGGTCCGGGGGCGCGCCGATCTGCCCCCGCTCTGCCCTTCAGCCTGGTCTTTCCCCTCCACCTCCTGGCCCGGAAGCAGCCGCGCTTCGGGGTGAAACTGTACTAATTTCATACATTTCCTGCAAAAGATTGCACAATCAGCGCGTCTAACAGCCGCAACTGTTTGATTTCAGGACTCTCGAGTGATGGCAATTCATTTGCTTCTTCCTCTCTTTATCTCTGGAGGAACTCGAAACCGATGAAACAGAAGATACTTGTGCCTCGAATCTCTCCCCGGTTCTGGATGGTCTTAGCGCTGCTGGCGGCCGCCTCTGTCCTGGCGGCGCGCCAGGCGTCGGCCCAAGCCTCCGTCGCTCCCGCTCGTCATGGACAGGCCTGGCACAACACCATGCCCAGTCGCCTCATCTCCGCACAGGTGAGCGACGGCGTGCTCACCGTCGATGGCATGGTCGGCAAGATCGATCTGAACTACCTGATCGACCACGCCGGGTTCCTCTACTTCTTTGAGCCGGGTGTAGGCACGGCAGTGGTCTCCTTGAGCCCGCTGGCCGGCGCGGAGAAGGTTCCGAACGGCATCGCCGGCGCCCGGCTGGCCTTTACCGTGGAGGGTCACAGCTTCGAGCTGAGCGATGCCAAGCCGCTGCTCTCGCGGCACAAGAACAAGCAGAAGGCCGATATCTACGTGCGCCTGGATACCTCCACCGTCGCTCTTAGCCGTTTTCCCCGGATGGGTTACGGGAATACCAACGAGTCTCCCTATGTCTGGCCGCTCTCACAGCCGGAGCCGGTCTCCACCATGAAGTACGTAGTGACGCCGCCGCCCATGCCCAGCAGCGTGCTCCCGCGCACTGTGGATACCGCTCTCGCCATCCCATCCACCAACCGTTGAATCCGGCTCCCATCCGGCCCACCCTTGGCGCATTGCGGCAGATGGTCTCCGTGAAGAATCGTCCTCACAGACCATGCGTCAAATTCCTTCGCCATTGTTCACCAGGTCGGTGCGGGCCAGTTGTTCGGAGCGATACTGCGCTCGCTCCTCCTGCTCGGCTACCAGGCCGCTGGCTGCATCCAGCGGAGCCGATGGATGCAGCTCGCCGTCCATCCGGTCCACGCGTGACTGCAGGGTGTGGACCCGGTCGGCCAGCGCGATGAGCACGTCCGAGAGCGGGTCGTTGATCTCCCGCGGATCGGTGATCAGCACCCGCTTGCCGCCCTGATAGACGATGTGAGCTGGAACCCCGACCACGGTCGAGTCCGGTGGAACGTCGCGCAGCACCACCGAGCCTGCTCCCACCCGGGAGTTCTCCCCAATCGTGATATTTCCCAGGATGTTGGCGTTGTTGCCCACAAAGACGTTATTGCGTAATGTAGGGTGGCGCTTGCCGCTGACCTTGCCCGTTCCGCCCAGCGTCACTCCCTGGTAGAGCGTCACATCATCGCCAACCGTAGCCGTCTCGCCGATCACCACCCCCATTCCATGGTCGATGAACAGGCGGCGGCCGATCGTAGCGCCGGGATGGATCTCGATCCCTGTCCAGAACCGCGCCACCTGCGACATCAGCCGCGCCAGCAGCTTCAGGTTGCGGCGCCACAGCCAGTGGTTGATCCGGTGAAACCACACCGCCTGCAGTCCCGGATAACAGAGCAGCACCATCAGCCGGGAGCTGGCCGCCGGGTCGCGTTCCAGAACAATGCGGGTGTCTTCGCGGATGGATTCAAACAGATTCATCTTTTGAACTTCATCATACGCGGACGGGTCGGACCGGCCCCCTCAGCCACGCGTGGCGGGCCGTCCGCCCCACGGAAGCACGTCCCGGAAGCATCCCTCCCTCACAGGGTCACGGGCGAGGTCGGCGTGTTCAGCGCCTGTTGCCGCAGCTCATCGAACAGCACCGTGGAGAGGTAGCGTTCGCCGGAGCTGGGGATAATGGCCACACTCAGCTTGCCGGCGTGACGCGGCTCGCGGGCGATCTTCAGCGCCGCCCAGACCGCCGCGCCGGAGGAGATGCCTACCAGCAAGCCCTCTTCCTTGGGCAGCCGCCGGGCCATCGCCAGAGCGTCCTCATTGGTCACCTGAACGATCTCATCGATCAGATCCGTGCGCAGGATGCTGGGGACAAATCCGGCCCCGATTCCCTGAATCTTGTGCGGACCTGGTTTGCCGCCAGACAGTACCGGGCTGTCGGTAGGCTCTACCGCGACGGTAAAGAAGTTGGGGTTGCGGGCCTTCATGTACTCGCTCACCCCGGTGAGCGTGCCTCCTGTGCCTACGCCGGAGACCAGCACGTCGGCCGCGCCGTCGGTGTCATTCCATATCTCCGGGCCGGTGGTGTCAAAGTGCACCTTGGGATTGGCCGGGTTGTTGAACTGTTGCAGCATGTAACCGTTGGCTGTGCCGGCAAGCACCTCTTCCGCCTTCAGGATCGCGCCCTTCATGCCCGCGGGGCCGGGAGTCAGGATAATCTGCGCTCCGAAGGCCAGCAGGAGGACGCGCCGCTCCACGGACATCGTCTCCGGCATCACCAGGATCAGTTTGTAGCCTCTCACAGCGGCGGCAAAGGCCAGGCCGATGCCCGTGTTGCCGGAGGTGGGTTCGATCAGCGTGGTCACGCCGGGCGTGATCTTGCCCTCCCGCTCGGCGGCTTGGATCATCGCAAAGCCAATGCGGTCCTTAACGCTTGCGGCCGGATTGTTGCTCTCCATCTTGAGCACCACGCGGGCGCTACAGCCTGCGGTCACACGGTTCAGTTGGACCAGGGGCGTGCGGCCGATGAGTTCGATGGCGTTGTTGGCGATGTTCATGGAGTCCTCTCGTGGATGAAGGTGGGGTGGGAGATGGTCGCACCTTGAAGCAGTTCCAGGCAAAGCAGTTTCCAGCCAAGCGGCCCCCGGCCTTTGGTTGTCCCAGGCGATCTCTCGCCGTAGGGTACGACCAACAGGGAGCAGCCACCGGGAACGCACTCGAACCGGGCACATCGATCCTGGAACCGCTCGGGCACAAGATCTAAACCATCATCGGATGAGCGGGGCAAACTTGTCCACACAGGATTAAGGCAGCGGCGCACTCCGCTTCGTGCCGATCCCGTCAGGGGTAGATCCGGTGCAGCGTTCTGGCGAACGGAATCGTCTCGCGGATGTGCTCCAGTCCGCAGATCCACGCCACGCAGCGCTCAATGCCCATGCCGAAGCCGGAGTGCGGCACGCTGCCATAGCGGCGCAGGTCCAGATACCACTGGAAGGCCTCCACGGGTAGATGATGCTCCTCGATACGGCGCAGCAGCAGATCAAAGTCGTCGACGCGCTGCGAACCTCCGATGATCTCGCCGTAGCCCTCCGGGGCCAGCACGTCCACGCACAGCGCCTTGCCCGGGTCCAGCGGATCCGGTTGCATGTAGAAAGCCTTCACGTCGGCCGGATAGCGGTGCACCATCACCGGCTTGGAGAACTGCGAACTCAGGTAGGTCTCATCTGGAGAGCCAAAGTCATCGCCGTAGCGATGCGCGTTCTCCAGCAGGCCGCGCTGGTGGGCGTCGATCAGCATCGCGTGCGCCTCGTCGTAGCTAAGGCGAGGAAAGCCGCTGCGCTGCTCTCTGCCGTCCACGCAGCCGTTGGGGGCGGAGCCCGCGATCACCGCCTCCAGCTTGGTCACGTCCTTGCCGATGATCTTCAGATCCGCGGCATGAACCTCCAGAACCCGTCTGACGATGTGCGTCAGGAAGCACTCCGCCAGATTCATCAGCCCGTCCAGGTCCATGTAGGTCACCTCCGGCTCGATCATCCAGAACTCCGTCAGGTGCCGGCGCGTCTTGGACTTTTCGGCGCGAAAGGTGGGCCCAAAGGAGTACACCCGGCCCAGCGCCATCGCCGTTGCTTCCACGTAGAGCTGGCCGGACTGCGTAAGATACGCCTTGCCTTCGTCGAAGTACTCCATCTCAAAGAGCTCGGAGGTTCCCTCGCAGGCGTTGGGCGTCAGAATCGGAGGATCGGTGCGGATGAACCCGCGGTTGTCAAAGAACTCCGCTGCTGCTCGCATGATCGTCGCCCGCACCCTCAGGATCGCTGACTGGCGCGGCGTACGGATCCAGAGATGGCGGTGCTCCATCAGAAAGTCAACGCCCGCCTCCTTGAGCTGAATCGGATAGGGCGTCTCCTCCGGTATGCGCTGGATGACAGAGAGATCCTCCACATCCAGCTCGTAGCCGGAAGGCGCCCGGCTATCCGCCCGCACCCTTCCCGTCACCGTGAGGGAAGACTCCAGGGTAAGCGACTTCAACGTCTCGAAGACCCGTTCCGGTACCTCCGCCTTGGGTACAACACCCTGAATCGTCCCGCTGCCGTCCCGGAAGATCGGGAAGAGCAGCTTGCCGGAGGCGCGCAGGTTGTACAGCCAGCCGCGCAGCGTCACCCGTTCATCCACATGCTCACCGATCTCCGCGATGGTGGTGATGCGGGTTGGGGACGAGACAGACGTCGGCGAAGAGTTGGGAGTGATTCCGTTCTCGATAGCCATGCTCGAACAGTGTACGCGCGCCGGGGGGTTGTTTTCCCCAGGTTGAAGCTGTAGGTTCATGGGGATTGGAGTTTTACGATGAATTGGCGGTTGGGGAGGGTATCTGGATTGGTCATGGCGGCAGCGCTAGGAGCTTCAATGGCGGCAGCACAGAGCGGACAGGCAGATGGAACTCCGCCCACCTCCGGATTCGGGCCGTCGAATCCCTTCTATGCGCCCAGCACGCTACCCTTCCAGGCGCCGCCCTTTGACCGGATCCACGACTCCGATTATCAACCGGCCATCGAGGCCGGCATCGCGGAGCAACTGCGTGAGATTACGGCCATCGCCAACAACCCGGAGCCGCCGACCTTCCAGAACACCCTGGTGGCCATGGAGAAGTCCGGACAGCTCCTGCAACGAGTCACGCAGGTGTTCTTCGCCATCACCCAGGCCAACACCAATCCCACGCTCCAGAAGATCCAGGACGCGGTTACGCCCAAGCTGGCCGCGCAGCAGGATGCCATCTACCTCAACGATCGGCTCTTCGCCCGGGTGCAGAAGATCTATCGGGAGCGCGCCACGCTGCATCTGGATCCGGAGTCCCTGCGCCTGGTGGAGGTTGACTATCGCCTCTTCGTCAAGGCGGGAGCCAAACTGAGCGACGCCGACAAGGCCAAACTGAGGACGCTGAACGAAGAAGAGGCCGTCCTCTCCAACACCTTTACCAACAAGCTGCTGGCCGGAACCAAGGCGGCTGCCTTCCAAACCCAGGATCAGGCCTCGCTGGCCGGGCTCAGCCCCGCGCAGATGGCCTCCGCCGCGCTCGCGGCCAAGGGCCGGGGAGAGAGTGGCTGGCTGATTTCCCTGCAGAACACCACCCAGCAACCGGACCTGGCATTCCTCAGCAATCGGCGGACCCGCATGCAGCTCTTCCAGGACTCCTGGACCCGCACGGAGCGCGGCGACGCCAATGACACCCGCGCCACCATCGCCCGCCTGGCCCAGGTGCGGGCTCAAAAGGCCGCCCTGCTCGGCTACCCCAACTATGCCGCCTGGGCGCTCCAGGACCAGATGGCCAAGACCCCGGAGGCTGCGCTCAAGTTCTTGAGCGCGCTGGTGGGCCCGGCCACCGCCAAGGCCGCCAGCGAGCAGAAGCAGATTCAGGCCCTCATCGACCAGCAGGCCACCGCGCAAGACGGGGGACAGGCAGGAGGCATGCAGAGCGCCGGATTCCAGGTCCGTCCCTGGGACTGGAGCTTTTACTCCGAGCAGGTGCGAAAGGCGCAGTACAACGTCGACGAGGCGGAGCTGAAGCCCTACTTCGAGCTGCACCGGGTGCTCCAGGATGGCGTCTTCTACGCCGCGCACCAGCTCTATGGGATCACCTTCAAGCGCCGCACCGACATCCCGGTCTACCAGCCGGACGTGATGGTCTATGAGGTCTTCGATGCCGACCAGAAGCCGCTGGCGCTGATCTACTTTGACTACTTCAAGCGCGACAACAAGGCCGGGGGCGCCTGGATGGACAACTTCGTCGGCCAGTCCAAGCTGCTGGGAACCCTGCCGGTGATCTACAACGTGGCCAACTTCACCAAGCCCGCACCGGGCCAGCCGGCGCTGCTCAGCTTCTCTGACGTCACCACCATGTTTCACGAGTTCGGCCACGGGTTGAACGGCATGTTCGCCGATACCGAATATCCCAGCCTCTCCGGCACCAATACGCCCCGCGACTTCGTCGAATTTCCCTCCCAGTTCAATGAGCACTGGGCCAGCGACCCGCAGGTCTTTCGCCACTACGCCGTGAACTACAAGACGGGTGCTCCCATGCCCCAGGAGCTGGCGGATAGGATGCGCAAGGCGGCGAAGTTCGACCAGGGATATCTGGTTACAGAGGCGCTGGCCGCCTCCGAGCTGGACATGCAGTGGCACCTGCTGCCGGCCACTGCGCCGCTGCAGAACGTGGATGACTTCGAGCGCCAGGCGCTGACGCGCACCCATCTCTATCTGGAGGCGGTGCCTCCGCGTTACCGCTCCAGCTACTTCCTGCACATCTGGGCCAACGGATACGCAGCCGGCTACTACGCCTACGCCTGGACCCAGATGCTGGATGATGACGCCTTCCAGTGGTTTCAGGACCACGGCGGTCTCACCCGCGCCAACGGCGACCGCTTCCGCCGCATGGTGCTCTCGCGCGGCAACACCGAGGATCTGGAGACGATGTACACCCGCTGGCTGGGAGCCCAGCCCAGCGTGGAACCCATGCTCAAAGACTTGGGTCTGGTCGAGACCACGAAGTAAGCCTTAGGCGTCAGAACGTAGAGTGAGAATCAGAAGCCCGAATACGAAGTGGGTTCCACATCTCGTTTCTTTGAGATGTGGGTGTAGTGGCGCCGTCTCATCCAGCGCCCCCACAGGCCCCCAAAACCATTGCGCAACGGTCGCGCGGGCGATCCCCCGACCGCTTCCTGGCATGCCACGATATCCAAGCCGCGCCTCAGCCAGACCCTGCGCGCATCCCGTCCCGGCGGTCTACAAGCGCATCAGCCTAAAAACAGCAGTTGGCTAACAAGGGCGTGCCTGAATCGATTGGTATACGCAGTCGGCGAGGGATAATTCTGGCCACGATATAGTTCAGCAGGGTCTTCCATCTGTCCACAGCGGGCAACTGTTCCGCAACTCGTCGGACATGGCTTATGGCCGCACGAACATTGGCGACAAGCGTCATCAGAGTCTTCCTGGCGGCGTGCATCGGTGTCAGATAGAGCGTGGTTCGTCCGGCGTGATGGGTGGCGCGGCCCACCCCGGCCAGCAGCAAGGCTCTGCTGGTGATCGCCTCCATCCGGGCTTCCGGCTTGGCGGCGCGGCAGTACCAGCTCCACCAGTTGTAGATCAGCGCCACGGCGCGGGCGCTGG
>DAHWOF010000123.1 GCA_027335345.1 Granulicella sp. | reverse complement strand
GCGGATCGGGACAAGATCGGGCTGTTTGAACTTGCCAGTGGCGGCACGCTGTTCCTGGATGAGATCGGGGATATGCCTCTGCCAACCCAGGCCAAGCTCCTGCGCGCCATCCAAAACCAGGAGGTTCTTCCTGTTGGCTCTCTCACTTCCCGGAAGGTGAATGTGCGGATCGTTGCGGCCACCCATCGCGATCTGCGGGCCGCCATCGCGGATGGCAAGTTTCGGGAAGACCTGTACTACCGCCTGTCGATGGTCGAACTCACTGTCCCCGCCCTCAAGGATCGTCCTGGCGATATCGAGCTTCTAGCCAAACACTTCGTTCGCAAGTTCAGCGTCGAGTTCTCGCGGCCGATTGAAGGCCTTACCAAGCGAGCCTTGCTGGTCATGGAGCGTTATCCATGGCCCGGCAACGTGCGCGAACTGGAGCACATCGTCGGACGCGCCTGCATGCTGTCCGAGGGACCGATGCTGGACGTGGAGGACCTGCCGGAAAACATGGTCCGAACCTCAGCCCAACCCGCCGACAACGGAGACGCCGCTCCGTCCAAACTCCTCGAGCAGGAACGGCAGTTGGTCATGGAGGCCCTTCGCGCCGCCAGGGGGAACCAGTCGGAGGCTGCCCGGCGTCTGGGAATCGGCCGCGATGCACTACGCTACAAGATCAAGCGTTATGAGCTCACTCCATAACGCCCTTTGCGGATCGATTGCAGCGGATCGCGCTGAAAGCCGTCCCGCTCTGACAGAATCGGAGTCGTCCCCGCCGGCGCCTCTATCGCTTTGCCAGCAGACACGCCACACACTCGCGCAAGCGTCCAGGGTGTATCGGCTTCACCAGAAACTGAGTAAACCCAGCCTCTTTCATCTGCTCCGGCATCACCTCCGGTAACGAAGCCGCAAGCGCAACCACCGGAATCTCTTGAAAACCGGGACACTCGCGCAGCGTTCTCGCAATGGAGAAGCCATCCAGCCTGGGCATCTTCAGATCCAGAATCACCAGATCCGGCCTGAACTCTCTGGCGCATGCCACCACATGCTCGCCTTCAGAGGCCTCAAAGACCTCATAGCCGGAACGCTCCAGGATCGCGCGCAGCAGATCCCTGCTGCTCAAAGCCGCATCGGCCACAAGAATCCTCGGCGCGGCAGTTGGCGGGTCGCGATCAGGATGATCTGGCAGTCTCGTTGGCACAAAACGAGATTAGGCAGCGGATGCCTGCAAAATTGTGATTTCAATCACACCTCATTCCAACTGTTGATAAGGAAGCGTGAAATGAAAGCGTGCTCCGCGGCCCAACTCGCTCTCCACCCAGATGCGTCCCTTCTGCATCTCCACTAACTTTTTACAGATCGCCAGCCCCAGCCCGGTCCCTTCGCGCACCCCCACCGGTGGCAATCCAACCTGATAGAACTTATCGAAGATCCTGGTACACTCCTCGGCAGCAATGCCGATGCCGTTGTCTGCAACGGTCACCCTCACCCAATCGCCCTCGATAGCGGCATCTACTGAGACTTTCCCTCCCGGGCTGGTAAACTTCGCGCCATTGCTGAGCAGGTTATATAGGATCTGCCGGACGCGCATCGGATCGGCAAAGACCCGCACGTTGAGATTTTCTCCCAGATGGATCTTGACGGCTCTGGACTCCGCATAAGGCCGAATGGAATCCGCCGCTTCGGTTGCGATGGCCTGCAGGATCAGCGGCTCGGTGCGAAGGTGCAGTCCTCCGGCCTCAATGCGGCTCAGGTCGAGCACGTCGTTGATCAGGCCAAGCAGGTGCTCCGAGTCCTTGTGAATATGACGCAGAAATCGGCGTTGCGCCTCATTCAGAGGACCTTCACCCTCTTCTTCAAGCAGTTCGGTGAATCCGATGATCGTATGCAGCGGGGTGCGGAGCTCATGACTGATGCTGGCCATGAATTCGCTTTTCAGAAGGTTCAGACGCTCGGCCTCCTTCTGTCGAGCCTCCAGTTCGGTCATGTAGCTCTCCTGGAGCGTTCGCACGCGCTCCTCGGCGAGCTTCCGTTCGGAGACATCCCGAATCACGGCCGTTACATGCACACCATCCTCGGTCTGGGTGGGGCTCAGGCTGATCTCCACGGGAAATGTACTTCTGTCCTTGCGCCGGGCGTAGAGATCCAACCCCAGGCCCATAGGCCGGGTACGTCCCGCAGCAGCAAACTCATGGCGGTGCTTTGCATGTCCGCGTCGGTTTGCCTCCGGAACCAGGACATCCACATTGGATCCAAGCAGCTCTTCGCGGGTGTAACCAAACATCTCTTCAGCGCTGCGATTGGCAAGCAGGATATTGCCCGCAGGGTCGATCTGCAGGATCCCGTCGGGCGCGCTTTCAAAGAGATCCTGAAATCTTCGCTCCGCCAGGCTCAAGGCCCGCGCTACGGACTCCGGCTTTGGGAGCGTCCTCGCTTCACCCTTTGGATGGGCTTTATCACTCTCTTCGGCGGCCCCAGCAGAATCCTGGGGAGAGATACAGCTTGAATCGGGGATGCCTTGGCTCATGGGAGAAATCTACCTGCTCAACATCTGAAGGCTCATTGTAAGCCGGGCTGTGGTTTTAGCTTCACGCGAATCCTCGTTGATTCTTACGCTATCGTCACCCCTTAGCCTAGCATTGGTGGACAGCAGAGTTGACGGACTTGCCCCGCAACCAACCCAAGCCGGGACAAAGCGCAGGTGATCCGGACCAGATCTCCGCCATCGTGGAACCACCTCACCGCCTCATCATTTGGCGTGAGCGTTGAGCTGGTCCAGAACCTGCTTGAGGGCATCAAGCTTCTCTCCGGCGGCGGCCAGCTTCCCTGCGGCAGTCAGGCGCTGGTACTCCGAGAAGTCCTGGCCGGCCTGACGGATCAAGGCATCCGTAGTCTTCTGAGGCTGCAACGCGGGTGGAACGTTCCCCGGCAAGGTCGGTGTGGCTGTGGCAGCCTGCTCTGTCTCGGCCCCACTCAGTGAAGATGGCTGTCCCGCGAATAGCGCCGCTAAAGCCGAAGAAAAACTGGGACCGTAGGCCAG
>DAHWOF010000114.1 GCA_027335345.1 Granulicella sp. | reverse complement strand
CCTTCTCTTCATGCGATCACCCTGCATCCCCGCGCGCGGTGAGCGTTTACGTCTCTCGAGTCTCGTATCTCCAGGACAGGCTCTGTCGGTGGCGTCCGGAGGTGGAAGAGATCCGCTCCTGGAACGTCCTTGGGGACGATTGCTGGACGAGCATCTTCGGCTAAGGCGTTATCTCGATCGAGCGAAGGCGGATGTTCTAGTCGCGATGACACAAACGTTTGTCTGATAAAGAAAATGTAGATTGAGTTCTTGACAGCGCTAGTTGTATTACGCTCTAATGGCTTCCGCAGGAAAATTAATAAAACAAACGTTTGTTTATCACTAGGGACGGGATGCCGGCATGGACTGCGTCTCCCGCGCCTTGGAAAGGGAGAATAGGGCATGATGGCTCGGCGGCGCGTCGCCCTGTTGGGGGCTGTGGGACCGTGGATGTTGGCCGGGTGCGGTTCAACCAGCTCCAGCAGCAGCGGAGTCACGCTGACCATCGGCGCCGCGACCGGTCCGATGGTCAGCGTGGTTCAGAGCACCAATGATGAGACGCAGCTCATGGCGGCCCAGCCCAGCGTCAGCTTTAGCGCCAGCACCACCGACGCCGGAACCAACACGATTCTGGTGGATGCCACCCAGACGTACCAGACCATCCAGGGCTTTGGCGCGGCCTTCACCGACTCGGCCTGCTATCTGCTGGACAAGGTCGCGCAGCCAAGTGAGCTTTCGACGGCGATGAGCAATCTGTTCACGCGCAATGGCACAGGCATCGGACTGAGCTTCATGCGCATTCCCATGGGGGCATCCGACATTGCCCTCTCTGTCTACTCCTACGACGATCAGCCGGTGGGCGCCACCGATATGAACCTCGCCGGCTTCTCGATCAGCCATGACCAGGCCTATATCCTCCCCATCATCCAGCAGGCCAAGGGATTGAATCCGCAGATGATGCTGGTAGCCACTCCGTGGAGTCCACCTGGCTGGATGAAGGATCCGAGTTCGATGAGCCCGGTCTCCATGCTGGGAGGAACGCTGCTGATGACAGCGGCAAATGAGACCGCCTTTGCGCACTACTTTGTCAAGTTTCTCCAGGCGTACCAGGCTGCGGGGGTTCCGGTTGACTACCTGACCATTCAGAATGAACCGCTCAACGAGACATCGTCCTATCCCAGCATGGGCATGAGCGCCGAGGACCAGCTCAACCTGCTGCAAGGGTATGTTCTGCCGGCGCTTTCAGCCTCCGGCCTCTCCACCAAGGTGATGGTGTACGACCACAACTGGAATGAACCGTCTTATCCGCAGACGGTTCTGGGCGGACTTACGCCGCAGCAAATGACGCAGATCGCGGGAACGGCGTGGCACGGATACGCAGGAACGCCTGGGGCGCAACAGACCGTGCAGAACCAGTTTCCGGCGTTGGGCACGTGGATGACCGAGCACTCCGGAGGCACATGGATCAGCGATCAGTTCACCAGCGACTTTCTGGAGATCACCCAGGTGATGCGCAACTCCGCGCAGGCCTATGTGAAGTGGAGCCTGGCGTTGAACCAGAACCTGGGCCCAAATCTTACCCAGGACGCGGGTCTTGGAGGGTGCAATACTTGCACGCCGCTGGTGACCGTCAACAGCAGCAGCGGTGATATTACCTACGACATCGAGTACTACACGCTGGGGCAGTACAGCCGCTTTGTTCTGCCCGGGGCAACGCGCATCTACTCGAGCAACACGCCGTCCTTGGCCTCGGTGGCCTTCCAGAACCCCGACGGCTCCATCGTCCTGGTGGTCTACAACAACACGTCTGTGAGCCAGACCTTTCAAGTGCAGTGGGGAGCGACGCGGGGCTTCTCCTATACCTTGCCGACGCTGGCGGCGGCCACGTTTACCTGGAGCGGCACGCAGTCCGGCACGCCCACCGTGGCCGCAACCGCCCAGATCCAGGGATCCAGCTACAGCAAGGAAGAAGGGCTCGAGACCGAGGATACGGCGGACGCTACGGGGGATTACGACCTGGGCTACCTGACCTCAGGAGCATACGTGTTCTTTCCGGGCGTTGATTTTGGATCTGCCGGATCCATCCACAGCGTCGCGGTCCGGACCTCCAGCGACGGCAACGGCGGGACAGCCACGTTCTATCTGGATAGCATGACGAGCGCGCCGATTGCCACGGTGAGTCTGCCGGTGACTGGAAGCTGGGAGTCGAACTGGGAGACGGTCAGCGCTCCCGTGTCCAGCGTCTCCGGCACGCACAACCTCTACGTCGTCTTTACCGGAGGAGGAAGCTCCGACAGCATCTCGAATGTGAACTGGTTCCAGTTTCAATAGCTCTCCCAGTTGCCGGGAAATGAGCGCCAAGCACAGGCTATGGGTCCAGCCGGAAGGAGTGGCCCGCGGAGGAAAGTAGTGGCTGAAATCCAACGATTTTACGACGATAACCTCGTCCGAC
Source organism: Granulicella sp. (assembly GCA_027335345.1). Taxonomy (GTDB): domain Bacteria; phylum Acidobacteriota; class Terriglobia; order Terriglobales; family Acidobacteriaceae; genus Granulicella. The sequence continues at coordinate 37,678 of DAHWOF010000114.1, read as the reverse complement.
CGGACGATTGGCGGGGTGCGGGTCGAGTTGGGCCGGGTGTGAAGAGGGCCGGAAACAAGCCGATTGTCTCCCAAATTATTGCGCGATTTGAGCCTTGACAGAGATCTTCTCCATGTGGTCTAATCCGTTCGCGTTCGTTCAAACAAACGGTTGCCTTGTGAATCCACCGGAAGGCTTCCTGAGACATAGAGCCAATAGTGGAGGAGTAGTGGAGGTCAGGGTGAACGCTCATGGCTAGCAACCCTTTCAGCAAGCAGCGGAAGACCCAGGCGCGGTTCGGGCCGGCATCGCCCCTGGAGAAAGCTACGGAAGCAACCGGCCGGATCAGTTTGGAGGCATCAATGACAAAGAACCTGCGATGGGCCATGGCCTGGATGATTCTGGCGCTGGGAGGCGGAGTGTCTCTGGCGCTGAGCGTCAGCTCTGGCAATGTCTACGGCATGATTTGGCGCCTGGGCTAGGTGAGTTCAAGCGCAACAGAAACGCCAGGACCTGCTCAAAGGCAGTCCTGGGAACGAGTGAACCAGAAACATGAAAACCGTTCAGGAGGCAGTTCATGAATCAACCTTTGCGAAGAACTCTGCCGTTCCTTCTGCTGACCATCGGATTAACGATCGTCGGAAGTCGGGCAAGTCTTGCACAAAATACAAATTCGGGCGACCTTCGCGGCACCGCCCTGGACTCCACCGGAGCGGTGGTTCCCGGCGTCACAGTGACCGTTCTTGATCTGGACAAGGGATTCACCCGGACCTACACCACCGACAGAGCCGGCCTCTACGATACGGGGCCGATTCAAGAGGACCATTATCGGGTTACCTTCACCAAGACAGGTTTTAAGACCTATGTCCGTGGACCCATCACCGTCAGCCTTGGAATTCAGACGGTGAACGCCGAGATGGAAGTAGGCTCAGTGACACAGCAGGTGACGGTCACCACCCAACTGCCCCTGCTCGATACCGAGAGCGGCGCGCAAAGTGACACTCTCACGGCATCCTCCATGGACGAGTTGCCGCAGATAGGCAGCGGAAATGGAGGGGGAGCGGACTGGGAAAACTTCATCGTTCTGCAACCCGGCGAGTCGGGCACACCGGAAAACGCCAACGACGTCGCCAATCAGAACGTCGGCCAGGCTTCCATCAACGGCAATATGCCCTATGAATATGTGTTGCAGGATGGCGCCACGACCACCTTGCCGATGAGCCAGAACTCCGATGTAACCATCTTTGAGACCACGGCGGAGGTCAAAATCAGTTCATCAGCCTTCTCCGCACAGTCCGGCGTGGGGAACATCATTTACAACCAAATCACCAAGAGCGGAACCGATCACTTCCACGGCGAATTGTACGAGTACCTCGAGAACAACTTCTTCAATGCAGCCAGTTACGGCTTTGGCTCCGGAACCATCCCCGTCATTCATCTCAACAACTTCGGTGGAAACATCGGCGGGCCGGTGCTGCCCAAGAGGGTCTTCCACAAATCTTACTTCTTCTTTGACTACGACCGGACAATCAACAACAGCACCGGAAACGTTCAGTTTTACTCTCTACCCAGCAACGCCGAGATGGCGGGAGACTTCAGTCAGGCTGGCCTGCCCACCCTCTACGATCCCACCACTCAAACCATTGTGAACACTGGCAACTGCGTCTACTCGGGCCCGGAATTTCCGGGTGGCTCCATCACGCTTCCCGCCCCCTGCGTGCAGCGCCAGAGCTTTGAAGCGGAAGCAGGACATCCCGGCGACCACTCCTACAACAAGATCCCAACCTCTATGATCAACCCGTCGGCACAAGCCATCCAAAAGGCAGTGCTGGCCGCTACCGGCTACCCGCAAAACGTCCCCACCTACTCCGTAAACAACTTCTCTATCCTTGCGCCAGAAAGCCAGAATCCCTTCATCAAATGGTTTGGGCGCTGGGATACGGACGTTACGTCAAACAATCGCGTCACCGCTACAGAAACTGAGAGCAACAACCCCGAGCTGAACCTGACTGCGTTCTGCCCGTTCCAATGCCAGATAGGCGATGTGAGCCGTGATAACGCTCAGGTCTCCGACACGTGGACGATCAGCTCCAATGTGGTGAATGAAGCTCGCATGGGTTTTACCGACCAGTTGAACTACTTCCAGCCGCTCTCCTCCAACGACACATCGAGCTTGCAGATGCCGCTGCTCAAATATGACTTCTTCCCGAACATCAGCATCGCAGATAACTATTATGGCCCGGGAAGCGCGACCAACGCAGTGTACAAAGAGTTTGTCTTTGACCCGTCCGACGTCGTCACCCTGGTCAAGGGCCGCCACGTCCTGCACTTCGGCGGTGAGTTCCTGATCAACCGCGCCGACTCCACAGCCTGGGGAAACATCAACTCCGGCAGCTTCTCCTTCAACGGCTACTACACCTCGGCCGGCGGCAACCCGACCAGCTCCTATGACGGCACCGGCTACGCCGACTTCTTGCTCGGGCAGTCCGGAAGCTGGAGCGCGCAGGTGACGCCGGAGTATGGCGGACGTTGGAAGTCTCCTCAGTTGTTCGTTCAGGACGACTTCAAGATGCGTCCGAATCTGACCGTGAATATGGGCCTCCGCTGGGAGGGTGAGACAGGCTGGAGCGAGGTCCATGGCAACGAAGCCGTTTGGGATCCGGCGGTGCAGAACTTCAACGTCTCTAGCACTACCATCAACGGGGTTAAACCCGGCACGCCCGTCCTAGGTGGCATGTGGTACGGATTCATCGGTCAGAATGGCCGCACCTCGCTGCAGCATCCAAAGTACAACATCTTCCTTCCTCGCCTGGGCTTCAGTTGGAGCATGCTGCCGAACACCGTTCTTCGCGGTGGCATCGGAATCTTCGCCTCTACCTGGAGTGAGGATACCTACGGCGCCGGCATGGGCAATGCCTTTGGCCAGTTCGGCAACGACTCGGACACCACCAACGGTATATGCCCGGTCACCGAGTTGAATGGCAATGGAAGCGCTCCGGACACAACCGATCCAGGTTGCGGAGTCGTCGGCTACAACTCCGCTTCACTCAACTCGCTCTATCTGAAATCTCCGGATACCCCATGGGCCTATAACGGCCAAAGCGTCTCCTACAACGAGTACCACACCCCTGTGCCGACCAACTACCAATGGACTCTGTCGCTCGAGCGGCAGTTCCTGACAAACTGGATGGCGTCCATAGCCTATGTTGGCAATCATGGCGATAATCTCAACTTCCCGGTAGACATCAACCAGGTACCGGAAAATGAACTCAGTGCGAACGACATTGGAAATGAACCATACCCGCTCTTTCAGGGAATCAATGGAAGCACCAACAACGCTGTCTCCAACTACAACGCCATGGAAATAGTGGTCACCAAAAACATGGCCAATGGGCTGCAATTGAGCGCAAACTACACGTGGTCGCACTTCCTCGACGATCTTGATTCATCCGGCTGGGGAAGCCGCGAAGGTTACCAGAACTATCAGAATGCCTACTTGCCGGCCCAGAACTACAGCCGATCCAACTTCGACATCCGTCACATGGTGAAGGGTGAAGCGGTCTATGACCTTCCCTTCGGCAGGGGTCGACGCTGGATGAACAAAAATATCATAGCCGATGAGTTTCTTGGCGGCTGGGAGACCTCCTGGACCTGGGATCTTCAAACCGGCAATCCCATCGGGATCACCACCGGCTATGAGAACAGCTCCAACAACCAGTCAGGATCCTACACGCAATACGCCAACCTGATTGGAAACTATAAGACCACCGACACCGGCCCGGATCGGACCGGCACAGGCCAATACCACAGCTTGAAAGAGTGGTATAACCTGGACGCATTCGCCGTGCCGGCGGCCTATACCTACGGTGACTTCCGTCGCAATATCGTATCCGGTCCCGATCTGGTGAACTTCGACTTCGCCTTGGCAAAGAACTTTGACGTGTACGCGCCGAGGAATGTCGTCTTCCAGCTTCGTGGCATGGCGTCCAACATCTTCAACCATCCCAGCTTCGGACAGCCCGGCGGTAACGTCATCGGCGCTGGACCAGGCGAAGCTCAGATCACGGGAGTCACGGTCAACGGCAGGACCTGGGAGTTTCTGGGCCGTCTGTCATTCTAGCGCGGTTTCAGAGTTTCCTGCCTGCAGTGAGAGCAACCTTCCAAGGCTACTCCTACCGCAGGCAGGGCTCGTCAGGAAACTTCTGCCTCTGCGCCTCAGGTCTGTAACAACCAATTGGATACCAGCTTCAACCATGAAGGACGGCGGGGCAATCGCCGTCCTTCATGCATATTTGCCCCGTATTTCAGCGGGGATATACGATATGATTGCTATGTCATCGCGCACCGCGCTGGTAACCATTTACCTGCTCCTGGCCACATTCATCCCGTCTTCCGGCCAAGCGCCTCAAAATGCGCAAGCTCAGGCTGCCCAATACACACGGCTGGCCGAGCAGTATCTGCGGGAACAGCGCCCTGATCTGGCAATTCCAGAACTACAAAAGGTTCTCACGCTCGACCCAAGTAATGTAGATGCGCGCGGTAATCTAGGAGTTCTACTCTTCTTTCGCAGTGATTACAAAGACGCTGTTCCTCAGCTCCGCGAGGCTGTCCACCTACAACCGGGCTTGTGGAAGCTGCAAGCCCTGCTTGGGCTCGGCGAAAAAGCTTTGGGAGATTCTGCCGCAAGCCAGACCGATCTTCAAGCTGCTTTCCCTCATTTGAATGGGGAAAAGATTCAGATGCAGGTGGGAGAATCGCTGATCGATGACTATACCGCAAAGGAGGAGCTCGGAAAGGCCGCCAATATCGTATCGGCCATGCTTGCGACGGATCCCACAAATGCGAACCTGCTTTACATGTCCTATCGGCTTTACACGGATCTTGCCGGCAAGGCGATGCTTACATTGGCGCTGGTCGCGCCCAACAGTGCGCAGATGCACCAGGTGATGGCACGCGAACTTGCCAGGCAAAATCAGAATGAGGAGGCGATTGCGAATTATCGTGCAGCTATCAAAATCGACCCCAACTTGCCCGGCCTCCATACTGAACTCGGCGATCTGCTGCTTAACTCGGACAGCACCGCCGAGCAGGCTGAAGCGGAATCCGAATTTAAAGCGGCACTGGCGCTGAATCCCAAGGATGAGCAAGCGGAGCTGGAATTAGGTATGGCTGAAACGAAGCAAGGGCACATGAATGCGGCCTTTGCCGACTACTCCCGGGCTGTCGAAATCAATCCTGATGACGGCTTGGCCTGCACAGAACTGGGCAAGCTTCTGGCCGACAGGGGCCAGTCTCAAGAGGCGCAGAAGATGTTTGAACGAGCAGTTCGTCTTGATCCCACCAATGACATTGCTTACTACCGTCTGGCCGCAATCTACCGCAGAGAGGGAAATACGCAGGAGGCGAAGGAGCAGATTCAACTCTATCTGAAATATAAAAAGATGAGAGATGCGATGGAGAAGATCTTCGACGATATGAGAGATATGCCACCGCAATCCGCAAGGAATAACGACAAAGGAAAATAGCAAAAGAGAACAGCTGGACCCACAATATCCAGCGCATTGGATATGCCGATATCCTGAACGGCGTCCAGGTCGACGTCCTGATCGGCATCCAGGTCGGCAACTGGGTCGGTCTGAAATATGTGGCACGGAGGCAGCGGCATCTTCTGCGCAGAACGCTTGAGCCGGTATAAACGCAGCGGCAAAATACGATGGATGGGATGGATTCATGACGGATTTGCCAGCAGATAAGAGACGCAAGGACACTCCACACCCTGCTGCCCTGAAACCTACCAGCCTGAAGCAGGTGGCGGCGCGCCTCGGCCTGAATCCGGCAACGGTCTCGGTTGTGCTCAATAATGTTCCGGGCAGGTCCATCCCTGAGGCAACCCGCGAGCGGATCAAGGCCGCCGCCCGAGAGATGAACTATCACCCCAATCTTCTGGCGCGCTCTCTACGCAGCCGCAGGACGCTGACCGTCGGCATCCTGGTGCCGGAGCTGGGCGAAGGCTATCACACCCAGATCATGAGCGGCATCGGCGACCAGCTCATCGCCGCGGGATATTTTTACTTCACGGCGCATCACCGTCATCAGGCGCGTTTGATCGACGAGTACATCCAGATGTTCATTGGGCGAGGCGCGCAGGGCATCATCGCTGTAGATACCCGGATTGAACACACCATTTCGCTACCGATGGTTGCGGTAGCGGGCCATCGCCATGTTGAGGGGGTGACGAATGTCGTCCTGGACCACGCCCGGGCCGCCGAACTCACCTTGAACCATCTTTACGGGCTCGGCCATCGCCGCATCGCGTTCATGCGCGGTCAGCCCTTCAGCTCGGACTCTGACGAACGGTGGGCGCAGCTTCAGCGCCATGCGTCGCAGATAGGCCTCGAGATCCGTTCGGAGCTGGTGGCCTCTCTGGACCGGGACATGACCTCGCCGGAGCTCGGCTATCCCGTGGTGCAGCAACTGCTCGCCTCCCGGAAGCCTTTTACGGCGCTGGTGGCTTTCAACGATATCGCTGCGATTGGATCGATCCGCGCGCTGCAGGATCTCAACCTGCGGATTCCCGCAGACGTCTCTGTCATCGGATTCGACGACATCAACGCAGCCTCCTATACCTCTCCGCGCCTGACCACCATCCGCCAGCCGCTGGCGGAGATTGGACGGGTTGCCACCCAGGCGCTGCTCAACCGGATTCACGACACGCAGCCTCCCCGGGACGAGATTGTGGTGCAGCCGACCTTGGTGGTTCGCGAGTCGACCGGGCCTGCCAAGCCGTAAGCCTGTGGCGGCCGGCAAGTGGATGGGTGCTCTCGTTATCGACGAGAACACCAAGGAGTAAAGCTATGCATTGACAAGCCTGGCGCGATCCTGTTTTGATCGTTGGCGAGCATCAGAACGGTCGTTGCCTCGCCACAAGACAAACGATTGTTTCTGTTCACTGCTACCCGCTTCGTCGGTCACCCAAGGATACTCGTATGAAAATGCAGACCCGGCTTGCATGCCTCTCTTTCTTGCTCCTTCTTCCGCTGTTCTCATCGGCGCAGTCCGGCGAACCGAAAGATGCGCGCCTGTGGTTAACCACGGGCGATCGCACTTCCTTGTTGGCTGAGCAGCCGGCCCAGGTTCATTTCGCTGCGACTGGCAGCACGGCTCCGACCATCGCCGTAAACGACATGGAGCAGTATCAGTCCATGGAAGGCTTTGGATTTGCCGTCACGGGAGGCAGCGCAGAGCTGCTGATGCGCATGTCGGCTGCAAGCCGGGCGGCGCTCCTCAAGAGCCTCTTCGCCCCAGACGGCGATGGTATCCACGTCAGCTACATCCGGGTCAGCATCGGCTCGTCGGACATGAACGATCATCCCTATACCTATGACGACATGCCGCCGGGCCAGTCCGATCCGCAATTGGAGCACTTCAGCCTGAAGGTGGATCAAGCCACAGTGATCCCTGTCCTCAAGCAGATCCTGTCCATCAATCCCGCAATCAAGATCCTCGGATCGCCGTGGTCGGCGCCCGCCTGGATGAAGACCAACGACAACCTCAAGGGCGGTCATCTAAAGCCCGAAGATTATCCGGTCTATGCGCAGTATTTTGTTCGGTATCTTGAGGCCATGAAGGCGCAGGGCATCTCTCTGGCCGCAGTCACGGTGCAAAATGAGCCTCTGAACCCCAAGAACACGCCCAGCATGGTGATGTTTGCTCCCGAAGAAGACGCGTTCATCGCCAAAGCGCTGGGACCGGCCTTTGCCCGCGCGGGCATCCGGACCGGCATCCAGATCTACGATCACAATCCGGACGTTACCTCCTATCCGCTCTCCATCCTCGGCGATCCCGCTGCCAGCCGATACGTCCAGGGAACCGCCTTTCATCTTTATGGAGGATCGGCCCAGGCCTTCACCAAGGTCCACAACCTCTATCCACGAAAAGGCCTCTTCATGACCGAGCAGTCGGTGACGCAGAATCCGCGTTCAACGGGGTTGGACATTGCCGAACCGGTGGACAGCGTTGTCATCGGCGCTACCCGGAACTGGAGCCGCAATGTGCTGTTGTGGAATCTGGCCGCGGACGCAGAAGCCGGGCCGCATACCAACGACGGCGGGTGTACCGGATGCTGGGGTGCGCTGACGATCCAGGGAGATCAGGCGACGCGCAACCTGGCCTGGTATGTTCTGGCGCACTTCTCCAAGTTTGTTCCGCCCGGCTCCATCCGGATCGGAACGAACGATCTGGAGCAGCTCGATAATGTGGCCTTCCTGACCCCAGACGGGAAGATCGTTCTGGTGGTCTCCAACACGGGCAACTTTCCGTTCTCGTTTGCGATTCGCTATCACGCCAGAACCGCGGTCACTTCCCTGCCGCCGGGGGCCGTGGGCACCTACGTCTGGTGACGGCGAGCCGGCAAAGCAGTTTGCGGGGTGCAGGCCGGGGCGTGGTTGCGGAGTTCTCCTTTGCAATCTCCGCTCCTGGTTCCTCGGCCATTCCCTGGTTGGTCTTTGACTGGGCTGCGCAGGCAGGCGCCCGGGTCAGCTTTGGGCTCCGTCCTTCAATCCCCGTACCCACAGAGCGTCCACGTTGCTTGAGTCGTGCATCTCCAGGACAGGGGCTGTTGATGGCGTCCGGATGTGAAACAGATCCGCGCCTTGCACGTCCTGCATCACGATCGCCGGACGAACGTCATCGTTTAACGCCGTGACTTCGATCTCGGAGAGGCTTACGTTCTTCACGTGGCGAAGGTAGAAGCCTTGGGATGGCATGGGGCCAAACATGTGCGGGCCCGGATAGTGGTTTTCGTTTTCAGGCGGCGTGATGGCCGCCTGTTCCTTGGTGCCGCCGCCGCGATGCTGGATGTAGATGTTGTGCAGATGGAGATCCTCGATGGCGTAGCCGGGAACTCCGCTGATGATGCAGCCGTACTCCGAGGACGCATCCGAGCAGACGATGTTGCTGATGTTGACCCTACGCAGGACGCCTGTTTTGGTCGAGCCTGCGGGACCGCGCAGGCGGCTGCCCAGGCGAAGAAAGATGGGCGCGGAGACGATGCCACGCATGGTGATGTTGCTGATCGTGACATCTTCAAGATGAGCGCCATCGACCGTCTCCAACGCCAATCCCTGGCATTGATCAAAGGTGCAGTTCGAGATGGTAAGGTTTTTGAATCCACCGTTGGACTCAGTGCCGAGCTTGATGCGGCCTACCTGCGGCGCGCGCCTGGGCGCGGAGGCATCGAACGGCTTCCAGGTCCCATCGATCACCGTGCCCAACTGATAGGCCCCGGTCACATAGCAGTTGGAGATCTCCATGTTCTCCGTGGGGCGCAGATAGCCAAGCGCGTAGCTGCTCTTAGGCACAATCCCGTCATCCCAGGGTGAGTTGACGGCGCAGTTGACGATCCTGACGTTGCGGCAGCAATCAATATCCATGCCATCGCGGTTGGTGTCGATGGTCAAGCCGTCGATCAGCAGGTTATCCACGCCTGTCGCTAGGATTCCAAACCAGCCGCCTTGCAGAATCTGGAAGTCGCGTAACTGCACGTTATGGCAGTTCTTCAGGCTGATGGACTTGTTTCCGACTCCTTCGACGCGCTGCTCCCCTGGACGCCGGTTGTGCGGACCGTTATTCCGCGAAAGGCCGCGCCCAAAGATACGTCCGGGACCATAGATGGAGATGTCATGCAGATCTTCGCCCCAGATTAGGCTGTTACGCCAGTGGTTGTGGCCAAAGTCCTGATACGCCTCCCAGGGTTGCGGGGGGCCTGGGGAGTCGTAGCCGCCGGCTTGCCCCTCGGGCAACGGATCGGCGGCGATGATGACCGCGCCCTGATCCAGATACAGCGCCACGTTGCTCTGGAGGTGAATCGAATAACAGAGATACTGCCCGGCCCCAAAGTAGACGGTTCCTCCACCGCGTTGGGCGGCGGCCTCGATCGCGCGGTTGATCGCCGGCGTATCCAGCGTGTGGCCGTCGCCGCTGGCGCCGTAGCTCCGCACATCCAGCACTCCTGCAGGTTGTCCAGTTGATGCCGCAGGGCCGGTCTGGCCGGGCGCTTCGCCCAGGGCGCGCGGCATGATGCCGGCGGCGGAGCCGGCAACGCCCAGCCCGGCAAACTTCAAAAGGTCACGACGCATATTTCTGGATGGATTTGGTTCCATGTTCTCCTCGATGGTTTTGCGTGTTTGGCTTGCCGTGATCGGCAAAGCGGATCTTTCGGCGCGATGTACCTGCAAAGCAGGGACATCGCCAGAAAGTATAGTCGCAATTCGCCCACCCGCGTCTGTTGGGAGTGGCGAGGAGTGGCACAATAATTCCGGATGCCGGCACGGGAGAGCGGGGCCCTGCGCCGCAGAGAGGTTCTACCGGGCCGCCTGCGGGACGGGCCGCTGCAGCACCGCGACGGCAAGCGGTTTGAGGGTCACGGAGTGCTGAGATCCTCCAGCCAGCACGTTCTTGAAGTCCGAGGGCAGGTTGACGGTCTGGGTGGACTGGCCGAAGTTGATCAGGATCCACACCTCATGCCGGGCGTCGGAGCGGATGTAAAGATCCACCCCGGCAGGCAGGGAACCGAACTCGGGATGGACGCCTGCCTCGGTCATCATCCAGCTTGCGGCTTTGTCCAGGGTTTCTCCTTCCAACTCCGCTCCGATGTAGGTGATGCTGCCCTGGCCCACCTTGCGGGTGATGGCTGCGGGTTGATTGTCCAGCCAGCCCAGGGGCGTCTTGCCGTAGCGCATCAGGACCCGGGTCTGGGGGTTGGACGTGGAGAGCAGCTCTGCCCACAGGTGAGAGTTCTCATTGCCCCACACTCCGGAGACCGGTATGGTGGTATCCAGCGCGTAGTACTGCTCCACTCTTCCGCCCAGCAGAGAGACCAGCGGACCGGGCTGGCGTTCGGTCTGGAGACCGTTGTCGACGTTCTTCATCCCGGAGCGCTGGGTGAGCACCAAGTGGCCTCCGTTGCGAACGTAGCTGATGAGGTTGGCGGCTTCCCGGTCGGTGATGAGGTTGAGCGCAGGAGCGATGACCAGCTTGTACTGGGAGAGATCGACGTCCGGGCTGACGATGTCCACCGAGTGCGCCAGCGCGCGAATGGCGCCGTAGTAGGAGACCATGGCGGCGATCGGGTTGAAGGCCTTGTTATGGCGCTGCCAGTTAATGGCCCAGTAGCTTTCATAGGAGTGCAGGATCGCGACTTGGGAGTGGACGGTGGTGCCTGCCAGCGCCGGGCCGGCCTTGGCAAACTCGCGGCCGGTCTGAGCAACCTCGGAGTAGAGAGGGACCGGAGTGCCGTCCGCGCCGATCAGGGTGCCGTGGTACTCCTCCTGGCCATTCAAGGCGGAGCGCCACTGCCAATAGGAGACGGCGTCGGCGCCGTGGCCGACGTCGTGCCAGGCCATGGCGCGTACCTCTCCCTTGTCCAGCGAGTTGTTGTCCGGGGACCAGTTGACGAATCCGGGCTGGGTCTCCATCACCCAGAAGTTCTTGCGCAGGAAGCCACGCGTCAGATCGTGCTCGGCCCCGTTGACGACAGGGTTGAGTTGGCCGGTGCCCACGTAGTCATCCCACGAGGCCATGTCCAGATCGCGGGCGACGGTGTAGGCGTCGTATCCGTCGAAGAAGCCCATCATGTTGGTGGTGATGAACTGGCGCGGGTCAATGTTGGGACGCAGAGCGCGCAGTTGATTGGCTTGATAGCTGCGCCAGGTGTCGGAGACAAATCGCTTCCAGCTCAGCAGCAAGCCGGGGTTGCCATAGTTGGTTTCAATGGGGATCTGGGTCCAGGAGGTGTAGGTCTGGCTCCAGTAGGCGGTGGTCCAGCGGGTGTTCAGGTTGTCCAGGGTCTGGTAACGGGCATGCAGCCAGTTCTGAAACTGTGCCTTGGCAATGGGGCCGTAGGAGAGGGTAGCGTACTCATTGTCAATCTGCCAGCCAATGACATCCGGATCATGGCCAAAGCGTTTGGCCTCCTGCAGCACCATCTGGAAGACCAGTCGGCGATATAAGGGGTCCGCCCAGTTGAACTGCTGGCGGTTGCCGTGCTCGGCCAGGCGACCGTCCTGTTTGACGCGCAGGGTCTCTGGATATTTGCTGGTGAGCCATGCGGGCGGGGCTGCGCTGGGCGTCCCGATGACTACGGCGATGTGATGGCTCTCGGCCGCGCGGATGGCGCGATACATCCAGTCCAGATGATAGTCACCCTCGGAGGGTTCCAGTCGAGACCAGGCAAACTCGCCGATACGGACAAAGCGGATGTGGGCTGCCTCCATCAGATCAAGATCGGCGTTCCAGCGCGACTCCGGCCACTGCTCTGGGTACCAGGCTGTGCCCAGGTAGAGCGCTGGCGGGGAGGAAGCGGCGGCTGCCGGTGGAGAACCTGCAGCGGCGAGCCGCGCGCCCGGAGCGCAGTTGGCATGGCCGGGGAAGAGCCCCGCGATTGCAAGACAGAGGGGTAAAGTAAGGCCGGAAATCTTCATAGACTGAACCTTCGCAATTCTTGAATCGTTTTTGGAGACCACAGATGTCTCCCCGATGGGCTGCTCTGGAGGATACGCCTGAACTTCAACAGCATCCTTTGTAATCCGTTTCAAGTAGTCTTTACAAGTAGTCTTTACAAGGACAACGTTTGTCTAGCGCGTCTTTGGCCGCCGTGAGCATGGCCAGTGGACGCCGAGAGCAGATAGGATTTTAGGGTAGAGACTGTTTCGATTCCAGAAAAGCGTTTGAGGGCCGCGCCGTGGCCTGGGAAGGAAAGATGGATGAGCGTGAGGTGGGTGGCGAAGATCAGCCTGGCGATAGGCTGCGGGTTGGTTGGCATGGGCTGGACCGGGGCAGCCTCAGCTCAGTCGGAGGCAAAGCAGATTCCTCCACAGGCCGGTGGCAAGGGCAATATGCCCTGGATGAACACCGCGCTCGACGCCGATACGCGAGCCGACATGATGATTCGGCAGATGACGCTGGATGAGAAGATTCAACTGGTGCATGGCATCGGCTGGGGACCGCTGCGGCCGGGAGCCTATGTGCCGCCCGGGGACAACGGCGGCGCGGGATTCGTCGCTGGAATTCCGCGCCTGGGTCTACCCAATCTGAACTTGGCCGACTCGGCGGTTGGGGTGCGCATGGCGGCCTTGGACAGCCGCTACGCCACGCTGCTGCCCAGCGTCCTTGGGATGGCATCGAGTTGGAACCCGAAGCTGGCGTTTCTCTACGGCTCGGTGATTGGGCGAGAGCTGCGCGCCCAGGGGTTCAACATGTCCATCGGCGGGGGCGTAGATCTGATTCGTGAGCCGCGCAACGGGCGCAACTTTGAATATGCCAGCGAGGATCCGGTCCTGGCCGGAACCATGGTGGGCAAGCTGGCCATGGGGGTCCAGTCCAACCACGTGATGGGCGACATTAAGCATTACGTGCTCAACGATCAGGAGACCGGACGGAATACGTACAATGCGGTGCTCAATCGGCGAGCCATGCAGGAGACCGATCTACTAGCCTTCCAGATTGCCATTCGGATGGCCCAGCCTGCCGGGGTGATGTGCAGCTACAACCGCGTGAACGGCGACTTCGCCTGCGAGAACCAGTACACGCTCAACGATGTGCTTAAGAAGCAGTGGGGGTTCAAGGGATTTGTCCTGTCGGACTGGGAGGCGACGCACAGCACGGTGAAGGCCGCCCTGGCGGGGCTGGATATGGAGCAGCCCGGTGACCAGTACTTTGGAGCGCCGCTCAAGCAGGCGGTGCAGGATGGGCAGGTTCCCCTGGCGCGGTTGGATGACATGGTGCATCGGATCGTGCGCAGCATGATCGCCGACGGGGTGGTGGATGATCCTCCGGTGCGTAGCGTGGTGAATCCGTTCCAAGGGCGCAACGACGCGCAGAAGATCGAGGAGAGCAGCATGGTGCTGCTGAAGAATCAGGACGGCATTCTGCCTTTGCGTGCGGGCGACCGGAAGATTGCCGTGATCGGAGGCAAGGCGGACTTTGGCGTCATCTCAGGCGGCGGATCAGGCCAGGTGGACGCGCCGGGAGGGCGGCCAGGCGGCTCCCAGTGGGGAGATCCCGTGTACTTCCCCTCCTCGCCGCTGCGCTACATCACCCAACAGGCGGAGAGGCAAGCCAACTGCGGCGTCGATGCCGTTGCCGGCGGTGGAGTGCATGCGGTGAAGATCAGCTTTGACCCAGGCACGAACCTCGCCCAGGCGGCGCAGGCCGCGGCGCAGGCAAACGTAGCCGTGGTGTTTGTGACGCAGTGGATGAGTGAGGGCATGGACCGGCCTTCGCTTAGCCTGCCCGACAACCAGGACGCTCTGGTGGAGGCGGTGGCCAAGGCGAATCCCAACACGGTGGTGGTATTGGAGACGGGCGGGCCGGTGACCATGCCTTGGCGGGACCAGGTGAAGGGGATCGTGGAGGCGTGGTTCCCGGGTATCGGCGGGGGCCAGGCGATCGCCGCGGCGCTGTACGGTCGAGTGAATGCCTGGGGCAAGCTGCCGGTGACCTTCCCCGCCGGCGAAGCGCAGCTACCCCATCCGCAGGTGACCGGATTGACCTCGAAGACCGGAAATAACGGTATGAATGGCGGCGCCCACCACGCGAAAGAGGCCAGGAACTTCACCGTGGACTACAACGTGGAAGGGATGGAGGTTGGCTACAAGTGGTTCCAGGTGAAGCAGGAGACGCCGTTGTATCCGTTTGGATATGGGCTGAGCTATACCCGCTTCGGGTACTCGGCTCTTGACGTGGCTCCGGATGCGCAGAGCGTGAGCTTTGAGGTGACGAACACAGGAGCCCGCGGAGGCGATGAGATTGCCGAGGTCTATGCAACGTTGCCAGCCAGTTCCGGTGAGCCGTTCCGGAGGCTGGTAGGGTTTGCGCGGGTGAGTTTGAAGGCAGGCGCCAGCCAGAGGGTGACCGTGCCCATCAGGCCACTGTATCTCAAGATCTTCTCGACCAAGAAGAATGATTGGGAGCGCTTGCCGGGAGAGTACATCCTTGAGGTGGGAGGCTCCTCGGCGGATCTTCCCTTGCGAACCAAGGTGCAACTGGCTGCCCAATAACCCTCGGGCGTGCCTGTTGAGCGGCGGCAGCACTGCCCAGGCTGCCAGGCGGCAGACCCGGTCCAGGCGGCTCAGGCAGTAGCCTGGCTGGAGCCGCTGGAGAGCGGGACAGAAATGGTTCCAGTAGGGTTGAGAGGTTGGTTGAATCGATCTGCGTTCCAAGGGAAGGTTTGGGATGGGTTTTTTTCGAGGGGAGCCGTGGGCTCGGCAGTTGAGACGGGCGATGGGCGCCTCGGCGATGGCCCTTGCGTTCTGCGCCGCCGGCGCGCAGCAGTTGACGCTGCAGCGTGGCGATGCGACGGTGGTCGTTCAACCATATGCGCCTAATGTGGTGCGGGTGACGTTGAGTCTGCTCAAAGAGCGCGCGCTCTCTGCTCCGGGGTATGGCATCCTTGCGCAGCCACAGGGCCAGGGATGGACCGTTCAGACCGGCCCAGGCGGCGATGTGCTGCGTTCCTCGCGCATGGTGGTGACGGTCTCGCCGCCGCCCAAGCCGCATCCGCATCGCGCCCGGGAGGGGGAACTGCCCCGCTACTTCATCGGGTCCACGCCGTGGGTTGGCATCCAGGTGCGGACGCCGGATGGCAAGACCCTGTTGGATATGCAGAACTGGCAGATGTCGGTGCCCAACAACAAGGACGGCAATCGTGGTGTGCTGGAGGACCGGCGGCCGGGAGACGATCCGTTCTACCAGGTGGGGGCCAGCTTTGCGGCTCCCGGCGATGAGCACTACTACGGGCTGGGCCAAAACCAGATGGGGTTTCTCGACCGGCGTGGCCACGTGTTGCGCTGTGCGCAGGACTACGCCGCCCCAGGTGGAGAGACCATCTGCGTCCCGTTCGTGGTCACCAACAAGGGCTATGGACTGCTATGGGATAACCCTTCCAAGACCACGGTAGGTTTTGCCATCGATGGCCAGACGCAGTGGACCTCGCAGGTAGGGCAAAGAGCCTCCTTTTTTGTCATCGCCGGCCAGAGTTATGACGAGATCTATGCGGGGTACCGTCTGTTGACCGGCTCTACGCCGATG
The DNA here is from genome assembly GCA_027335345.1 of Granulicella sp. Taxonomy (GTDB): domain Bacteria; phylum Acidobacteriota; class Terriglobia; order Terriglobales; family Acidobacteriaceae; genus Granulicella. The sequence goes on along the minus strand of DAHWOF010000114.1, from coordinate 21,613 downwards.
CTGCCCAAGTCGGCCTATGGCTTCATTCAAAGCAAGCAGCGTTACCGGAGCCAGGCCGAGTTGCTGGCTGTGGCCAGGGGATACCGGGAGCGGCATCTGCCCATCGACGACCTGGTGATCGACTGGTTCACGTACACGAAGATGGGGCAGATGGACATGGATCCCAGACGGTGGCCGGATCCGGCGGCGATGAACCGGCAGTTGCACGCGATGAACTTCCACGTGATGATCAGCGTCTGGCCGCGGTTTGTACCCTCTGACCGGTACTATGCCATGTTGCTGAAGAACGGATGGCTGGAGCATCTGGCCGATGGAACGCCCACCAACGGCCTGCCCTATGACCGCGCCGGCAGCGACATCGACACGACGGATCCGGCGGCCGGCCAGTGGTTCTGGAACGTGATCGATCAGAACTATGTGAAAAAGGGCTTTGACGCCTTCTGGCTGGATGAGACCGAGCCCGATCTGCCGCCCAATGGAAGCTATCTGCATGTAGGGCCGGGGACCGAGTACTTCAATGTGTATCCTCTGTTCCACACCTCCGCGGTGTATGCGGGCATGCGCCGGGACATGCAGCAGCGCGCCTTCATCCTGGCCCGCTCGGCGTATCTGGGAGCGCAGCGGAACGGAACGGTCTTCTGGTCTTCGGATGTAGCTCCCACGTGGGATGTGTTGCGCCGCCAGGTGCCGGCAGGGATCAACTTCGTCGCCTCTGGAATGCCGTATTGGAGCACAGACATCGGCGGATGGCAGGCTCTGCCGCGCCATCACCAGCCGAAGCGGCCGGTGCTGATCGATCCTAACGATGCGCGCGCGGTGGTGGGGCACGACGACGACTATCCGGAGCTGTACGTGCGCTGGTTTGAGTATGGAGCCTTCCTGCCCAACTTCCGCACCCATGGAACCCGGCCGGAGAACGAAGTGTGGAGCTACGGCAAGCAGGCCGAGCCGATTCTGGCCAGGTTCCTGCGCCTGCGCTATAAGTTGATGCCTTACATCTACTCGCTGGGCTGGAGTGCGCACCAGACGGGCGCACCGTTCATGCGCGGCCTGTTCATGGACTTCGGTGACGATCCAAAGGTCGCAGATATCGGCGACGAGTACATGTTCGGGCCGGCGCTGCTTGTGGCTCCGGTGACGCAGCAGGGGATGACCAGCCGCGAGGTGTATCTGCCGGCGGGAACCGACTGGTACAACTTCTGGACGCATCAGAGATTGCATGGCGGGCAGCGGCTGGTGGTGAGCGCCCCCATCGACGAGATTCCGCTCTTTGTGCGGGCCGGCTCCATCCTGCCTCTGGGTACATCCGTGGAGAGCACCAACCAGGGGCAGAAGATCGCCAAGATAATGGTCTTCGCCGGAGCGGACGGGGCGTTCGATCTCTATCGGGATGACGGCACAAGCTACGCGTACGAGAGCGGAGCGTATGAGATTAGCCATCTGCGCTGGAATGATGCCACCGGGAAGTTTTCCCACACAGGAGCGGATGTGGGTTTTGCGAAGGGCGAAGTGGTCGAGATCGTCCGCTAGCGCGGCAGAGGACTGTGGCTTGATTTGCTCCTCGATAGGGACGCCGGGCGCAAGCCTTTGAGCCGGCCTCGGGGCCTTTGGGCTGCGCGGTACTCGCCCGCGCGCCGTACAATGGAGGACATGCCAGCCTATCGGTCACGAACCTCGACGCATGGACGCAATATGGCCGGAGCGCGCAGTCTTTGGCGCGCCACCGGAATGCAGGACGGCGACTTTGGCAAGCCGATCATCGCCGTCGCCAACTCCTTTACCCAGTTCGTTCCCGGCCATGTTCACCTCAAGGATCTTGGCCAGCTTGTGGGGGAAGAGATCGCCCGTGCCGGCGGCGTGGCTAAAGAGTTCAACACCATCGCCGTCGACGACGGTATCGCCATGGGCCATGGAGGCATGCTGTACAGCCTGCCCTCGCGCGAACTGATCGCCGACTCCGTGGAGTACATGGTGAACGCGCACTGCGCCGATGCCCTGGTCTGCATCTCCAACTGCGACAAGATCACGCCGGGCATGCTGATGGCCGCGTTGCGCTTGAACATCCCCGCCGTCTTTGTCTCCGGCGGGCCGATGGAGGCGGGCAAGGTCCAGCAGGCCGGTGGTCTGAAGTCGATCGACCTGATCGACGCTATGATCCTGGCCGCCGATCCCAGGCGCAGCGATGCGGAGGTGGAAGAGTATGAGCATTCGGCCTGCCCTACCTGCGGTTCCTGCTCCGGCATGTTTACAGCCAACTCCATGAACTGTCTGGTGGAGGCGATGGGCCTGGGGCTGCCGGGCAATGGCACGGTGCTGGCCACGCACGCTGACCGCAAAGAGCTGTTCCTGCGTGCTGGACGCACGATCGTTGATCTTGCCCGGCGCTACTACGAGCGGGACGATGCGAGTGTGCTGCCGCGCAGCATCGCCAGCTTTGCGGCCTTTGAGAATGCCATGACGCTGGACATCGCCATGGGCGGTTCCACCAACACAGTGCTGCACTTGCTGGCCGCGGCGCAGGAGGCTGAAGTTCCGTTCACCATGCTGGACATTGATCGGCTCTCGCGCCGTGTGCCGCATCTGTGCAAGGTGGCTCCCTCCTCGCCGACGGTGCATATGGAAGATGTGCATCGCGCCGGGGGCATCTTCGCGATTCTGGGAGAGCTAGATCGCGCTGGCCTGTTGCATCGCGACGTGCCCACCGTTCACTCGACCTCGCTGGGTGAGGCGATCGACCGCCTGGACGTGAAGCGCGGCGTTGCTCCCCAGGTGGAGGAGTTCTATCGCGCCGCGCCGGGAGGGGTCCGCACGACGGTCGCCTTCAGCCAGAGCAAACGCTACTCGGAGCTGGATCTGGATCGCCACAGCGGAGCCATCCGCGACGCCGAGCATGCCTTCAGCAAGGACGGCGGTCTGGCCGTGCTGTACGGCAACATAGCCGAGGATGGATGCATCGTGAAGACCGCAGGCGTCGAGACTAGTTGTCTGACCTTTAGGGGCCGGGCGCGGATCTTCGAGAGTCAGGAGTCGGCGGTCGACGCCATTTTGGGCGACCAGGTCGTTCCCGGCGATGTGGTTCTGATCCGCTATGAGGGACCCAGGGGCGGACCGGGCATGCAGGAGATGCTTTACCCTACCAGCTACCTAAAGTCGAAGGGGTTGGGCAAGAGCTGCGCGCTGATCACGGATGGCCGCTTCTCGGGTGGCAGCTCGGGACTTTGTTTGGGCCACATCTCTCCGGAGGCCGCGGCGGGCGGAGCTCTGGCTCTGGTCGAAGAGGGTGACACCATCGAGATTGACATTCCGCGGCGTCTGCTGCGGGTGGATCTCTCGGCGCAGGAACTGTCGCGGCGGCGGCAGAGGATGGATGCCAGGGGTGCGGCGGCGTGGAAGCCGCGGGCGCGCGACCGCCAGGTCTCCCGGGCTCTACAAGCCTACGCCGCCATGACCACCAGTGCGGCCCAGGGCGCGGTGCGCAATCTGGCCCGGCTGCAGGAGAGAGAAGAGACGGTTGCGGCGCTGAGTGCCGGCGACTGATCGTTGCTTGCGCTATCGTGTCAAGTTTAGGGCCAGAGTACATGGCTGGAGTCTGGACCAGAGCACGGGACCCGAGTTGGGCGTCAGAGTTTGGGATCTGTACTTCCCTTCGGAGTTCTATGCATGGTCTCCTCCGTCACAGGTCTAAGCCAGAACCGTACAGCAACCGGACGGGCGCGCTATAATCCATCCACGAGTAAGTGACGGTTTATGCGGACGGTTTCTAACCCGACCATGACCCTGCGCGAGATGTTGCGGCGCGCCCGGATGCCGGTGCGTCTCTATGCGCATTCGCGCCCTCTGCCCAGCAGCTTACGACCCAATCTCTTCTCCGGCGACTAGTCCTCCCATCCTGCCCGCGCAGTGGGCCTCTTTCTTGGCGCAGCGTTTTGCTACGCGCTGCTTTCCCGCAGGGGTTCTTTCTGAGTCGGCCTGCCGCTGCGTCTTCCGTGGTGAAGACGCTGGCCAGCGTCGGCGCTCTCCCGGAACCGTCAGGAAGATTTGAGGCTCTTTCAGCTCTTCGCTCTTTTGGGCAAACAACGCCCGCGAGCTTGAAATTTTACGCATTACGAGCGGCATGGCCACACCAGTCCGGTTCGGGGCTCCAAGGACCAACGTCCGGCGCTGATGTCCGCCATGCAGGATGAGAGAGATCTTTATGAACAGCCAGATTCTTCCAGCCCAACACAAAGCGACTCCGGAGATGCATGCGCGCTTCGGGCCAAAGTTTGTCGGAGCTGTGCCCGGCCCGCGTGCCCGCGCGGTGGTTGCTGAGGATGACCGTTACATCTCCCCCAGCTATACGCGCGGCTATCCTCTGGTGGTCAAGCGCGGCGCAGGGTGCCGCATTGAGGATGTGGACGGCAATGAGTTTCTGGATCTTACCGCCGGGATCGCCGTCACCTCCACCGGTCACTGCCATCCGGAGGTGGTCAAGGCGGTGCAGGAGCAGGCTGCGCAGCTTCTGCACATGTCCGGGACGGATTTTTACTATGACCTGATGCCCAGGGTTGCGGCGCGGCTCTCGGCGATTGCCCCCATGCCCGGGCCGCATCGCATCTATTACGGAAACTCCGGCGCGGAGGCCATCGAGTGCGCCATCAAGCTGGCGCGCTATCACACCGGCCGGCAGAACATCATCAGCTTTGTGGGCAGCTTCCACGGCAGAACCATGGGAGCGCTTTCGCTCACCGCCTCCAAGGTGCAGCAGAAGCGCCGCTTTGGGCCGTTTGTCCCGGGCGTCACCCAGGTGCGCTACCCGTACGCCTACCGCGGATGCAGCGGCGGCCCGCAGGACGAGCAAGCGTTTGCTCTCGGCTGTGCCGGGTATATCGAAGACAAGCTCTTCAAGACCGTGTTGGCGCCGGAGGAAGTTGCTGCCATCTTCGTTGAGCCCATCCAAGGCGAGGGTGGCTACGTAGTGGCTCCGGATATCTTTCTGCAGGAGATTCGCCGGATCTGCGACCGCCACGGAATCCTGATGGTGGTGGATGAGATTCAGTCCGGCGCTGGACGCACCGGAAAGTGGTGGGCGATCGAGCACTCCGGCGTGCAACCGGACATCGTGTGCATGGCCAAGGGCATCGCCTCCGGCATGCCGCTGGGGGTCTGCCTGGCGCGGGCCGAGGGGATGGACTGGGCGCCAGGCTCCCACGCCAGCACCTTCGGCGGCAATCCGGTCTGTCTGGCTGCGGCGCTAGCCACCATCGAGATCATCGAGCGCGAGGCCATGGCGAACGCGGCGGTCGTGGGCGGGGCGGCGTTGCAGCGCCTCGCAACCTGGGTCGAAAGGTATCCCATCGTCGGCGAGGTGCGCGGGCGCGGGCTGATGATCGGCGTTGAGATCGTCACTGACCAGCAGAGTCGAGAGGTGGCTGGAGAACTGCGGGACAGGATCGTTAACCTGGCCTTCGAGCGTGGCCTGCTGCTGCTGGGCTGTGGGGCCAATACCCTGCGCATCTGTCCACCGCTGGTGATCTCCGCAGAGGAGATGGAGGTGGCGCTGGATCTGCTCGAGGAGTCCGTGGGGCAGGCGATGCAGTAAACGCCGGTCAGCCGGCGGCCGAGCTGTCTGCTTTGGGGATGCCGGAGTTCGAGCCGGCGGGAGGCCGCTTGCGGGTGGACGGGCAGGGTCAAGCAGGGCCCTGCCACGTCCGGGCGCGTCTTGGCTAGCCATGGCATCGGCGGCTGTCGAGCCCCTGCGAAGGTTCGAACAAGGATGGCTCCTACGCAGAGGATGCGGCGAGAGGGGAGAGATGGAAGGAGATGAGATGGCGCTGAATACGGTTGTTCTGGAAGAGGTTTCGCTGCGGGAGGAGGTTCGCTCCTTGCTGGCGCGGCTTGGGGTGGAAGAGATGCTGGCTAACTCGTCAGGGTCCGTGGCCCAGTCCGCATCCGCCGAGCTTCAGGTGCATTCGCCGATCACCGGCGAGGTAATCGCGCGGCTGCCGCAGCCCAGTGAATCTGCGGCGCAGGAGGCGATCGAGGCGGCCCATCGGGCGTTCCTGGTATGGCGCAACGTGCCGCCGCCCCGGCGTGGAGAGCTGGTGCGCGCGCTCGGAGAGGAGCTGCGTTCCGGGGCGGCCGAGCTGGGCCGTCTGGTGACTCTGGAGACGGGCAAGATTCTCTCCGAGGGTCTGGGCGAGGTGCAGGAGATGATCGACATATGCAGCTTAGCCGTCGGTCTCTCCCGGCAGTTGGAGGGAAGGACCATCGCCTCCGAGCGCGCCGACCATCGCATGATGGAGACCTGGCATCCGCTGGGAGTGGTGGGCGTCATCTCGGCGTTCAACTTTCCGGTGGCGGTCTGGTCCTGGAACGCGGCGCTGGCCCTGGTCTGCGGGGATGCCGTGGTTTGGAAGCCTTCGGAGAAGGTCCCGCTGACGGCGCTGGCGGTGCAGGCTCTTTTTCTGCGCGCGGCGGCCAAGGTGGGTGGCGTCCCGGAGGGTCTCTGCGCGGTCTTGCTGGGCGGCCCAAGACTGGGGGAGCTGCTGGTGGATTCGCCGCGGATCGCGCTGCTTTCGGCGACCGGCTCGACGGCGATGGGCCGAGCGGTGGGGCCGCGCCTGGCCAGGCGCTTTGCGCGTGCGCTGCTGGAGTTAGGCGGCAACAACGCCGCCATTGTCTGCCCCAGCGCGGATCTGGATCTTACCCTGCGCGCGGTCGCCTTTGCCGCCCTGGGAACCGCCGGCCAGCGCTGCACCACGCTGCGCCGCCTGATCGTCCAGGAGTCCGTCTATGAGGATCTGATCTCACGTTTGCAGCAGGTGTATCGCTCGGTTGTGGTGGGGGATCCGCGCGCAGCGGGAACGTTGGTCGGACCCCTGATCGACGAACGCTCCTTTGCCGCCATGCAGGCCGCGCTGGAGGAGGCGCGCAGCGCGGGAGCCACGATCACGGGTGGAGAACGTGTTCCGGTTGCGGGAGCTGGTGGAGCGTTGCGCCACGCTGCCCGACAAGCCGGTTACGATGCCTTTTACGTCCGACCCGCTCTGGTGGAGGTCGCGGCCCAGATCCCAGTGGTGAAGCGCGAGACCTTCGCGCCCATTCTCTACGTACTGAAGTATCGCGAGCTGGAGGAGGCCATTGCCTTGCACAACGATGTCTCGCAGGGCCTCTCTTCATCCATCTTTACGTTGAACATGCGGGAGGCGGAGCGGTTTCTCTCCGCCTCCGGATCGGACTGCGGGATTGCCAACGTCAACATCGGCACGTCGGGTGCGGAGATCGGCGGAGCCTTTGGCGGGGAGAAGGAGACTGGCGGCGGCCGCGAGTCCGGCTCCGATGCCTGGAAGCAGTACATGCGGCGCGCCACCAACACCATCAACTACGGAACTAGGCTGCCCCTGGCGCAGGGCGTGAGCTTTGAGATCGAGCCGGCGGAGGGCGGAGCGACGAACGGCTCTCCTAAGCCGGAGTAGGGTTCGGGGGTCAGGTTGGGCGCTTTGCCTCGGCGCGCATGCCGGCCGGCGAGTGAGGGAGCCTGTTGGGCGTCGCTCAACCGAAGCCCTTTGCCTCCGGCCAGATGCGGGCTGGGGCTTGGAGAGCAAAGAATAGGCTCCCCGAATGGCCGAAGAATAGGCCGGCAGAGTAAAGTAATCGACATGAGCTTGCAACGTTTCTCCCTCCCCATGTCGCTTTGTGGTCGTCTCCCGGCCTTGCTGCTGAGGCCGGTGTTGCTATCCAGCATCTTCCTGTTTGCGGCCTTGCCACTGGCGACGGCACAGCATCCGCACCCGGGCGCGGAGAACGGGTCTGGGCCGGCGCAGCCCGCCAAGCCCGCCACGGAGCTGACGCCGGCGGAGATCAAGGCCATCGAACTGCCGCCGGACAAGTCCGTGGAGCAGACGATTACGGTGCATGACAAGACCCTGCACTATACGGCGACGATAGGAACCATACGGCTGACCGATGACAAGGGAAGGCCGACCGGCGACGTGATGTATACGTCCTATGTCCTGGATCACGAAAAGGGCGCTCCGGACCGGCCGGTTCTGTTTGCGGTGAATGGCGGGCCGGGCGCTTCCAGCGTGTATCTGAACCTGGGGGCGATCGGCCCCAAGCACCTGGCGTTTGCCGACCAGGGCGACTCGGCCAGCGATCCGGCAACGCTGACCGACAATCCTGGAACCTGGCTGGACTTTACCGATGAGGTGTTCATTGACCCGATCGGGACGGGGTTCTCCAGGGCTCTGGTGCCTGAGGCGCAGGCCAAGAAGCTGTTTTATTCTCCCACGCCTGATATTCAGTACTTGTCGTTGGTGATCTACAAGTGGCTGGTGAAGAATGACCGGCTGCTGGACAAGAAGTATCTGATCGGTGAGAGTTATGGCGGATATCGCGTGCCGCGGATGACGCACTACATGCAGTCGACGCTGGGCGTGGCGATGGATGGGATCTTCCTGGTGAGCCCGTATCTGAATCCGTCGTTTGGCAATGGGAACCTTTCGCCAATTCCTTGGATGATCACGCTGCCTTCCATTACCGCGGCGTACCTGGAGCGGCAGCACAAGCTCACCGACGCGGCGATGCAACCGGTGATTGCCTATACCGAGGGCGATTATGCCGAGGCGCTGATCAAGGGACCAGCGGACAAGACGGCCACGGACGCGATGATCGCCAAGGTCACACAGATGACCGGGCTGGACCCAGATTTCGTGAAGTACTCAGGCGGACGCCTGAGCACGGAGGCGTATCTGCGCGAGGTACACCGGGAGCAGGGAACGATAGGCAGTGTGTATGACTCGAATGTGACCCTGCCGGATCCCTTCCCCTATGCGCCCTATCAACAGTCCAACGATCCCATTCTGGAGAGCATCATCGCTCCGGTGACGACGGCGATGGTGAACTTCATCACGAACACGGTGGGATGGAAGACCGATGCCCAGTACTATGCGCTCTCCTACCAGGTCAACCGGGATTGGGACCGGTCCGGTTCGACGCTGCGCCAAGGCGCGGTGGCTGATCTGCGCGAGGCGATGGCGGCCGACCCCAAGATGGATGTGCTGGTGGTGCATGGATGGGATGATCTGTCCTGTCCGTTCATGGGGACGTTGCTGACCCAGAACGAGCTGCCAGTGAAGATCGCCAATCAGCTCTCGGTGCACGAGTTTCCGGGCGGACACATGTTCTACACACGCTGGTCGAATGGGGAGAAGCTGCATGCGCTCGGCGAGAAGCTGGTAGAGAACCATTGAAAATCATGCCGGGCCGGCGCCGGAACGGCTGGTGAGCTCTTGCCGTCCCAGTCCCCTCACGGCGCGCCGACCGGAGGCCGGTCCGTCCGGAAGCCATGGCCTCCGGACCGTGGACCGTAGAGCGGTTCTCCTGTAGGTGTATAACAGGGGTCTCGACAAGGACGAGAGTTTTCCAGCAAAGAAAACGCCGCCGCACGCCCCTCCCGGGATACCCAGCAATAGGCGAAATGCTCTAAACAGTAGTCAACCGGGGGAACCAGACGGATTCTTTGGATTGTTTGACTGGGTATTACGACCGTCAGGGTGGTCGAGGCCGACAGTTCCGTGCGGCCTCCGATTGCGGCTACGCACGGCCTGAGAACTGTACGAAACCTCGATGGATACCTGGACCGAGTTAACTCTTCCTAGAAGGCACTTCGATCTCTTCCCGCGAGAGTCCCTCGACAAACGTCGCGATTGCGGAGTGATCGAGTTCTCCCTTGCCGTTGCCCATCAGAGAGAGCAACATCTGCTGGACCATGGCGGTTAATGGAAGAAACACGTGGTTTGCCTCACCGGCAAGCAGAGCATTGCGCAAATCCTTTTGGTGCAGCCGGATGGTGAATCCGGGTTTGAAGTTCCTGGCGATCAGCATAGGAGCCTTCGCGTTCAGCACGGCGCTTCCGGCCAGACCTCCCTTCACCGCATTCACCACGATCTCGGGATCAAGGCCGCATCGGGTGGCCAGCGCCAGAGCCTCACCCATCGCTGCGATGTTGCATGCCACCATGATCTGGTTGGCCAGCTTGGTTGTGTTTCCCGCTCCCACCGGGCCCGTCAGCGTGACGCTTGAACCCATACAACGCAGCACAGCCTCTGCCTTGCCAAACGACACCTCACTGCCGCCGGCCATGATCGCCAGCGTGCCCTCGATCGCCTTGGGTTCTCCTCCGCTCACCGGTGCATCCATAAAATCCACATTCCTGTCCCGGCAGGCGGCGGCGATCCTCTGCGATACCAAAGGATTGATCGAACTCATATCTATAATGAGCGTGCCGGGCTCACATCCTGCCAGAACTCCGTCTTCTCCGAGCACCACTTCCTCTACTTCTGGACCGTCCGGCAGCATGGTGATGACGATCGACGCTCGGGAGCCAACGTCACGGTTCGATATCCCGCGCTGCGCTCCGTCGGCCACGCAGGCATCCAGTTTTTGCGGATTGCGGCCGTACGCAATCACCGTGTGCCCAGCCTTCAGCAGATTCTTGAGCATCGGGCGGCCCATGATGCCGAGGCCGATGAATCCTACAGTTGCCATTCCTATCTTCCTTTCTGCGCAGGAGCTCCATTTGATTCGCCGTTGCGAAACCGAGCGGCGAGGTCCTCGGCGCCACGAGCTAAAAGGCCGACGTCGCTACCCACAGCTACGAAGTTGAATCCAAAGTTGAAGAGTTGCTCCACGTCTTCGATGTTCCCGGACAAGGTGCCCGCGGATTTGCCTGCGGCTCGAATGCGCTGGGCTGCATCCCGGATCGCCGCTTGTACCTCCGGGTGCTTTGGATTGCCAAGGTGGCCAAAGTCCGCAGCCAGATCGCTGGGGCCGATAAAGATGCCATCGACTCCATCGACATCCGCGATTGCCTCAACCTCCGTTAGCGCAGCGCGGCTTTCCAGTTGCACCAGAACGCAGGTATTGAGATGGGCAATCTGGTGGTATCCGCGGACGCGGCCATAGTCGTTGGCGCGCGGCGCGACAGCCACTCCCCGTATGCCCAGCGGAGGGTAGCGGGCAGCGGCCACCGCCGCGCGCGCCTCGTGCGGGTTCTGCACGAACGGCACGAGCAGCGAACGAGCGCCCACATCGAGAGCGCGCTTGATGGCTACCGCATCGTTCCATGGCACGCGGAAGACAGGCTCCGCGGAGCCTCCCCGCATCGCCTGCAGGTGTGACAGCAAAGAAGGAATATCGTTCGGGGCGTGTTCGCCGTCGATGACGATCCAGTCGAAACCAGCGCCTGCGATGATCTCCGCGGCCACTGGACTTGCGAGACTGCTCCAGATTCCAACCTGGCGCTGACCGCGCGAGAGCGCCTGTTTAAAGGTATTATGCGGCAGATTGTCCGGCCATTCGAACATGTTTCAACCTCCTATACTCGTTCACAACGTGCTCCTCATCCTGGTTGATCGAATCGATCGTTGGATACCGCTTGTCCCTGTTCCCGCATGGTGCATTCCCTCCGCATTCTCAGAGGGCGCCTGCCGCCGGCGTGGGCGCCGCCAGTTCAAGCCGCTTGATCTCTCCCACAATCGGGCCGTAACTTACAATCGCTCCCAGCGCCGCCAGGCTCACGAAGACCAGCACGTCGTTGAACGAACCGGTCTTCTCCACAAGATATCCAATCATGATAGGCGTAGTGATGCCGGCCATGTTTCCAATCAAGTTAAACAGCGCTCCGTTGATGCCCACCATTCCAACCGGGGAGGTATCGGAGACGACGGTCCATCCCAATGCGCCGACGCCTTTGCCGAAAAAAGAAAGGGACATCAGGGCCAGCATCGCGCTTTGCGCATGGGTATAGTTGCAGACGATCATCGTGGTCGATAGCGTCATTCCCGCCATGATAGGCGCCTTACGCGCGAAGCTGAGCGAGTGTCCTTTGGCGAGGAGTCTGTCGGAGATTACGCCGCCGAGAATGCCGCCGAATCCTCCACACAGTCCCGGTATGGCTGCCGCAAATCCGGCTTTCAGGATCGACAGATGGCGCGCCTGCGAAAGGTAGATCGGGAACCATGTCAGGAAGAACCATGTGAGCGTCGTAATACAGTACTGGCCAACATAAACTCCCACCAGCATGCGGTGGCTCAACAGCATCCTGACGGTAGTCCATGTCAGCAGGTTCTTCTTCGTGCGTGTCCGGATGTCCTGATCCGTATTGACCAGTCCGCCGCCGCGCTCAATGACGTCAATCTCATCGCTGGAAATCCGGGGATGCTGCTTGACTCCGTAGACGTTTGTGTACCAGACCAGAGTCAAAGCGAAGCCAAGCGCCCCCATGAACCAGAAGCAACTCTCCCAGCCAGCCACGTGGGTGAACCACCCAAAGACCGGCGCAAAGATCAGTAACGCAAAATACTGGGCGGAATTGAAGATGGCAGAGGCGCGTCCCCGCTCCGTGGCGGGAAACCAGGCGGCGACGATACGGCCATTTCCAGGGAAGACCGGGGCCTGCGCAACACCAGAGACCAATCTGAGGATGAAGATGGCGGTGAATGCGGCGCCGGCAGCCAGGTATCCTGTAAACCCTATCAGAAAGGCGCTGGTCGACCATACGATGATGCTGATCCCGTAGACTCGTTTAGACCCGAAGCGATCCAGCAATCCGCCTGAGGGCAGTTGTCCCAGGACGTATGCCCAACTGAATCCGGAGAAGAGGTAGCCCAGCCTTACCGGACCCAGGTGGATGGCTTTCGTCATCGCGACCCCCGCGATGGACAGAGCCACCCGGTCGCCATAACTGAAGCAGGTTACCGCGAACAGGATGCAGATCATCAGGTATCGAATTCGTGTTGGCCCTGTTTTTCGCATAGTCAAGGCGCCCGTTCCACCCAGTCCGGCCTGCTCTGAGCTTGACCGATCTCACGTTACCATACCGGTCCAGTCGCACCGGTGTGATCCGGGAATCATCGCGAAGAGCTGGCAGGCCAGCACGCCGGCACGCCGAGGGGTTTCCGGCTTCTCACACCAATGTGCCCAATGTTTCTCCTGGATGATGAAGCCGACTGGATGCCGGGAAATGGCTCGGACGAAGCGTGTCTCCCCGCGGCAGCCTGAGAGCTACCTGGGATCTTCTGCGAATCCTGTGATTTCTGGAGCAATCAAGCAACTTGTAGTTTCTCTTCGCCCTGCATCGCCATAGGAAGTAGACTTCGCCTAGGAGACGAGTTGTGAATCCGGGAGACCCCTCCGTTTTACGAGAGCCGACACCCTCGATCGTCGGGATGCGGGTAGTTCCTGTGGCGGGACACGACGACATGCTGCTCAATTTGAGCGGCGCCCATGCGCCGTTCTTCACGCGCAATATTGTCCTGCTCACGGACAATTCAGGCAACACAGGCGTGGGCGAAGTTCCTGGCGGCGAAAAGATCCGTCAAGTGCTGGAGGCTTCCCGTCCGCTCGTGGTGGGGCAATCCCTGTCCGCCTGGAACACCATCCTTCAGGCGGTGCGAGGGCGCTTCGCGGATTGCGACAAGGCAGGCCGCGGTCCGCAAACCTTCGACCTACGCACCACGGTGCACGCAGTGACTGCGATCGAGTCGGCCATGCTCGATCTGCTCGGCCAGTTTTTTGCGCTGCCGGTCGCCGCGCTCCTGGGCGAAGGTCAACAGCGGTCGAGTGTCGAAGTCCTCGGCTACCTGTTCTTCGTGGGCGACGGCAAAAAGACGGGCCTTGCTTACCGCAGCGAGCCGGATGCAGGCGACCCCTGGCTGCGTATCCGGCATGAGGAGGCGCTGACGACAGACGCCGTGCTGAGACTGGCGGAGGCCGCTCAGGCGCGCTACGGATTCCACGATTACAAGCTCAAGGGCGGGGTGCTGTCGGGAGTCCAGGAGATGGAGACGGCCACAGCACTCGCAGAACGGTTTCCAGACGCGCGCATCACCCTGGATCCGAACGGAGCATGGTCGCTCGATGAGGCCATCCATCTCTGTAAGGACAAGCGGAATGTTCTGGCGTATGCGGAAGATCCTTGTGGAGCCGAGCAAGGCTTCTCCGGGCGTGAGATTATGGCGGAGTTCCGGCGCGCCACCGGCCTACCCACGGCAACCAACATGGTTGCAACCGACTGGCGCGAATTGAAGCATGCCGTGCAACTCCATGCCATCGACATCCCTCTAGCCGATCCGCACTTCTGGACGATGCAGGGTTCGGTGCGGGTGTCGCAGCTTTGCCGTGAGTGGGGCCTCACCTGGGGGTCGCACTCGAATAGTCACTTTGACATCTCCCTGGCCATGTTCACGCATGTGGCTGCGGCGGCGGTAGGGAACGTTACTCCCGTCGATACGCATTGGATATGGCAGGATGGTCAGCGACTGACAAAGGAGCCGCTGCGGATCGCCGACGGCAAGCTAAAGGTACCGGATCGTCCGGGACTTGGCATCGAGGTTGATATGGAACAGATCGAACGCGCTCATTCGCTCTACAATGCAATCGGCCTTAGCACTCGAGATGACGCGAAAGCGATGCAATTCCTGGTGCCGGGCTGGAGATTCAACCCCCGGCGGCCATGCCTGGTCTCCTAGGTTTTCTGCGGAGAAAGATTCCGCCGGCGATGCCGGCAAACCAGGCGCTACAGTCCGAAAGGCCAGACTCTTTGAGCCGTCTTATACAGGATGTCCTGATGCTCTTCCTGCGAAAGGAAGTTCAGATGATCGCGATAGAGTTCGACAATCTTAGCGTACGGAGGTTCTTTTATAACGGGCCAGTTGGTCGCCCACATTAAACGCCGCGCTCCAAAATGCTCATAGATCTGTTTCACCTCCGCCTGTGCATCGGGGTAGGGATAAGGCTGCCTTGAGACCGCGGACATATCGGAGATCTTCACAAACACCTTCGGATACCGAGCGAGATCAAGCAAATGCTGCAGCAAATCCGGTCGGTCGAGTGGGCAATCCGACATGTGATCGATAACCACGGTGAGATCTGGATTGGCCTCAATATGCGGCGCCAGATCAGGAAGGCGACGTGGAGAGGACAGGATGGTCATCGGCACCTTCAACTCAGCGCAACGCCGCCATAGCGCAGGCATAAGCGGGCCGCGAATCCAGTCCCCGTCGGCCGCGTCCGCAGGGCTCAAACGCACACCGCGGAATCCATCCTGCGTAAGCTGACTCAGGTGATCCGGGGCCGCGGGATCCCGCGGATTTACCCGGCACACACCATGGAAGAGATTTGGATAGCGCTTCAAGACACTGGCCAGGTAGCTGTTGTCCCAACGATAGACGATCATTTGGATCAAGACCGTCCGGGAGACCTCATTGGCCCGCATCAGGTGAATCAACATCTCCACGGGCGCATCTTGCGCCGGAATCCGTGCGCCCTTTGCATAAGGAAATTCAGCATCGTGCTTGAACACATGTACGTGAGAATCGATCAGAATCGGCTTTCCACCTCTCGTAAGACTGGTTGGAGAGGCAAAGCTGTTGCGAAACGTAAGGGCAAGAGAACTTGCGATCGAGTCTGCTAGGAATCGGCGTCGAGGCAGCATGAGGAAGCTCCTGCAAAAGAATGTGTAGAGGCGGCGTCGACTGTTCGAAGGAGCAAAGATGAAGGCTGGACGGGTTTACCGGATGTTGGCACGTTCTTTGTCATGGATCGCCATTATGTGATCGGCGCTGGATTGAAGAGCACGCATTCGTTATGCAGTCCCCAATGGTCTGCCCAGGTCTTTCTACGGCCGCTTGCAACATCGAGAATCGTTTGGAAGATCTGCTCGCCTACCTCACGAACAGTTGCGCCGCCCGTCGCGATGGAGCCCGCGTCGATATCGATCAGATCAGGCCATTGTCTGGCCAGCGAGGTCCGCGATGCCACTTTAATTACCGGCGCCATCGCCAGGCCATACGGCGTTCCGCGGCCCGTCGTGAAGACATGCATATTCATCGATGCGGCGAGTTGCAATGTGCCGCAGATAAAGTCGCTGGCCGGAGTGGCAGCGAAGATCAGCCCGTTTTTTGTGACGCGCTCTCCCGGGCCGAAAACTCCCGCAATGGCCGTCGTACCCGCCTTTGCAACAGATCCAAGCGCCTTTTCAACAACGTTGGCAAGCCCGCCCTTTTTGTTTCCGGGGGTTGGATTGGCGCTTCGATCCACGGCGTCACGTTCCAGGTACCTGTCATACCATGCCATTTGCTGAATCAGTTCGTGCGCAATCTCTTGGTTGGCAGCACGGGCTGTAAGTATGCCTATGGCGTCACGCACCTCCGTAATCTCAGAAAACATCACGGTAGCACCGCTTCTCACCAGCAGGTCTGCGGCATAGCCAACGGCCGGATTCGCGGTCACTCCGGAGAACGCATCGCTTCCGCCGCACTGCAGTCCCACAACCAGGTCGGAGGCCGGACGCGTAACCCGTTTCCTCTGGTCCAGGATTTGCAGTCGCTCTTCAGCCATCTGCATGATGTTCGTCACCATGCCTTCAAAACTGCGGTGCTGTTCATCCTGCAGGCGGACAACGTAGGGTTTGGCCCCCAATATCGGGAAGGCGCCGTCGGGTAGGAGCTTCTCCGGCTGCAATTTCTCGCATCCCAGACTGACGACCAGCGGTGCTCCGCCTAGGTTCGGATTCAGGATGAGATTGCGCAGCGTCCGGATTGGAATCTCCGCTCCGGAAGCCTCAATGGCAACTCCACAACCGTAGGCGTGGGTAATGGCAATCACATCATCCACATTCCGGTAGCGGGGCAGGAGTTCCGCCTTGATTCGCTTCGCCGCATATTCGACCGTGGGCGCAACGCACTGTACTGTCGTCGTAATTCCGAGGATATTCTTCGTCCCGACCGAGCCGTCTTCGTTGACAAATCCCTCGAAGGTCCGGCCTTCCAGCGGCGGTAACGGTTCAGGAATCGCAGTCGAGATCGGCAGTTGGTCAAGGTTTGGAGGTTGAGGTAATCGCATCAGATCGGCATGGACCCAGGCGCCGCGTGCGATGGGCGCTGCAGCGTACCCGATCACAACACCGTATCGCAGGATCGGCTCGCCGCGACCGATCGCCGTCAGCGCCACCTTATGGGCTTCCGGTACCGCGTCCACCAGGACCAGCCCCGAAGCAAACGATGTTCCACTGGATAGCCCGCCTTCGCTCACAATGATCCCGACATTGTCCCGCGGATGAGTTCGGATATAGAGCGGTTGTGGCATGACGGTGGCGTCCATCGCTGGAGCGAATTCCCTATAGGTTAGCCGAACCCTTCGATCTCCGCACGGCTGGATCGCGGCGCTGGATCGCGGCGCCATCGAACAACGCCTGGGCATAGGAGTGGGTTCTCAGTCAGGAATCGTGCTGCATAGGATTGTGTCTTGCTCTCGGGTCACCCAGAGAGGTCGCGAATCTTCCTGCATGTTTCTATACAGCCCGAAACAAGGATACTATCCATAATCAGGAGCAATGTGCTGGGAGATCTGTATCGCCCGGTCAGGTGTTAGCTTCGCGGGGCGCGCAGCTCCTGGAATCTGGGCCCTTGCAATACAGAGCTTCAAGGGATGTTCGTCTACGAGCCCTGGCCGTCATGCCGTGGTTTGCGGACGGGAGATACTAGCCGGAAGAGAGAAGAGGGGGGGCGGGGTGATTCTTTCGTATGTGTTGTTGGGGATTACGGCGGGGCTGCGGTCGATGACGGCGATGGCGGTGCTCTGCTGGTTCGCGTGGCTGCGCCTGTTGCCCCAATCGGGATGGGCGCTCTGGGCGGGGAGCCTGGTGACGGTGATCTTCTTTAGCTTGGCCGCATTGGGTGAGTATGTGGGGGACACCTTGCCGCAGGCGCCCAAGCGCACAGCGCCACTGGGCCTCGCGGCGCGCTCTGTGCTGGGGGCGATGGCGGGGGCTTTGGCCGCGCGAGCCGTCTTTGAGCCGGTTGCCGGCGGGATCCTCTTTAGCCTGATTGGAGCGGGTATTGGAGCCTTTGGCGGGTACCGTGTGCGGATCTTCTGGTCCAAGGCGCTGGGCAGGGATCTGCCAGTGGCGCTACTGGAGTCTGCAATCGCTCTAGGGCTGGCTATCTTCGGTTGTTGGCAGTTGCACCAGTCTCTGGTGAGCATCCTGTCGTCGCTGCCGCAGGCCGGCCAGTAGAAGCTTGTTTTTCGGCGCTGCTTCCAGGTAGCGCAGCCAGCCCGGCGGTCAGGCTCGGCTGGCCAGAGCGATGCGCGGAATCTGGGCGTAATCGTTCTGGATGCGCAGATCCTTCCAGGGTCTATCGGAGGGTTTTTCGAACAGTCTGCGGATAGGATCGCTCTGCCCGTAGCCGATCTCCAGAGCCAACAAACCGCCTGGCTTCAAAGCCTGGTGAGCCGCCGGAATCAGGCGCTGATAGACCTCCAGACCGGAGGGACCGGCGAAGAGAGCCGTATGCGGCTCATGCTGCAGGACTTCTTCGGGCATGGTGGCCGCTTCGTAGATTGAGATGTAGGGCGGATTGGAGACGATTACGTCAAAGGGCGGCGCTGCGGCGAAGTGAGGCGCGCCGAGCAGGTCGGACTGAAGAAACAGGATTCGATCCGCCAGCCCCAACCGCCCGGCGTTGTGCTCGGCGATCGAGAGAGGTTTGGGGTAGAGGTCCGTCGCGGTGATGGCCGCCCCTGGAAGATGCATGACCAGCGCGATGGCGATCGCGCCCGTTCCTGTACCGACGTCCAGGATGCGCAGCGGCTGCCGCGGGGAGCGAAGCTCGGGCTGGGCGGCGATCCACTCCAGCACGGCTTCCACCAGCAGCTCCGTCTCAGGACGGGGGATCAGCGTGTCGCGGGTTACGCGCAGGTTGATCCCGAAGAACTCCTGCGCGCCGGTGAGGTACTGGATAGGTTCACGAGCGGCGCGGCGCGTCACCAGAGAGCGGTAGGAGCGCTGCAGCGTGGCGGAGAGCTCGGTCTCCGCGTGCGCGATCAGCCAGGGACGGTCGCGGAAGAGGAGATGCGCCAGCAGCGTCTCGGCCTCGCGGCGAGGGATGGAGGCGGAGGCTTCTGTGAGGGCTTCGCGTAGGGTCATAAGAGAGCGGGGCGGGGCAGTCCTCTATCCAGGAGAGTGGAGAGCTGGGTCCTCGCCCGGGTTTTGCGGGGAAGACGCGTTTGCAGGGGTAAGTCCGGGATCTCCAATCGCCGGAAGATTGCCGGGAGGGTCAAGAGCGCTTCGAGATTTAGCATAGCCGCTTTGTGTGGCATGGTGGGACAGATCCGGGGTCTTGTCGCAGGGTGGCCGGCAGCATGGCGGCGCAACCCGGGAGGGATGAAGATTTTGCATTCCGGCGAACGGGCGTCTGCGTATAGGTGAGTGAGGACGCGCGTGAAGATTGAGGCCGGGGATTTTCGCAGGCTGGTGGAGACCCACCAGCGCATGGTGTTCTCGCTGGCGCTGCGCGTGACCGGAGAGTACGGGACCGCCGAAGAGGTGGCGCAGGACGCGTTCCTGGAGTTGTATCGCTGGCTGGGAGCAGAGCCGGGCCGGCCGGAGAGTGAGGACCATGTGCGATTCTGGCTGCGGCGAGTAACGGTGCATCGGGCGACGGATGCGCTGCGGCGCAGGGCGGTGCGGCCGGAGTCGGCAGCGGAAGAGTGGGTGGAGGAGCAGCACGGCTGCGATGCGGTTGCGCAAGGAGCCGGCGCAGTCTCCAGCCCAGAGTTAAACGCGGCGTTGACGGTAAGGCTCGAGGAGCTGCTCCAAACCCTGCCGGAGGCGATGCGCGTGGCTGTGGTGCTGCGCTACCAGGAGGAGATGAGTCCCGATGAGATCGCCCGGCTGCTGGGGCAACCCGTGGCGACGGTGAAGAGCCATCTGCAGCGCGGCCTGCAGTTGTTGAGACGCAAGGCCGCGGTGACGTTGAAGGAGTATGTGCGATGAATGGGCGGGACGAGCAGGAAGCGATGGACGAGCAGGAAGCGCCGGACGAGTTTGAGCAGACGTTGCAGAGGGCGATGCAGCGGGTTAATGCGCCGGAGACGCTGGCGAAGTTTCTGGCCACGGCGGTCGAGGCGGAGGAGCATCGGCGCAGGAGCGGGAGCGGCTGGTTCCGGCCGAGCCGGGGCGGGCGGGTGTACGTTCTGCCCAAGCCACGGCGATGGGTGGTTGGCGCGCTGGCGGCGGCGCTGTTGCTGACCGCGCTGGGAGCCAGGGAGTGGCGTCTGCGCCAGGAGCGGGTTGCGCTGGCCGACGAGCAGTTCACGGCCGCGGTGCGGGTCACCGATCAGGCGCTGGAGCAGACCCGGGAGCAGTTGCGGCAGGCTGGGCTGAACCTGGGCCAGTAGAGTGGGCGAAGATTTCAGAGTCAAAGTTGGCAAGTTTGCAGGATCAGGGGAGCGGAAGGAGACAGAGATGAGCGTGAGGCGAGTTTGGGCGAGAGTGGCGGGGACGGTTATGGCGGCGGCGATGTTGGTTGCGGGAGCGGCTGGTCAGACGTTCGCTCCGACGGCAACCCTGCAGGATCAGGCGCAGGCGCAGGCGCGGATCGTGACCGTCGGCGCTCCGCAGGGCAAGGATGAGCTGTTTGCGGGTACGGAGAGGTTTGCCAAGGGCGCAAGCGACGTGACGGATGTCAATCTGGGGCCGGAGATGCTGGGCATGGTGAGCGGCAAGAGCGGCGGCCAGGTGGCCAGAAAGATGCACTTTATGGTGGTGCGCAGCTACAAGTATCCGCAGCCGGGGATGTACAACATGAAGGATGTGGACGCCTATCGGCAAAAGCTGCATACGGGGGGCTGGAACTGCTTTATCCACACCTACGAGAGCAGGAATCAGTCCTCGACGGACATCTGCAACCGGCCGTTGCCCAACAACCAGGGCAGCGAGATGGTGATCATGACGGTCGAGCCGAGGGAGCTGACCTTCATCCACATGAGCGGGAGAGGGTCGCTGGCGGATCTGGGGCAGTTGGGCGCGCTGGGCGGAATGATGGGCCAGATGCCGACGCCGCCAACGCCGCCGCATCCTTGACGTTGGGGTGTGTCTGCGGCTGTCGGGGTCAGGCAGGCGCGGGGGAGGGCCCGGGCGCGACGGCTAGTTGCGGAGGCTCCATGTCTCTCGCTCCGCCGAAGATAGCCTGCGGTTACTTCTTTCAGGGGTTCAGCAGCTTCGCCTTCGTATCCTCCACGTCGGCAGAGTTGCGCGTAACCAGAGTCAGGCCATGAACGACGGCGGTTGCGGCCAGAAGAGTGTCGATTACTGGCCTCGAGCGCTGCGCGGACATCTCTCCCCACAGCTTGGCTGTGGCTGTGCATCGATCCCAAGAATGCGGTCGGCAAAGCCCAGTTCAAGTCCATCTACCCAGGAAGCGATCTTCTTCGCGCCGTCCGGGTCGGATCTCTTTTTCAGGACCACGCCCTTTCTTAGCTCTCCGAGAGTAAGGACGCTCAGATAGAGTGCGGAGGGTTCTGCGGCGGCCAGAAAGGAGATGACCCGCGGGTTAGCCTGCTTCCTGCGTGTCTCGGAGAGGACGTTGGTATCCAGTAGCTATTGGAGCGGCCCGCTCGCAGGTCGACCTTTCTGCCCGTATCGCGCCCGCGCTTTACAACAAAGCTGTCGACCTTCGGCCCGCTCAGCAGGTACTGCTTGAAGTCCGGCTTATGGGCCGTCAACGCGCGGTAGTCGGCGATGGAAAGAAGGACGGCCATTTCCGCGCCGTGCCGGGTGATGATCTGC
>DAHWOF010000108.1 GCA_027335345.1 Granulicella sp. | reverse complement strand
TGGGCGCTGTGGCCGTTGCTGCTGAGCTTCCCTCTGCCGTACATAGCCAACATTGCTGGCTGGATGACGGCGGAGATTGGGAGGCAGCCGTGGCTGGTGTACAACCTGATCCGTACGGCCGATGGGTACTCGAAGCAGGTGAATGCTGGGACGACCTTGTTTACCCTGTTGGGATTCATGGGGATGTATGCGGTGCTCTCGATCTTGTGGATCTTGCTGGTCTACCGCATCATCGAGGACGGCCCGGAAGCGCACACGGAGCATGCCGCGGGCAGGGTATAGAAGAGCCGCGAAGCAGCAAAGGCCAGGAGAGGAACGCAGAGGAGGTTCGGGATGGCGACCTTGTGGTACTGGATTGTGGCGGTGATGCTGGCCGCTTATGTGGTGCTGGATGGATTTGACCTGGGGGTGGGGATTCTACTGCCGTTTGTAGCCAGGACAGAGGAGGAGCGGCAACATTGCATACGAGCCATTGGGCCGGTGTGGGATGGCAATGAGGTGTGGCTGCTGGCCGGAGGCGGAACTTTGTTCTTTGCCTTTCCGCAGGTGTACGCTTCTTCCTTCAGCGGCTTCTATCTGCCGTTGATCATCGTCCTTTGGCTGCTGGTGCTGCGTGGAGTATCGGTCGAGCTTCGCATGCACTTTGACGATTCGCTGTGGCGCAGCTTCTTTGACGGAGTGATGACCTTCGCCAGCTCGCTGCTTGCGGTCTTCTTTGGGGCGGCGCTGGCCAATGTGTTGCGCGGAGTTCCTCTGGGGCCGGATCACTCCTTCTTCCTGCCCTTATGGACCAACTGGCGGACAGGCTCGAATCCTGGAATTCTGGACTGGTACACAGTGATCGGGGGCGTAATCGCGCTGCTGGCCCTGGCGCTGCATGGAGCGCTGTACCTGGTATTGAAGTGCGAGGGCGATCTGCAGCGGCGAGCTCGTGTTGCGGCGGGACGGTTGTGGCCCGTGGTGGCGCTGGCTACTTTTCTGGCCGTTCCCGCTACGGCGTGGGCGCGACCGGATTCGCTGCAGAACTATTACCGGCGCCCGGCCGCGTTTCTGGCTCCGGTAGTGGTTTTGGTGAGCCTCGGGACGATGCTGGCTGCCATCCGAAAGGGCGCAGAACTCCGGGCGTTTCTCTCCTCTTGCGTCTATCTCATCGCCATGCTTTGCGGTGCGGCAGTCGGCCTGTACCCGGTGCTTTTGCCTTCCACCAATCCCTTGGGAGAGTCCTTGACCATTGCCAACTCGATTGTGGGTCCGCACAGCCGGAGTGTGGGGTTGGCCTGGTGGCTCTTCGGCATCTCACTGGCGATTGTGTACTTCAGCGTCGTGTACTGGATGTTTCGCGGCAAGGTGTCGCGCCATGTCGGCACTTACGGGCATTAGACGGTGAGCGAGACCAGCACCGGCCGATTCTGTTGAGCGCGGATCGGCATGCACGCACCGGCTGCTTCCTCCCGATACAAAATCAGCGATCATGGACTATCCTCCTGCCAGGGGGATAGTCCATGCGTAGACGCACATTTCTGGCGACACTTCCGATGGCTGCGGCAGGGTCGTCGGCCCTGATGAAGGAAAATGCATCCCGCGCGGAGACCGGCCAGAAGCACGCCGCGGCTGGGCCGGCGGAACTCCCCAAGTATCAACCGGCCGGCGCGGAGCGCTTTGACCGGCCGGATGTGCACGCGGGCGACCGTCCCGCAGGGGCCAGCTTTGCGTCACGGTCGGCCGCTCTGGGATGCTCAGCGGCGGCGGGAACGGCGCATCCGCTGGCCACGCAGACAGCCATCGCCATGCTCAAGAAGGGCGGTTCGGCCGTCGATGCCGCGATTGCCGCCAACGCGATGCTCGGCTTTGTCGAGCCTACCAGTAGCGGGTTGGGAGGGGACTGTTATGCGCTGTTATGGGATCCGCAGGCAAGGCAGGTAATGGGATTGGCTGGGTCAGGAGGGTCGCCGCGCTCCCTCTCCCTGGAGACCGTGCGGGCTCGGTCAAGGAATGGAGTTATTCCTCCGCTAGGAGCCATCTCCGTCTCTGTGCCAGGAGCCCTGGATGCCTGGTGGACGTTGCATCAGCGTTACGGACGGCTGAAGTGGGCGGAGCTATTCGAACCGGCGATCCATTTCTGCCGTACCGGTTCGCCGGTGCCGCAGATTATCGGCTACTACATCAAGCGGAACATGGCCATCTTTCTGCGGCCCGGCTCGGGCGTGGAGGAGACCGCCAACGCTGCGCATACCTACCAGGTAAACGGTGGTCCCATCCAGGAGTATGACGTCTTTCGCAATCCCGACCTGGCCCACACCTACGAGATGATTGCCCAGGGGGGACGGGACGCCTTTTATGATGGCCCTATCGCACAGACCATCGACCAATATTTCAAGCGCATCGGTGGCTGGCTCTCGGCCGAAGATCTCCGCGAGCAGCATGCGGAGTGGGTAAAGCCCCTGGTGACCAACTACCGCGGCGTGGATGTGTTTGCGATGGGAGCCAATACACAGGGGTTGGCGACCCTTCAAATGTTGAATATCATCTCCCAGTTTGACGTTCGCCAGATGGGCTTCCAGAGTGCCCCTGCGCTGCATGTACAGATTGAGGCCAAGCGGTTGGCCTATGAGGACCGTGCCAGGTACTACGCTGATCCACACTTTTCCAAGGTGCCCGTGGAGTGGTTGAACTCCATGGAATACGCCCGGCAGCGGGCGAAGCTGATCCGGCTGGATCGGATTCTCAATCCGGTATACCCAGGGCAGGCTCCAAGCCATGGGGATACAACCTACTTCTGCACCGCCGATGGCGACGGAATGATGGTGTCCATGATTCAGTCCAACTTCCGCGGGATGGGATCCGGATTGGTCGCTGATGGGTTGGGGTTCATGTTTCAGGATCGAGGCCAACTCTTCTCGCTGCAAGACGGCCATCCCAATCTCTATGCTCCGGGAAAGCGGCCCTTCCAGACCATCATTCCTGGGTTCGCCATGAAGGATGGAGCGCCATGGCTGGCCTATGGGGTCATGGGCGGAGACATGCAGCCGCAGGGGCAGACGCAGGTGATTCTGAATCGGGTGGATTACGGGCTGGATGTCCAGGCGGCGGGGGATAGCCCGCGCTGGCATCATGAAGGATCTTCGCAGAGTATGGGTGAAGACAGGCCAGGTTTGGGCACTATGGGAGTTCTGCGGCTGGAATCCGGGATTCCCGAAGCAACCCAAAAGGCGCTAATTGCGATGGGATGGCCGATAGGGCCCAGCGACGGTGGCTTTGGAAGATACCAGTGCATCGAGCTGCGCCGGCAGGGCGGCAAGAGGGTTTATGCCGCGGGCAGCGAGATGCGCGCCGATGGTGTGGCCCTGGCGTATTAAAAACGAACCGCTGTTGCCTGGCGAGCGATCGCCTCAAACTGACTTTGCCATGCATCTCCGGGGTGCTTTTCCGCCAGGGCGACCACGATGTGTTTGGGCTGGATGCCGAGATCGCGGTTGCGTCCCAGACCCTGGATGCAGGAGGGGCAGTTGGTAAGTACGGTTCGCCGGTCAGCTTGCACGGCGGTCTGGAGCGCATCGCGTTTGCGGTCTAGCATCTGTCCGGTGATGCCGGGCAGGGATAGAGCCAGTGTTCCAGCCTCCGAGCAGCAGTGAGGTACACTGATAACGGAGTCGAAGCCTCCCACCTTTTGCAGCACCTTGCCGGCCTGGCCGGCCAGGGAATCATGGCAGGGCGCATGATAGAGGTAGTCGCCAGAGCCAGCCAAAGTGAGACCAACTTCGGCCAGGTACGCGCCGACATCCACGATGCGGTGGAAGAGGGTTTCCGTGTTGGTCTCACTCAGGCCTTCCTTGCAGGTGCCGCAGGTGACCACGCAGGCATCGAATTCAGCGTGGGAAAACATGCCGCCGATCTGGGCAAACAGGATGGAGTCGCGTAGCACGCTGCGCGTGTGTTGTTCGGTTTTGGCGTTGGCTCGGGCAGGGAAGCCGCAGCAGAGGAAGGGCGGCGGCAGCACGACGCGAACTCCCATCTCCAGCAGCATGTAAATCGCAGCCATGGAGATCTCGCTGTAGAGCCGCTCGCTCCCGCAGCCCGGGAAGTAAAAGACAGTCCTGGGTTCGCTCTGGAAAGATCTTTTGGGCTCAAAGACCAGCGCTTGATCCGGGTCGCACTTGGGTAGCAGGTCACGCAATGTGCGCGCAGGCGCCGGCGGAATCGAGCTCTTTAGCATCTGCAGCGGATAGAAGTTCGATGCTACGGGGAGAGACTGTAGCGGAGCAACGAGCTTGCTGGCCAAACGCTGCGCCGTTCCTGCAACCCGCACCACGGAGGCGCGAAAGATCTTGTTGAAGGTAGGATCCTGGCTTTCAAGGTAGCGCAAGGTCATTCGGGTGGCCAAAGGAGTGCGCTTGAAACCGCTACTGGCGAGAATCTCGCGTTCCAGAACGGTCACCGCGCCCGTATCGATGTCGACAGGGCAGGGAGCGAGGCACTTGTGACACAGGGTGCAATGGTCAGAGATCTCCTCCAGCCACGGGAGCAGCTCAAAGCTCGCTGAAAACCGGCGCTGCGCGTCGTAGAGCATGGCCTCGATCAACGACCCGATGGCCAGATTCTTGTTGCGCGGATGATAGAACATGCCGCTGCCCGGGATATGGACGCAGCAGCTCGGCTTGCATTTGCCGCAGCGCACGCAGTGGGCAATCATCTTGGAAAGTTCTTCGAGCTTGCCATGCTGAAGGATCCGAGCCTCGAGTTCCAGCAGGTTGAACGATGGGGTAAAAACATGGCCGAGAGCCTGAAAGTCCTGGAGCTTGCCGGGGTTCATCAGGCCATCCGGGTCGACCCCTGCGCGATAGGCTTCGAGCTCAGCCACTCTCTCGGGGTCGAGATACTTGAGCTTGGTGATGCCGATGCCATGTTCTCCGGAGACCACCCCGCCCAGCGCGATAACCTTGGCCATCACCTCGTCGATGCGCTGATCGGTGCGCTTGAGCATGGCATGATCATTGGAGAGCACGGGGATGTTTACATGCACGTTCCCGTCACCAGCGTGCATGTGCGTGGCCAGCACGATGCGCCGGTCGCGCGCCTCGCGGTAGGCTTTGTCGAGCGCATCCAGAATGGCGGGATAGCCGCGCATCAGGCGATCGAGGTTGTGCTTGAAGGCTTGAAGCCGAATGAGCGAACGCAGGGATTTCCCCTCTTCGACGGCGATCGCTTGGCGGAATTGGGAGAAGATCTCCTCGCGAGCCGGGGTCTGCGCGGCAAACGGCTCTGGATCCTCCTGAGCCAGGCGGCGCAGCAATATCTCTTCAGCGCGAGCGGCGAACCGCAGTTGCGCATAGCGCTCTTCGGCGGTATTCACCTGATCCACAAAGTCAGCGAATTCGGCCAGCGACTCCAGGGGAAGAACAATGTCCTCATTCATCTTGAAGGCGTTCGTGCGTTTGGCAATGGCTCCCAGTTTTTTGCGATCCTGCCAGAACTGGGTCGCCTCTTCATGGTTACGCGCGAGGAACATAACGGTGTTCTGATGTGCTGCGAGCAGCGCGCGGACGCGTTCCACGCCGCGCTGGGTCTGCTCGAGGTTCTGGCCGGCGACGTCGATCAGCAGCACGGCGCGCGGCGTCTGTGCGCGAGCCGCCTTCACCTTGTAATGGATGGCGCGAATATACTCGTCGTCGAAGTGCTCAAGAGCAAGTAGCGCCTCCTGATGATCGGTGGGCAGAGGAAATGCTCGGGCAAGCTCGACAATCACCCGGCTAGCCTCATCGAAGTCGGGGCCGAAGAACTCCAAACAGAGGGTCTGTTTGGCCTTGTATGCCGGATAGAGAATAAAGCGGGCTGAGGTAATGACGCCGTCGGTGCCTTCCTTCTGCAGGCCGGGCACTCCACCCAGGGCTTTGTTGGTGATATCCTTCCACAGCCCGCGTTTGCGAATCTCGGCGCCGCGCAGAGGAATGGATTTAATCTTCTGACCCTGCTCGTCGCGGACCTCGAAGACGACAATGTCATCGGGCAGGATCTTTCGCAGGGGATGATGGATGCGTGCCACGGTCCAACGTTGCCCACCGGGCATGGCGATGCTCCACTCCAGCAGGTTGTCGATGCAGGTGCCCCAACGGACAGCAAGTTTTCCGCCGGCGTTTTCGGCGATGTTCCCCCCGATGGTGCTGGCCCAGGCGCTGGTGGGATCGGTGGCGAAGACGAGTCCATGCTGGGCGGCGTGTTCCATGGCTTGCTCGGTCACAACACCGGCCTCGACATCCATGACCATCGCCGTGCGGCTCCCACCGTTCGCCTGGAGAATCTCGTGCTCGGAGACGGAGCGGATATGATCCATGCGCTCGGTGTTGATCATGATGCAGCCGGAGCGTAGTGGCACGGCGCCTCCGGTCAGGCCGGTGCCGGCGCCACGAGGAATTGCTTTCAGCCCAAGCCTGGAGATGGCCAGCAGCAGCGGAGCAACCTGAGCCTCCTGCTCCGGTGTGACCACGGCCAACGGTAGGTGCAGGCGCCAATCAGTGGCGTCCGTGGCATGCGAGACCAGTGAGAACGGGTCAAAGAGCACATTGGCTGTTCCTACGATCGGGCCCAGTTCACGGCGGATTTGGGCACGCAGGCTGGGAGCGCTCGTTACATCCTGGCGAAGCTGATCGATGAGGGTGCGGCAGCGCGCCAGCGTATCCAGCACGCGCACATCGCCCCGAGCGGCTTCTGCGATCGCCTGAAAATCCTTCTCGATCTGCTTGAAGAATCTCTGACGTCGTGAACCGGAGTCGATGAGCTCCTGGAAGAGATAGGGATTGCGGCGATGAATGAGCAGATCTCCAAAGATGCGCATCAGCCGCCGCGCACTGCGGCCCGTCACCCGTGCGCTGCGCAGTTCCTCCAGTGTTGCGACCGTCTCAGGACCCAGCAGAAACGAGATGGCCTGCGCATCGTCTGCCGAGGTGTAGTTGAACGGAATCTCACGCGAACTTGTCTGCCGGGTTCCGGTTTCGTCGCTCATACCATAATCTAGCGGTACGGCGAGGCGCCGGGATGTGATTGCAAGCACCAAGCAGCAGGGAACAGGAACGGGAGAGAGCAGCAGGCGATTCCACCTTGCGAAGCTGCTCGAAGCCGCCTGAGGATCCTTACGCCGCACGGGCGAGTATGCAGCAGAAACTGACCGTGGCCGAAACCGCCAGCCATATCGAGAACCCGGCTTTGGAGAAAGGGCGTGCGAAGAGCTTCTGTTCCACCGGCGACTCGATCTCCCGTAGGCGGGCGGATCCCGAGCCTCTGGCTACTTGCGTAACGATCGAACCTATTGCATCTCTGCCGCGATCTCAGGGCTATCGCATGAAGAAAAGGCGAAGGCGCATCGGTCAGGGTTGACGAGAGGGATACAGGTAGATACTTCTGCATCTGGTGTTGGTCGGCTGTT
>DAHWOF010000104.1 GCA_027335345.1 Granulicella sp. | reverse complement strand
GAGGCGGTGAAGATGGGGCGAAAGAAGATGTTCGCCAGTTCGGCCAAGGCGGAGCGCGAGTTGGGGCTACGGGTGGGCAGTGTGGAGGCAGCATTACGCGCCGCTTGTTCCTGGTATGTAGAGAACGGTTATGCGCCTGCTCCGCCGCGAATGCTTGCCTAGAGTTTGCCCATCTGCGATGGGTAGCACAGGGCATTCTGCGCTGGCGAGGATGTCCATGTGCATCCCGTTGAGAGGCAGGCGTAGTATTGCATCGAATCAACCACGAGCTTCTTATGGGGGCATTCATGTCTATTCGACCCGTCAAAGAACTTATCCTTTCGAAGCCGACTCTGGAGGGCGCCGGAGTGCGCCTGCGACGCGCATTCGGCTTTGGAAAGACATCCGAGTTTGATCCCTTCCTTCTCCTCGATGATTTCCGCAACGACATCCCCGAGGATTATCTGGCCGGTTTTCCCTGGCACCCTCATCGCGGCATCGAGACAGTCACCTATGTTCTGGCTGGGACCGTGGAGCACGGAGACAGCATGGGGAACCACGGAGCCATAGCCGCCGGCGATGTGCAATGGATGACAGCGGGAAGGGGAATCATTCATCAAGAGATGCCCAAAGGAGATCAGGAGGGAAGGATGCACGGATTCCAACTCTGGGCGAATCTGCCGTCGTCGCTGAAGATGACGGCGCCACGCTATCAGGAAGTGAAGTCGCCGGAGATCCCTTTGGTCAAAGATGACGATGGAACCGGCGTCCGGATCGTTTGCGGCAGCTTCTGGGGCAAGAAAGGTCCGGTGGACGGGATCGCCGCCGATCCCATCTATCTGGACGTATCCATTCCGCCGGGCAGAAGAAAGACGCTCCCCGTGGAAACAACCCGCCATGCCTTTGCGTACGTCTTTGCGGGTTCCGGAAAGTTCTGCAATGCCTCGAGTCCGCTTGCAGTGCCGACAGAGCCAGTGGGTTGGTGGGACAAGACACCTCCGGCGCAGGCAGACAACCGCTCCCTGGTGCTCTTTGATCGCGGCGACGAAGTTGTTGTTCAGGCGGGCGATGAGGGAATCCGTTTCCTGCTGGTCTCCGGCAAGCCGCTCGGGGAGCCGGTAGCCTGGTACGGACCGATCGTCATGAACACGCAGGAACAGCTCCGGCGTGCGTTTGAGGAGCTCAACGGAGGCACTTTTTTGAAGCCAGAGGGGGGCTCCTGAGTTCTTTTGCGGGGCTCCCAGGCTGGAGGGAGCGCAGAGGCCCGCTTGAGCTATCGATCAAAGAGCCTTCAGGATTGGGTCAAAGTTTGCTCTCCTCTCTGTCGAGCAGAATACCTTGCTTTTTTTGAGTGAAGATCTCCCTTCAGAGTTTGATCAATGGGTGGTGATCTTTACCAGATGGCTCGGTGCGTCTGCATCCAGGCGAGCGGCGAAGAAGCGGCGGATCTTTTCAGCGGTCGGCTTGTTGACCACCGCGGTAAGGGCTTCGGGATCTCTCTGAGCCGTTTGCTGGAGGGCCTGGATGCTGCCAAAGTGCTCCAGCAGACGACGGCGGGTGATGGCTCCCACGCCGGGAATCTCATCCAGCTCGCTGGCTCGGTCGCGCATCTGACGCCGCTTGCGATGGTAGTTGACGGCAAACCGGTGGCTCTCGTCGCGGATCTTCTGGACCAGATGAAGCACGGGCGAGCGGCGCTCCAGCACCACCGGTTCGTCCTCCTGGCCGTGCAGGTAGAGGATCTCCTCGCGTTTGGCGATGGAGGCCAGGGGCTGAGCGGCCAGACCGAGCGCGTCCAGCGCAGCGGCTGCTGCGTGCAATTGTCCCAGGCCGCCGTCGATGAGCACCAGCGAAGGCATTGGATTGCCCTCCTGCTGCAGCCGGCTGTAACGGCGATGAACGACCTCGCGCATGGAGGCAAAGTCGTCCACGCCAGTGACGGTCTTAATCTTGAACTTGCGGTAGGAGGAGTTCTTCATCGCCCCTTTCTCCCAGACCACCATGGAGGCCACGGTTTCGGCTCCCTGGATATGGGAGATGTCGAAGCATTCGATGCGCTGCGGCGGCTCGAGTAGCATAAGGGCGTCCTGCAAGGCATCCTGGATGGCCTGGAGACTGGGTTGCAAAATGCGGAAGCGCTGGTCGAAGGACTGCTTGGCGTTCTGACCGGCCAGGTCCAGCAAAGAGCGTTTTTCTCCGCGCTGCGGCGCACTAATCTCAATCTTGCGGTTAAGGCGTCGGCTCAGCGCTTCAGCTAGCAGCAGACGGTCGGGAAAGTCGACCGGAACATAGATGTTCCTTGGAACATAGGTCTGGTCAAGGTAGAGCTGCTTGAGAAGGGCAGAGAGAAAGGCCGCCGCAGAGAAGGTGAGTGGCTGTGCATCGCCCTGCGGCGCATGCGCCGCTGGCATCCCGAAATTTGTAAGGTCCGGGGCTGCCGGAGCAGCTTCCGAGCTGAGGTCTGGATCCGGCTCCAGATTTGGTTCCGAACCCGGCTCCGTGGCATCGAAAGCTTCGGTGAGGGCGATCTCCGGCAGTTCCTCCCAGAACATCTCGCGCCGGTCTACAATCTTGCCTGCGCGCATATGGAAGAGGTTCAGCGCGAGCATTCCACCTTCGAAGTGAAATCCAAAGACGTCCACATCCTCCTCTTCGGCGGAGGCGATTCGCTGCCGGTGCTGTGCCTGGTGAAGGGTGAGGATGTGATCGCGCAGCTTGGCCGCCAGTTCGAACTGCATCTCCTCCACGGCTTTCTGCATGCGCTCAGTGAGCCGAGCCTCCAGTTCGCTGGACTTTCCCTCCAGGAAGAGCTGCACGTCGCGGACTGCCTGGGCATAGGCTTCCGAAGACACCAGGCCTTCCACGCAGGGGCCTAGACAGCGTTGGATGTAGTACTGTAGGCAGGCGCGCGGATGATAGCGGTTGAGGTCCACCTTGCAGCTAGGAATGAGAAAGTTGCGGTGGATGAGATCGACCAGGCGGGAGGCCAGGCTGCCGGGAAAGTAGGGGCCAAAGTACGCGCTGCCGTCCTTGCGCACGCGCCGGGTAACAAAGACCTTGGGATGACGATCGGCCAACGTTAGTTTGATGTAGGGGTAGGTCTTGTCGTCGCGCAGGAGGATGTTGAAGCGGGGCTTGCGCTGTGTGATGAGGTTGTTCTCCAGCGCCAGCGCCTCCTGTTCGTTGGCCACCAGGATGTACTCCAGGTCAACCGCCTCGCGCATGAGCGAACCCGTTTTGGCATTGACCTGCGCCGCGGCGAGAAAGTACGAGCGGACCCGCGCGCGCAAGTTCTTCGCCTTGCCGACGTAGATCACCTCTCCTTCGGCGTTTTTATAGAGGTAGCAGCCGGCGCTGGCCGGCAGTGTGCGGATCTTTTCGTGGAGGTCCATCGGCTCCTTCCAGTCTAGAACTTCAACCGGAGCCTGTTTGCGAGTTCTGACGCAAAGATTCGTGTTGAGGGTTCGCTGCCCGGGAAAGGTCGTATCGCCAGCATTGGGGGTGGCGGCGCAGCCCGTGAGTGGAAATCGGGTAAGCTGAGGTAATGGACGCTTGGGAGGCGATCGAAGGGGAAGAAGATCAGGCGCGGGCCGCGGTTGCGTTGCAGCGCGCTGCGGCGATTATGGCTCGTCTTCGAGCTCCAGGGGGATGTCCCTGGGACCGCGACCAGACCTTCGACACCATCAAGCGGCACACGCTGGAGGAGACCTATGAGGTCTTTGACGCCATTGAGCGCCGAGCTTGGCCAGAGTTGAAGGACGAGCTCGGCGACCTGCTTCTGCAGGTTCTGTTTTACGCGCAGATGGCCAGCGAGGCCGGTTACTTTGACCTTCGCGAGGTGGCAGAGAATCTCAGCGCCAAGCTGATTCGCCGACATCCTCATGTCTTTGCCGACGCGAGCGCCGAGGATGCGGACGCTGTGCTGCGCAACTGGGAGCAGACGAAGGCAGAGGAGAAGCGGTCCCGGCCGGCTGCCAACTCGTTGCTGGATGAGGTGCCGCGAACCATGCCGGCGACGCTGGAGGCTTCCAAGCTGGGCTCCAAGGCGGCGAAGATTGGGTTTGACTGGCCCAACGCCGAGGGACTCTTTGAGAAGCTGGCCGAGGAGACGGCTGAGCTGCGGGCCGAGGTGGAATGCCAGAATGCGGCCAGGATCGAGGCGGAGTTTGGCGACCTGATGTTTACCATGATGAACCTGGCGCGCCATCTGAAGATCGATGCGGAGTCCGCCTTGCGCGGCAGCAACGCCAGATTTCGCACCCGCTTTGCTGCGATGGAACGCCAGGGCGGAGGAGCGGAACAGCTTGCTGTGCTGGCGCCGGAGGTTCTGGAGGATCTTTGGAGGCAGGCCAAGGACGCCGAACGTGTGCGCATGGAGTCGCCGGGGAAGCGATCGGAGCTGTAGGAACAGAGCACTTCTGTGGAGGGAGAGGGTTGAGCGAGACACAGCAGGCGGCGATTCGTATCCAGAGATTTCACTTGCTGGAAGAGTTTGAAGAGTGCGTGAGGCTGGAGGAGGCGGTCTGGGGCTACGATCCGGCCGACATGATTCCGCGCCGGATGTTTCTGCTGGCCTCTCGCATCGGCGGCCAGGTGATGGGGGCCTTCCTGGAGGGTCGCTCCGATGCGGTGGGTTTTGCGATGGCGTTGCCGGCCTATCGTGATGGTCTGCCCTATCTGCACTCGCACATGGTAGGGGTGCTGCCGGAGTTCCGGAATCAAGGGATTGCAAAAGCCCTGAAGCTGGCGCAGAGGGAAGATGCGTTGCAGCGTGGATTCGAACTGATGGAGTGGACCTTCGATCCGTTGGAGATCAAGAACGCATATATCAACATTCAGAAGCTGGGTGCGATTGTGCGCCGTTACCAGCATAATTTTTATGGCGCCTCCAGCTCACCGCTACAGGGAGGACTGCCTACGGATCGGGTCTACGCCGAGTGGTGGCTAAACTCCCGGCGGGTGAAACGCGCTCTGAGCGGCGAGGCACAACCCTTCGAGGTGCTGGACCGGGTGGAGGTGCCGGCTGCGATCTATGCATGGAAGGCATCTCCCGCTGATCGCGCCCATGCCCTTGAGGTACAGCGGTGTAACGCTCTGAAACTCGAGTCCGGATTTGCCAAAGGTCTGGCCGCTCTTGGCTACCAACGCGATGAAGACGGAGACGGAGCGTTTCAGCTCGGTTTCTGGGATGAGCACCCTACTCGCTGAGGATCTTTGAACCGGTTGTAGCCCAACAGCATTTTGGAGTGAGTCGAAATGAAGATCGATGCCATTCAACTTCGCGAAGTTCAAATGCCGCTGGCGCATCCATTTGAGACCAGCTTTGGCGTCACCACCGGCCGCCGCATTCTGCTCGTGGAGATCGAGTCTGAGAGCCGCAGCGCGTGGGGCGAGTGCGTGGCCGGCGAACATCCGTACTTTTCTGATGAACAGGTGGATACGGCCTGGATGATTACGGAGATGGAGTTGGCGCCACGCTTGCTGGAGGCTGAGATCTCCAGCGGCCGGGACTGCCCTGCGCTCTTCGAGCCGGTGCGCGGCCACCGTATGGCCAAGGCCGCCCTGGAGAATGCGGTTTGGGAACTCGATGCCGAGCGGCAGGGAATCCCCTTGGCCAAGCTGCTGGGCGGAACGCGTGCGACCATCCCCTGCGGCGTCTCCATCGGGATTCAGGCAACGCCAGAGCGGTTGATGGAGACGATTGCAAGGGAGCTTGCCGCAGGCTATCAGCGCATCAAACTGAAGTGCAAGCCAGGGTGGGACACGCAGATCTTCGCGATGGCGCGCGAACGCTGGCCGGAGATTCTGCTGAGCTGTGACGCCAACTCCGCTTACCGGCTGGATAACCCCGGCCACATGGCGGCGATTGAGTCCTGGGAACAGTTCCATCTGTTGATGATCGAGCAGCCGCTGTGGCATGACGATTTTTACTTCCATGCCCAGTTGCAGCGCCGCATCAACACCCCGATCTGCCTGGACGAGTGTATCCGCAACCGGCGTGA
This sequence comes from Granulicella sp., assembly GCA_027335345.1. Taxonomy (GTDB): domain Bacteria; phylum Acidobacteriota; class Terriglobia; order Terriglobales; family Acidobacteriaceae; genus Granulicella. The sequence continues at coordinate 13,064 of DAHWOF010000104.1, read as the reverse complement.
CGCGCGCGCCGCCCTGGAACTGGGTAGCGGAAAGATCATCAATATAAAGGTGGGCCGCGTGGGTGGATTTACTGAAGCGCTGGCGATCCACGATGTCGCGCAGGAGTTTGGCGTTCCGGTGTGGTGCGGGGGCATGCTGGAGACAGGGATCGGCAGGGCACAGAACATCGCGCTCTCTTCGCTGCCTAACTTTTCGCTTCCTGGAGATGTCTCCGCCTCAAAGCGCTACTGGGCACAGGACATCATCGAGCCGGAGGTTACAGTCAGCCCGGAGGGGACCATTACCGTTCCCACCACGCCCGGCCGAGGCTATGCCGAACAGAGGGATCGCATCGAGCGAATCACTGTGCGCCGCAGAACGCTGCGGCGCGGCAATGCAGTGACAGCGTAGAAGATGTCTCTTCGGAGAAGGTTGTCGTAGTTCAGGTGAGCCTTAGTCTTTTCAGTGTAGATAAGTCTCTCGAAGCAGGCCTGTAGGGGACACTCAAAATTGGGTGGAAGCCGGTTGGACGGGGATAGAACGATGGCCTCAAGGCGCACGGCATTTTGAACCCATGACAGAGGCGAGTTGGGCAGAGGCAGGGGAACGGGTACCGTCTGACGGGCTTTGGAGGATGCGGAGGTAGACCGTGGGGAGGATCTCTTGGCCTCAGCGCTGCCAACTCTGCCCTCCCGCCCGGCAGGAGGTTAACCGCCAGCAGGTACAGAAGAGGGCTGGAAGAGCCTGTCGCCAAAGGGCCGTACTCTCCGGAATCCGCTCCATAGGGGCAATCCATTTCCAGGAGAAGGAGATGGAGGATGCATCAAGAGCGTTGATCGTACCCCAAACCGTCGCTTGCTCACCCGTTAGACGCAAGATACATTCTGAAGGCTGGACGTGTGATCCGCCTTGGGTTGATATATAGTCTGCTTACCAGGGATGTGAGCGCTACGCTTCATTAGGAGTTTGCTGCAAGAGAAGCCGAAACGGGGAGCGAGGCACAGCAAACGCTGGAATGGCAAACTCAGGTTCGTGGTCGATAGGGTAGTCGCGTGTCCAAAGATCTGTTTTCAACAACCTCATTATGATGCAGGAGACTCTTTCCGATATGAATCGAAGCGAAAGCGAAACAGTCTTAGGACGCGAGATCAAATTTTGCGGTGAACTTTCTGGATCTGCTGACTTGATCATCGATGGCGAGGTGGAGGGGCAAATTCGGCTCCCCGGAGCACGCCTGACGATACGTGCGGATGGCCGGGTGCGCGCCAGCGTCTCTGCGCAGGAGGTTATCGTTGCCGGACGAGTGGAGGGAGAGATCCGAGCTACCGGTCGAGTGGAACTGCGGGACGGTTCCATCGTGCTGGGTGACATTTGCACGGCCCGTCTATCGATGGAGGATGGCGCCACGATCAAGGGTGCGGTTGATCCCGCCAGAGCTGACCAGCCTTTTTCGTAGAGATCGGCGTCATCAAGATGCATCTAACCCAGAGTAGGGGCTTCTGAGGGGGGAGCGTCTGGAAGTATGCGGCGCGGAGTGGATGACCATGTTTGACATCTTCAAGAAAGAGCGTGGAGCCTCTGCGCATCCGGCGGAGCGTCCTCCACGCCATTCGCGCGGTTGGATCGAGGTGCGCAGCTATCTGGAAAGGACTCCTTCGCTGCGAGTGTTGGACTTTGGCGCCACTTCTCCAGCGAATATCAACTATCTGACCTCCCGCGGGCACAGCGTCTACATGGCCAATATGGTGCAAGATGCCACTCGGCCCGAGTGGTTGAAACCGGTACAGGAATCCGAGGAAAAGGAGGCCCATCCGCAGTTTGATACGGATGGATTCCTGGCAGCGAACCTGGAGTTCTCCGGCCGAGACTTTGACGTCATTCTCCTGTGGGATACCGTAAATTATCTGCCACCGGAGATGGTGCCGGCGCTGTTTGAGCGCCTGCGCCAGGTTCTGCGTCCGGATGGCCTGCTGCTGGCCTTCTTTCACGGACGCCTCAGCGGTCCAGAGACAGCCTACGCTCGCTTTCAACTGAGCGACGGGGATGAGCTTATCGTCCACGATGGTGGAAGCTTCCCGGTACGCAAAATCTATCAGACTCGCCAAGTGGAAAAGTTTCTAGAGGGTTACAGCAGCGCGCGCTTCTTTCTGGATAAGGACAATGTGCGCGAGGTTATTGTGTATCGATGAGGCGATGGATCGGGATGCTGTGGGGAAGATGGTTTCGGCCTAGCTAATTCTCCGGGAAGACGGATTCTCTTTCCGGCCACGGCTTGGCCAGCAGTTTTTTGGGGGGAAGCCTGGCCGGCATGCGTTGCGCGGTTCGGCTGTGACGGGTTAAACACGATCGGCCCGGTCAGGATGAGTGATCAGGCCGGTGCCGGAGCGGTTGGTTTCATGCAACTCGTCTTGCGCATCCGGTTTGGGGATTTGCGTCAGATCAAAGAGGCTCGCGGTGGAGTCTGGCTACCCATCATGCGCGCCTAGTCAAACTGTTCAAGACGCTGTTGGCCGGACGAACTATTTCGCAGCAGCCTCTTTTTTCCCGGCTGCCTTCCTTGCGGTCTTGGAGCCGGCTTTGCGGCGTTCCTCCCAGCGGCGTTTCATCGCGTCAGCGATCCGCTTGCGACCCTCTGGGCTCAGATTACGCCTCTTGCGCCGCACCCGCGGAGCGGCTGCTTTTGCTGCTGCGGCTGCTCGCGCTGCATTGGTGCTTCCTTTGGGGCGCCCGCGGCGTGGCTTCTCTTCAACAGCGCCCTCATTCAAGCCAATGAGTACGGCACGCGCCTGCTGCAGTGAGGCAATCTTGGCGTCAATTTCAGCGATAATCTTACGAACGTCCATTCGTTAGTTCCTCTCCCATGTTGCCGATCTCCTGAAAATCATCGCGAATTGTCCGCAACATTGTCAATTTTATAATTATGTCTCGTGAATGCGCAAATTTATCTACATTGTTTTTGGAAAAAAACCGGGATTAGTGGGGCTCAAGGGAAAGTTCAGTGAGACGACCGAGAGATGGTGGCGATCTTGATCGTTGGGTCATAAGAGCGGGAATGCGGGGGTGATCCTTTGTGGAATGACTGCCATCGATAAGATGCTCACGCAACTTAGCGCAAATAGCTGAAGTGGTGCAGGCTTGTGGCTTCCCAGTGCTAGACTCAAAGCGATGCGGTCGATTCCAGCGCGGCTATGGGCTCTTTCACTCCTTTCTGCCCTCTTGCAGATCGCGCCTTTTCCCATCGCTGGTCCAGTTCCTCTATGGCGAAGAGTATTTTGCTGGTTCTGCCTGACGCCTCTGCTGGCTGCTCTGCTGCATCGTGATCAAAGAGGCAAAGCTCTGAAACTCCTTCAGGGAACGCTTCTCGGCTATGCCCAAGGTGTTTTTTGGTACGCAGGAAACTGCTACTGGATCTACCGGACGATGCACCTCTACGGAGATATTCCGCGGCTCCCCTCGCTGGGAATTCTTCTTCTTTTTTCCCTTTATCTGGGGCTCTACACGGCGCTCTTTGGCTCTTTCGTTACCGTGCTCGGATTCAGATACTCGCGAAATCAGGTTCTTTGCGCCGTTCCGTTTCTATGGGTTGCCGTAGAGCTGGCGCGAGCTCGCATCACGGGATTTCCCTGGGATCTGCTGGGTTATACGCAGATTGATAACCTCTTTCTCACCCGGCTGGCGCCCTGGACTGGAGTGATGGGATTATCTTTTGTGGTTGCGGCGGGCAACGCGCTGTGGTTGCTTCGGCCAGAACCGGGGATGAAACGGATTTCAGGCAATGATCTGGTTAGACAAAGGTACCCCCCGTCTCGCAGATTTGTCGGCGTGGCGATGGCCGCTCTTGTCGCAGCGGTTGCGACAATCGTAACTATGGATGGAGCGCACAGTGTAGCAGAGCGCGCTCCGGAGGCGGCCACGCTGTTGCAGGAAAATCTGAGAGTAGGAAGTGAAGCTTCCACGGAGACCGAGAGCAAGCAGCAGATGCTCGCTTCTTTTTCGCAACTTAGCCGCCACCCCACCTATTCCATCACGGACGAGGAGCACCAACTTTACGGTACCCAACGGGGGCAGCCATCGCGGATCATCATCTGGCCGGAGGCTCCGACGGATTTTGTGGACACGGATCCGATGCTGCGTAGCACGATCGGCAAGCTGGCGATTGAGACAAAGGCCTCGGTGATTGTGAATGATATTACGTTGGCAGGGTATGAAGACGGTCAACCCAGGCTTTATAACTCCGCCAGCTTCTTCCGCTCCAACGGATCCTACGCGGGACGCTACGACAAGATGCATCTGGTGCCGTTTGGGGAATATGTACCCTATAAGCCACTTTTTTTCTTTACCGGGAATCTTCTTGACGGACTGCTCTTTGTTCCGGGGGTTCACCGTTCGGTCTTTATGGCCGGCGCTCGGGAGTATGGCGTCTTTATCTGTTACGAGTCCATCTTTGGCGACGAGCTTAGGCATTTCCCCACGGAGGGCGCCCAGGTGCTGGTGAACATCTCTGACGACGGGTGGTATGGAGACACCAGCGCGCCGTGGGAGCATCTAGATATGGTTCGGATGCGCGCCATTGAGAATCATCGCTGGTTGTTGCGCGCCACTAACACGGGAGTGACGGCGGCGATTGATCCTCAGGGACGCGTCATAAGAACGATTCCGCGCCATATTCGCGCCTCTGTGGAGGTCCCTTTTGGCTTTTACAGCGATATTACCTTCTACAGCCGTCACGGTGACTGGTTTGCATGGTTTTGCGTCCTAGCAATTTCCATGCTGTTGCTATTGGGGGAATGGCCGGCCCGCCCAGACAACTCGATGGGGCGATAGCCTCGTGGCTGAACCCCGGGGTAAACTATACCTATGCTGAGTGATCTTGACTTTTCCTACTCCCCGGTTCGCGAGAAAGTGCGTGAACTGCGGGAGTATCTTTGACGCCCCTCGCCTGCGTTCCGAGTTGGCCTCCGTTGAGCAAAAGATCTCCGACCCATCTGTATGGGCGGACGCGGCAAAATCGCAGCCGCTGATGCGCGAGCGCAAGCGCCTGGAGACGCTGCTGTCCGATGAGGCGGAGTTGGAGCGGCGCTCCGAGGACATCGATGCCTACTTCGAACTTGCTCGTGAGGGTGAAGACACTGAAGCCGATCTGAAGCGTGAGATTGCTGCGCTACTGGAGTTTGCCGAGAAGCTCGAATCCAGGACCATGCTGAGCGGAGAGACGGATCCGCTGCCGGCGATTGTCACTGTGCATCCGGGCGCGGGAGGCACCGAAAGCCAGGATTGGGCCGAGATGTTGATGCGAATGTACCTTCGCTGGGGCGAGCGCCAGGGCTTCAAGGTCGAGATCAACGAGATCCAGGATGGCGATGAGGCAGGCATCAAGTCAGCTACCTTCACCATCGCCGGTGAGTTTGCCTTTGGGCTCCTGAGTGGAGAGACGGGTGTGCATCGCCTGGTGCGCATCTCGCCGTTCGATTCCGCAAAACGCCGTCACACCAGCTTTGCCAGCGTGTTTGTCTCGCCGGAGATCGACGATACGATCGTCATTGATATCAAACCCGAGGATCTCCGCATTGACACTTATCGCTCCGGCGGCAAGGGTGGTCAGCACGTGAACACGACCGATTCCGCTGTTCGTATTACTCATATCCCCACTGGGATTGTGACCGGTTGCCAGAACGAGCGTTCCCAGCACAAGAACAAGGACCGGGCTATGAAGATGATGCGGTCCAAGCTGTATGAGTATGAGCTCGAAAAGAAGAAGGAGATCAGCCGTAAGCTGGAGGACTCCAAGCTCGACATCAAGTTCGGCTCCCAGATTCGCAGTTATGTTCTGCAGCCGTATCGCATGGCCAAGGACCTGCGCACGCGGGTGGAGGTCGGGGATGTAGACAAGGTTCTGGATGGAGATCTTGAGCCCTTTATCCGCGGGTATTTGAGGATGCGGAGGGAGGGCGGGGTTCCGGCGCCGGTCGCCGAGGAAGAAGAGTAAAACGGTTTCCAGGTGAGAGGCCGCACGCGAGAGGCTGCCGCAGAACTTGGCTTTTGCGCCGGCGCCATGGGCTTCGCGGGAGCGGAGAACAATGGCACGGACGGCGCACCTGCCTCATTCCATCGCTCGTCGGCCCTCCAGCGCACGGGTCATGGTCACTTGGTCGGCATATTCGATATCGCTTCCGGCAGGAACGCCGGTTGCAATCCGGCTGATGTGCAGCAGCGGATAGCGCTTGTGCGCCTCATCGGCGATATAGTGCGCCGTTGCTTCGCCCTCCATAGTGGGAGAGGTTGCCAGAATTAGCTCATCGGCGCCCTCCAGGCGCGGCCAGAGGTTGGCCAAGCGGAGATGCTCCGGGCCAACTCCGTTGACCGGAGAGATCGTTCCATGCAGCACATGATAGAGGCCATTGAAGGCTCCTGTCTTCTCGATGGCGCTGATGCTGGTTGGTTCCTCGACGGCGCAGATGAGGTGTGGATTGCGCGCCGGGTGGGAGCAGTAGGCGCAGGGGTCGGCGTCGGTGATGTGATTGCACAGCGAACAGAGACGGAGCTTGGCGCGCAGGCGGAGGATCGCCTCCGAGAGCGCCTCGGCATCGCTGCTGGGCGCGCGGAGAAGGTGAAAGGCGAAGCGCTGCGCCGACTTGGTTCCGACCCCGGGGAGTTTCCGGAGTTCCTCAATCAGCCTCTCCATGGCCTCTGCATAGCGTGGCGCCATGGCTAAAGCCCGGGGAGGCCAAGGCTCCCAAAGATGCCGGCTGCGCTGGACTTGGCGGCGTCATCCGCTTTGCGCACGCAGGCGTTGACAGCAGCGACGATCAGGTCTTCCAGCAGGGTGAGATCAGAGGCTGCGGCCTGGGCCGCGGAGGGCGCGATGGTGAGGTTTAGCAGTTCCTTGCGGCCATTCATGCGAGCCTTGACGGCTCCTCCGCCGGCCTCAGCCTCTACGATGGAGCTAGCCAAGCGCTGGTCGATCGTTTCTTGCATCTGCTGCGCCTGGGCTAACATCTCCTGCATCTTGTTTACGTCAATTTCCATAAGCTCCGATTGGCCTCTTGGTTTCAGATCTGTTTCCACGTCTGATGCGGCATGGCTGCGGACAGATCCTGCAGCGCATCCAGCCTGCAAGATAGGTTGAACTTTTCATCCGCCGGCCTGCGTTTGAGCCATGCATGCTGCTCAGATGCTCGCCGAGTTCCGCACGTCGCTCCTTATGCCTTGTCTCGCAGGTCGAGGATATTACTAATCTCGGCGGAGAATAACCGTTGGGCCTCTTGAACCATTGGATGGTTCCTGGCCATCTCCGCGACTGACCCCAGGGCGGCCGCGCGAGGCTTGCGGACTTTGTCGGTTGGCGTCGCGGCTGCAGGGATCAGCTTGAAGCTGAGGTCGCCGGAGGCGGCGCTGCGCAGTGCCGCCTGGAGAATACGCTCCGCGTCGCTATTGATCACCAGTGGCAGCATGGTGGCGGAGACGGGGACATGAATCTCCAGGGTTTGGCCGTTGCGTGTGAGGGTGGCGTCTTCTATCTGTTCAGAGGCGGACTGCTGTCCCTTGACGGCGGCTAGGGCGGAGACGAGGGCCGTCTGCAGAGCGTCCAGAGAAGTGTCGCTCGCAGGCGAGATTGGGCAGGAGAGGTTTTCGATCGACGCCTGACCAGAAACCAACTGTGGGCCTTCATGAGGGAGTGAAATCTTCTTAGATTGCAGATCTTCCTGAAGGGAACCGCGAAGGGACGGCGAGGTGGTCGGCTGAGGCTCATCGGCCAGTGCCAGGGAGCCAGAAGTCACGTTGGAGGCTCCGGAACGAGGGCCGGCGTCCTGAACAGTTTTGGCTGGGGGGCTGAGGACCGTATCCGGCGCGGTGAGCCGGGATCCTGTTGGAGCCGCTGGATCGCCAGCCGAGGTTCGCATCGCCCGAGGCGCCTTGTTGGCAGGCTCCGGCTGAGCGCCAGGCGCGGACGGAGTGCCGACGGTTGCTGGTGATGGCTCGATCCTGCTCATCCAGGGTGAGGAGGCGGGAGGCGAAACTGCCGCGGCAGCCGCTGGCGGCCGGGCGGCGGAGGCTGGGGCGCCCGGGAGGGCGGTTGATGAGGGTCCAAGTTGGCTCAGGATCTCCTCGATCGGCAGCAGGCGCTGTACATGGACCAGCTTGAGCAGACCCAGCTCAAGATGGAGGCGCTGTTCCTGGCGGTAGCCCAGTTCGTCGAAGGTGCGCAGGAGAATAGAGAGGAATCGGGAGAGATCCTCTTCGGTGAAAAGGGCGGCGGCGCGGGCGGCGCGGCGGCGCTCTTCCGGGGAGATCTGGAGCAGATCGGCGGCAATTCCAGTGGCGTCGGCGTCGGGAGAGAGGTTGGTGACCTTGGCTACGAGGACGTTGCGCAGGTAACGAACGAACTGGCGCGCCAGTTGGGGTGCGCCGTTACCAGCATCCAGCAGGCGACCGGTGATGGAGAGGACCTCTGCGGAGTTTTTGGCGTGGACGGCCTGAAGAATCTGCTCGTAGACCAGGTTGGAAACCGAGCCCATCAGCTCGCGCACCTGGCCGATCTCCAGATGCGGCCGGAGATCTCGGGCGCCATCCTGTCCGGAGGCTGTCGGCACGAGCTGCGCCGAGGCGATGGCCTGGTCCATGATGGACAGGGCGTCGCGCATCGAGCCGTCGCCGGCTTCGGCCAGTAGGGTCAGAGTGGCGTCATCGACGTCAAGGTTCTCACGGTTGGCGATGGAGCGAAGCTGCCCAATGATGTCTTCCAAACGTACGGCGTGAAAGCTGAAGTGTTGGCAGCGCGAGCGGATGGTCTGTGGGATGTCCTCCGGCTGGGTGGTGGCAAACATGAAGATGGCCCAGTCCGGGGGCTCTTCAAGGGTCTTCAGCAGGGCGTTCCAGGCGGCATCGGTGATCTGGTGCGCCTCATCGAGGATGATGATGCGGTACTTGCTCTTGTTGGTGGGCCGCGTCTGGATCTTGGCGGTGAGCAGACGGGCGTCGTCGATGCCCCGGTTGGTGGCGGCGTCAATCTCCTCGACGTCGAAGGAGTGCGACTCCTCAAAGATGGAGCTCTCCTGGCGGGACGCTGAGGAGATCTCCCGGCAGTTTATGCAGTTGCGGCAGGGTTCCTGGGTGGGGCGCTCGGCAGAGCCGACCGGAGTGCTGCAGTTTAGCGCCGCAGCCAAAATGCGCGCAATAGTGGTTTTGCCGATGCCGCGGTGGCCACTGAAGATGTAGCCATGAGCGATGCGATGCTGCGTCAGAGCGTTGAGCAAGGTGCGGGTGACGTGGTCCTGCCCGACGACGTCAGAGAAGAGCTGGGGGCGGTACTTGCGGGCTAAAACTTGGTAGGCCATCGTCGAGGTATGCTGACGATGTCGATTGTATCGCCCGAAGTTGTGGAGCAATCTATGCGAAGCGAAGACCTGGCGTCCGCGGCAAGAGAAGGGTCTGGAAGCCGAGGGCAAGGCTCCGTATCTTGATAGCAGGGCTGGCTCGTCCCTTCATGGAGGGCTTGCCCCGAACCCGGATCAGATCTGTCACGGGCGGGGCAAGAAGGATCCGCGGCAGGGAGAAATTTTCCACCCCGGGGAGATTCAGGCTCGCTCAGGATCGGCGCTTCTTGCGGGAGTCTTTGCGCGCTCGGCGTCTGAGTTCTTCATCAGAGAACATGGTGCCGCGGCATTGCGGAGCTTTGCAGAAACAGTCTGCGCTCTGATCGTCGGAGTCGTAGAGGTTGTACTCGTAGAGCAGCTCTTCGTTGGCGGCGATGTCGCGAATGGAGCGGATATAAATCCGGCCACTGGACTCTTCAGTTTGGCAGTTGGGTTCGCAGGAGTGGTTCAGAAACATCGCCGTGCCGAAGCCGTCAATCACCTCACCCCGGTTGCCGAAGCCGAAGAGATAGGTGACGGGACGATCCGCATAACGCTGGTCGGCGTCGCGCTTGGAGATGCGGGGTCCTTCGTATTCCAGGATGCGGCGCCCTTTTGGGATCGGGTCCAGGGTGTAACATCCTGCGGCATGGATGGAGGAGGAACGGATGATGAGGCGAGGGCGGGTGGTACGGCTCGGCATGGGTTGGAGTATAGCAAGAGGACGGCCGAGATCGCTGCATCTGGGGCTATCCCAGCCGGCCAGGATGTCGTCTAATAGAGACATGCTGAAGACGTGCAGGCTGAGAATGTGGGTGTCGGTTGCCGCTGGTTTGGGGCTGGTGTTCGCCTGGCAGGTGGCGCGCGCCCAGCCGCAGGGCGGATGCACATTTACCGATGCGAATGGCAAAACCGTCTTCTGGCCGAACTGTCAGGCTCCCAGTACGAACCAGTCTCAGGGTGGAAGTACGCAGCCGCAAAGTCCTGTTCCCGCGCCGGGGAGCAGCGCGGCGAAGAGATTTCCCTACCCGGGAGATACGACGAGTCCGAATACGCCGGGGAGTCAGACGGGAAGTGGCAGAGCGGGACAGACACCGGCGGCTTCACGTTTTCCTTTTCCCGGAGATGATTCCGGCGGAGGCACCCAACCGTCGGCAGCTTCCAGCCCTTCCAACAATGGCCCCCTCCCGGGTTCGGGAGGTTCGGGTTCAGGAGGCTCAAGCAGCAGCTCCAGTAGTGATGCGGCTCCCGCAGGCCCGCTGGGCAATGGGGATACAGACCCGGCAGCGGCGGCAGCGGCGGCGCGCCGAGCGGCATGGATGAAGAAGGAGCAGGGCGGGATCGACTTCCATCAGACGAGGGTTCAACGCGAAGTGGAAGATCTGAAAGTTGCTTCGTTTTATGAGGATAGCGGGAACTACCGGGGAGCGTATCTCCGCGCGCGCGATGCGGTCTCGATCGATGATGATGACGCTCAGGCGCACCTGGCTCTGGCGGAGGCAGCGCGGCGGCTGGGCAAGCTCGATGAGGCGGAGGCCCAGTACAAGAAATGTCTGACCATGGACCCGGTACCCAAGGTGAAGAAGGCAGCCCAGCGAGCGCTCAAGGAGATGACCAACGGCGGCTGACGCCGGTTCTCCCGCTGGTGTTTTTCTTGCCAGCCCCCTGAAAGCTACTTCAAGGGGCGGAGGAGGAAGCCAGGCGTGCCGGTGGGAATAGGGCGCGGGAGCGGCTTGATCCGGCGGTCTCCTGGAGGAGTCGTTGGAGCCGTGGACTTGGCTCTGTTGTTGCCTCCGGGCCCGCTTCCACCTTTGTTCCCTTCTCCAGACCTAACATTGCGGCTATTGGATGAATCGGCGGGGCCAGTCTCTTCAGCCTTGGCCATCTGGATCTCTTCGCTCAGATCCTCTTCCACATTCAGGTACTTGCGCAGGTAGCGGAGCGGCTCTTCAGCCAGGGCCATTTCGCGTAGGTGGTAGCGCCAGGCATCACGTCGGGCAGAGCGGCGGATGAAGCCTTTGCGTTGCACTGTCTGGATGGTGCCGTCCGGCATGGGCCGCTGAAAGGTCTGGGCGGGGACGGCGAACGTGATCTCTTCGCCGGCCTTCCAAAAGGCATGCGCGAAATCATGGGAGAACAAGAGCGCGTAGTAGCGGCGCTGTTGGTCGAGGAGGGTGAGTGCTGCCTCAGCGCTGATCCACGGAAGGCCAAGCCGGCTGGTGTACCAGCGGCGGAACTCAAAGCCGTTGCTGCGCGCTCGGCCCACAACGATCGTGAGTAGTTCCAGGCGGGTCATGAAGCCAAAGGATCCCTGGTCGAAGTTACCCCTCCAGTCTACTCCTTGGATGGAGGCTGAGGCGTCTTGGTTGAGGGCTGTGGCGGGTCGATGGCCAGACTACTCGCCATAGTTGGTCTCCTTGCGGATACGCTCACGCAGAGCATCAACGGCCTGGGGAGGGAGATTGGAGGCAACCGGCGCCAGTTGGGCGTGGCGCTTCTGCCACAGGCGCAACAGGAGAAGGATGAGCACGATACCCAGCAAAAGAAATGCGAACGGACCAACCCAGGCGACATCGTCAAAGCCACCGCGCACCGGCTCGGCCAGCACGGTAGGGCCGTACTTCGACACGAAGAACTTGAAGATGTCGGAATCAGAGGCTCCAGCGTTGAGCTGGGCACGGAGGTCCGCGATCTCCGCCGTGGAGTTGGGGCAGCCCACATGGTTGCACTCCAGCAGGATCTCGCTGCAGCCGCAGGTGCACATCAGGTCATGGCCTAGGCGTTGGAAGCGCGCCGAAGGCGAGGTGGCGCCAAACATGGTGAAGGCAACGAAGACGACCAAAAGAAGCTGCAGCGAACGCTTATACATGAGGGCCCTCGGGAGAACTCAAGGGAGAGGGTGTCCGTTGCAGGTTGCCGCCGAGCGCCAGATCCGGGGGAATGGGGTAGGCAACCTCAAGGCGCTGCGAGGAGGGTTTGAGTTTGGGAATCAGGGCGACGAAGGTGCCTAAGACTACGACCACCAGACCCATCCATATCCAGTTGACCAACGGATTGATGAAGAACTTGATGATGGGCCTGTCATTGTCAGGATTGGTGCCCTCGAAGACCACGTATAGGTCATTCTCCAGAGTGGAGTGGATGGCCACGACGGTAGATGGCTGTGCGTGGTCGGTGTTGACAAAATAGACGCGCCGCTCCGGCGCCAGACGCACGATCTTCTTGCCGTTATGGAAGACGTCCAACAGGGCAAACTCGGAGTCGTAGTTGGGATTGGAGTCCTCCGAGTAAGATTGGCAGACGATCTTGTAGCCGTCCAGGTTGATCGAGTCGCCGAAGCTCATTTCCGCTTCTTTGGACTGGTTGAAGGCAGAGCCTGCCAGACCAATGAACATCAGGACGATGCCGAAGTGGACGAGGTAGCCGCCATAGCGCCGGGTGTTGCGGCGAGTGAGCAGGATGGTGGATTCGAGGAGGTTCTTGCCGGTCTGGGTCCGGACCACGTTAGCGCCGCGCAGAAACTCGGCGGCGATGGCGGTAATGACCCCTACGCTGAGCGAGATGCATACCAGGGCATAGATGTTGGAGGCGACTGCGCCATCCGCCCGGGTGGCGCTGGACCAGGGACGCACACCGGCGAGCATGAGCACAATGGCCGTAACGCTGATGGAGACCGAGGGGATGATGAAGTTGCGGCGGATGGCGCGCAACGAGGTGGATCGCCAGGCCAG
>DAHWOF010000102.1 GCA_027335345.1 Granulicella sp. | reverse complement strand
TGAGAATCTCCATAATATGCGCGGAGTTCTTGCTGTCCAGGTTGCCCGTAGGCTCGTCGGCCAGCAGTATTTCGGGTTCATTGGCCAACGCTCGGGCGATCGCCACACGCTGCCGCTCTCCTGCCGAGAGCTTGCTCGGATGCTGATCCATGCGGTGTTCCATGCCCATCTCCCGTAGCAGACTCTCGGCGCGCCTCCGGCGATCGCCGCCGCCGCTCCGCGAGGCCAGCATCGGCGCCTGAACGTTTTCAACAGCCCGCAGAGTGGGTAGCAGGTAAAACGCCTGGAACACGAAGCCTACATGATCGCAGCGATAGGTATCAAGATCAAACGACGAACCCAGCGGAACGCCGCGGAAGAAAACGTCCCCGCTGCTGGGGCTATCGAGCCCCCCCAGCAGATGCAGCAGCGTGGACTTGCCGCTGCCGCTATGGCCGCTGATGGCCACGAACTCGCCGGCTTCAATGGAGAGATCGACGCCCCGCAAAGCCTCGATGCGCCCCTCCTCGTAACTCTTGTACAGCTCGCGCACTTCTAGAATGGGGCTGCTCATGCGGCTGAGCCTCCGTCTGGAACGCGCGAGATGGTCCCGCACGCAAGTAATCTTCTACTACAAAAATCGATCACACCCAACCTCAAAGACGACCGCCGATGCCAAAGGTCAACCTTCTCATCGGCCAAACTGGTCGCATGAACAAATGTTAATCTTGAGCTGGTTCTTCCCAGCGTGCTTGCACAAGGTCCGGTCTTCGAGATCATTCAGCCTCCGCAGAGCAAATCCATCGAATCTTCGCCTCCAACGCGATTCTGGCCGCCGGATGGTCGTCATCTGGCGTAAAGCGACGGCGCTCCAGCCATCCGCATAACTCTATGGACGAGTGCCTCCGGGCTCTCCGCAAAGCAGACCAAGGCTACGCCACACGATTCATACTCTTACGCTTTGACGCTCGACGACCTCTTCGATCAGCTCTGCCGCCCGGCCGGGGCCATCCATCTGCTGGATGGCCTCTTGCAGCCTCCTCGCTGCCTCCCGATAGGAGCCGTCCTCCAGCACCCGCCGGATGGCCTTGCGAAGCCGCCGCGGGGTCAGGCGATGCCGTGAGACCACCACACCCGCGCCGCGCGCCCTCACCCGCGCCGCGACCCCGGGCTGATCGTTGCCCAGCGGCACGGCGACCATCGGTACACCCTCGGCAAGCGACTCCAGAGCCGTGTTAATCCCGGCATGGGTAATCACCAGCGTGGCAAGCTTCAGGATCTCCAGTTGCGGCGCAAAGCGCACCACCAAAGGCGCTCCCGCCAGCGGGCCCAGTTGAACCGGGTCCAGACCACCACCCAACGAGATCAGCAGTTGCGCATCCAGTCCCTCGCAGGCTTGCGCAATCACCCGGAAGATCCCCTCTGAGCCATTCTGAAACGTGCCCAGCGACGCATAGATCAGCGGTCGTCCGTCGAGGCGGTCCCAGCAAAACTCCACCGCTGGGCGCTGCCGGGCATGGACAAACGGCCCCGTGTAATAAAGTCCCGGCGGCTTTGGCCCCCGCAACGGAAACTCAAACTCTTCGGGCAATTGCGTGATCTGCGCCAAGGTCGACAACCCATCCTCGGGGCGCTGGTAGGGCTTCAATCCCCAGGCGACGCGCTGGGCGCTGATCTCGCGAAAGATGGGAGCGCCGATCCAGAGCAGCAATTCGATGGCAAGCCGGTTACGCAGTCTACCCGGCCAGTCCTCCCTCGCTGCCCAGCCCAGCCAGAAGGGCGGAAACCGGTCGTCGTGCAGCAGCGGAGGCAGCAGAGCAATCGAGATCCAGGGCAGCCCCAGATGGTCGGCGACGTTTCCTGCAAAGTCGGCCTCATCCACCAGCAACGCCTCCACGCCGGCCTCACGCACCGCACGCGGTCCATCGCGCAGCACCATTCGCGCCGTCTTCCTCACCCGCTCCAGGGTGAAGCGCAGGGTCGCCACTCCCTTCAGCCCTGCCATACGCTCATCCAGCTTGGCCAACGTACCTGCCGGGTACTCTTCAGCGCCGATGCAATGAAACTCGATGCCGGCGGCCCGCACCCGCTCCTCTGTGTCGGCAATTCCAAAGAGAATCACCTTATGGCCTCTCAACTCCAGAGAGCGTGCCAGGGCAGTCATCGGATTGATATGCCCGGTGGCCGGAAAGCAGAAAGCTCCGAATCGCATCATGCCTTTCTTCGATCGTTCCCAAACCGTTTCCAAGTCGTTTCCATACCGTTTCTCCAATCGCTCAATCGCAGCGCAGCGCATCCACCGGCGAGAGCTTTCCGGCGCGCCAGGCCGGAAGCAGGCCCGCCGTCAGCCCGGCCAGGAGGGCAATAGCCAGCGCCTTCACCAGCACAGGCCACTGCACGGTCGCCACAAAGAAACTTGCCGTCTGTGGCAACACCGCCAGCAGACACAGGGCACACCAGCCGAGGCCGATGCCGAGCACGCCTCCGCCCAGGCCCAGCAACGCTGCCTCCAGTTCGATGTGCGCCAGCACCTTCCACTGCTTCCAACCGAGCGCACGCAGAATGCCGATCTCACGCGTACGCTCGAAGACAGACATGGCCATGGTGTTGGCGATGCCCAGAATGCCGATGACCAGCGCCAGCGCCGAGGTTCCCCAGGCCGAGGTCTTCGCGAGTTCAACAAATTGATTGCTTCTGGCCCGCTCGGCCGCCGGTACGGCGCGCGCGCCCGGAACCGCCGCCTGAATCGCGGCCTGCGCGGACCGGATGTAGGCCTCCTGCGCTTCGCCCTCTGGCGCACTGCGCAGACGTACGTCGATAGTTGAAACCTTCCCATCCATGCCGCTGAGCTGCTGCAACTCGTCCAGCGGCATCACGATCGCGGCGGCTTCCAGCGTGGATGCGGCGTGATAGATCGCGGTCACATGAAACTCCGTGCCTTGCAGCTCGATGTCATCGCCCGGCGACTTCTTCAGATCCTGTGCAAGCAGGTCGCCAAGCATCACCTCCGGCTGTCCGTCGCTCACTCGCTTGCCTTCGAGAATCTTCAGGGAATTGAACTCGAAGGCGTTGGCCTGCCAGCCGTAAACCAGCGCATTGATCTCCGGCGTCACGTCCATCAGATTGAAGATCGTGGGCGAAACCTGCGCCACCATGGGTAGCGCCCGAATCTTCGCCGCCGCGGATTCGTCCAGTGTCGTATTAAGAAAGCTGCCTTGAATGACCGAAAAGTCCGTATCCGTGCTGGAGTAAATGCGCATCCATTGCTGCTCGAAGGAGGTTGAGAAGCCCACCAGGCCGACAAACGCGCCCACTGCCATGCCGATGCCGAAAAGCGTCAGTAGTGTCCTCAAGCGCCGGCGGCGGAGGTTCTTCAGTACATACCCAGTGAACGAGAGCGACGTGGTCATGCAGTTTCGGGCTTTCTTCTGTTGCGTCCGGAGTCGTATTGCGTCTGGAGTTGATCGATTGCGAACTTGCAACAGCAGCGCACAACACCAGCATCCAGAATAGGGGTTCCGGCAGGCGATCTCCAAATCCGTGATCCGCGCCAGCGCTCCCGTACCCGAAGAAATGCATCTGCTCAGAGGTTCCCCTCATGAAAAAGAGGAGCTGTTGGCCCACATCCATCCCTCCCCCGACAACCGATACGGGCTTGAGTCCGGGTTTGGATGCGGGGGCCCCATCTCGCCTTTCAGAGATGTGGGCCTGCGGCGGAACTGCGTCCTCCACGGCTCGCCGGAGAAGTCGTAGAAATGAGAAATTCATGGTTCCAGCGCGAACTGCGCGGACAAGGACGCCTGGGAGGAATCGCCGGCCCACACCGTATAGGCGCCCGGCTCAACCGCCCATCTGCTCTCGGCGTTCCATACCGCAAGCTGCTGCCGCAGTACACGAAACGTCACGGTCTGCGTCTGCCCAGGTTGAAGATGGACTCGGGAAAAACCTGCCAGAGCCCGGCGCGGAGTCTCTACACTGCTTACTTCCTCGCGCACATAGAGCTGGGCAACTTCATCACCGGCAACCTTGCCTGTATTGGTCACGTCGACGCTGGCCTCGATATCGCCATTGCTGCCCCGAGCAGGCGCTTTCACCACCAAGCGATCAAAGCGAAAGGTCGTGTAACTCAGGCCAAACCCGAAAGGAAACAGGGGCTTGCCGTCGCAATCAACATACCGGTACACCCGCGAAGGGTCGGCATCATAGTCGTCCGGCAGTTGTCCGACGGTCTGCGGAAACGTTATGGCGAGGTGACCGCCCGGATCATTCTCTCCGAACAGCGTCTCTGCGATCGCTCTTCCGCCGAACTCACCTGGATACCACGCCTCAAGAATCGCAGCCACGTGCTTCTCTGCCCAATCAATCGTCAGCGGCCGGCCATTCTCAAGAACCAGCACCAGCGGCTTTCCCGTGGCGGCCACAGCTTCGAGCAGCTTCTCCTGGTCGCCAGGCAAACCAAGGCTGGACCGGTCAAAGCCCTCACCTGAGATCCCCTGCCACTCGCCGAGTCCCATGATCACCACCTGCGCGCTGCGGGCCTTCGCTACCGCAGACTCAATGTCGCTCCCATCGTCGAAGCTGACTGTGGCCTGCGGCAGAAGATCACGAATGCCCTGAAGCATACTGATCTTCAACCCGTTCGCGTGGTTTTCATAGTCGCCGTAACGCGCCTTATCGCCATTGGGACCGATCACGGCTATTCGCTGCGTGGATCTGGAGAGCGGCAGCAGGTGATCTTCATTCTTGAGCAGCGTCATCGACTCAAGCGCCGCCCGCAAAGAGACGGCAAGATGCGCCGAGCTACGATGCGTCCTGGCATTCAGAGCCGAATCGACATAAGGACGATCAAACAGCCCCAGGGCGAACTTCACTCGAAGCACCGACCGGACCGCCCGGTCCAGGTCCGATTCTGGCAGCGATCCATCGTGAATACAACCTATCAGAGCCTTCTCAAAGACATCGTGCGGCAGATCGTAGAATTGCATGTCCACCCCCGCCCGTATCGCCATGCAAGCGGCATCCTGCGGAGTCGCCGCAACCTTATGGACCCTATAGAGATTCTGAATCGCGCCAAGATCGGAAAGCACGAAGCCTTTGAAGCCCCACTCCTGGCGCAGCACCGTCTTCAGCAGAAACGGATTGTCTGTCATCGGAACGCCGTCAATCTCGTTATAGGCCGCCATCACACTCATCACATGCCCCTGGCGAACCGCCGTCTCGAACGGTTGCAGCATGATCATCCGCAGCTCCCGTTCACCCATATCGACCGGAGACGTATTGGTGCCGGACTCCGGCGCGCCATAGGCAGCAAAGTGCTTGGGCTCTGCCACCACCGTGTGATCCGTCGCCAGGCCATCTCCCTGCGCGCCTTTGATGAAGGAGAGCCCCAGCTGCGCAGCAAGGTGAGGGTCTTCACCGTAGGTCTCTTCCACACGGCCCCAACGCGGATCTCGCGCCAGGTTCAAAACCGGGGCGAGAATCATGTCTACCCCGGTGGCGCGGGCCTCCGATCCAATACTCGAACCCACGTCTTGCAGAAGCTGCCGGTCCCACGTATCTCCCAGGCCCAGCGGCGCGGGAAAGACAGTGCCGGTGTTGAAGCCGTGCAGCCCTTCCTCGATAAAGAGCGCTGGAATACCCAAGCGGTTGTGGGAGATCACCCATCCTTGAATCGCATTCGACTGCTCGGGGGTCGGATTCAAATCATGGATGGAGCCAACCCCCAGATCGCCCCACAATCTCTGTGCCTTCAAGGGAACAAAGGTCGCATCCGCCGCCGCATGGGTCTTGTCTCTGTAGCGGCTCATGATGGAGGTCGCTCCAGCATACATATCCAGTTGGCGGACCTTTTCCTGCAGCGTCATCCGGCCCAGCAGATCATCCACGCGGACTTCGATCGGCGCATGGGCATCTCGATAGAGCGGCAGCTTCTGCGCCGGCCGGCGTGCGGCTTGGGCGAAGAGAGGAGCTGCGGTAAACACCACTGCAACTGCCGGAGCAAAGAGAGCAGCTTTACAGAATCGGGCAAGCACAGATCGGAACCCGGATCGGCCTTTCACGGCCCCCTTGGAGCGACCCGCCGGAGATGGCCTGGCGGGCAATTCGCGGTTAGGAAATGAAATACGAGCAACCCGGCTTGGAATCATCCTGAAGATGACTCTATCGAGATCCCCATGCAAACACCACTCTACCCAACACGCTGCCGCTCCTCTGACCTGATTAAAAACAAAAGGGGGAAGACACGGAGCCTCCTCCCTCTTGCTGACCGAACATGATGTGCTAGCGTGAAAGCTCTCGCTTAGAGAGGCTGAACGTCAGAGGCTTGCCATCCCTTGGGGCCCTTGACCACGTTGAACTGAACCGCCTGGCCTTCCTGCAGGCTCTTGAAACCATTGGAGTTGATGGCCGAGTAATGCACAAAGACATCTTCGCCATTCTGACGGCTGATGAAGCCAAATCCCTTGGCGTCGTTGAACCACTTTACTGTTCCCTGTTCCATTTTTCCCAAATCCTTGTGATTGACTTTGACGCTGAATCCAAATCGGGGCTTCGGCTACTACGTGCAGAAAACCAATCTGTTTCAAACGATGGAGAAATGTTAGCACGAAGGCGGATTTTTCCACCGAAAAATTTGCGACTTGTTTGAATTGCACTGAAAATAGTGCGATTTTCAGCTATTTTGGCTCGGTTCTGCCGGGTTCCCCTGAAGGATCTCCGTCTCCCCACCCCTCCAGATAGCGCCGAACGATCTCCTCGGCCGCCCCCAGCACCTGCTCCAGCGTCATCGATGTCGAGTCCAGGATCACCGCATCCTCGGCTGGCCGCAGCGGAGACTCCCTCCGGTTCCGGTCCCGGGCATCCCGCTCCTTGAGCTCATGCGTGATCGCCTCCTGGGTCGTCTGCCCAGGGCCCACCTGAAGATAACGCCGGTTGCCCCTTACCTCCGGATCCGCATCCAGGAAGATCTTCACCTCCGCATCCGGAAAGACCACGGTCCCAATATCCCGGCCCTCCATCACTACTCCGCCCCTGGCTCCCATCCTTTGCTGCTGGGCTACCATCCACTGGCGAAGCCTGGGATGCACAGAGACCTGCGAGGCTGCCGCCGTCACGTCCGCCTCGCGAACTCGCCGCGAAACATCCACACCGTCCAGAAGCACCCGATTCCCATCTGGCTTCGGCTCCGGAACAATCTGCGTTCGTCCCGCCAACTCCAGCAGCGCCAACTCATCGTTCAGCGCCACGGCCTCATCGATGGCCTTCAACGCCAGCGCCCGGTACATTGCGCCTGTCTCCAGGTTCAAAAAACCGAACCGCCGCGCCAGATGCGCCGCCAGCGTACTCTTGCCGGCCCCCGCCGGCCCATCAATGGCAATCACCGGCTGCTTCCGCGCCGAGATTCGCGGCGCTGAGCAGCTATCGGAAATGGAAGGCTTCGAACTCGAGTCCATCCTGTACCTACTCCCCTGCCTCCGGCGCCTTCCGCCTTACAGCACCCGTGGATCGGCCCCGCTTCGCTTCCGAATTCGCCGGCTTCCGAAACTGTCCGAACTTTGGGTTGCCCGCAGATCTTGCACCGAACTTGCTCCCCGACTTGCCACCAAACTTGCCCGCAAACGCACCGCCGGACTTGCCTTTGAACTTGCCCGCAGGTCGCGGGGAAAACTCTCGCGCAAGCTTGCCGGGGAACTTAGCCGCCGGCCTCGATCCTGTTCCCGCAACAAACTTCCCGGCGCCATGCTCTCCGCGGGGCTTCCCGCCGCCGCGGTTAAAGCGGCGCTCAGTATCTTCGCCCCGTCTTGGAAACCTGTCTCGTGGAGACCGGTCTCTGCTAGCCCCATCCGGCTTGCCCCTGGTGCGTCCTCCACCCTCGCCCGCAAAGGGCGCTTTGCCGTGCGCCGCACCCTCAAAGCGGCGTGGCTTGGACGCCCCACGCTCCCCATCCCTGGGACCCTTCGCCAAATGCGCCCTCTTGCCCTCCCCTTGACCTGGAAACGGCCGCTTGCCGGCGGAACGCCCGGCATAAGACCCGGCATCTCGCTCCGCTCCCCTCGGTCGAGCCGGCTTCCGCTCCGGCGCAGCACCGTCCAATGGCGGACGCTGGTCGCGCCACTCGCTCTTGACCCTCCGCTCCTCCTCCCAGGGCCTGGTAATGCTCCTCTGGTCCGCGTTGCCTGTTAGAGGGCGTTCAGACTTGTCCCTCCTGAACGGTGGCGTTCTCTGGAACGGCCGCCGCGCAGCCTCGCTGCGGCCCTGCGGCCTCTTGTCGTCCGCCCGGTTGCCCTGTGGCCTGGCCCCGTGCGCTCTTGCCGGCCTTCCATGCCGATCTCCGGCGGACCTTCCCACATCCCTGCGCCCCCCACTCGGCCCCCAGCTCTGCCCCGCATCCGCTCCGCCTGCCCGCACCTTGCGTTCAGCCCCGATCTTCGTCTGCTTGCCCGGTCCAGCAACCGTCCTGGCCTCCGAGGCGGACTCAGCCTGTCTTGGCTCTTGTGTTGGAACGGACTTCAGATTCGGCAGCCCTCCGGGCAGATGCAGCAGCGTCTTCCCCTCGATCACCACCGTGCTCAACTGCCGCGCCGCCACCAGGGCATGCAGGACCTCCCGCACGCGCGAGCGCGCCGTTAGTGGCGAAAGAAAGGTAGCAATCTCCTCCTCGGTCGCCGCAAAGACCTGGGTCAGATAGAGCGACACCAGAGCAGACAACGCACTGGGCTGGCCGCTATTGGCTCCGGTCTTGATGGCCTTGGTGAACCTCCGGGTAGTCAGCTCCCAAAGCGTTGCCCCATCTCCCTTGGCCTCCGGCACCTGAGCCGACAGCGGAATCACCCGAAGCTGCGACCACAGCTCTCCAAGCGCGCGCATCACCGCACTCTCCGTGACCTCGCGACCCAACTCCTGCGCCAGTTCCGCAGCCGTCATCGCCCCACCCTGGGTGAGAGCCTCAAAGACCCGCAACCCCAACGGCGAAACCCTTACCGCTCCGGAGGTGGAGGGCGGGTGCTTCCATGCCTTGTCTCCACGCATGGTGAAGATGTAGCTGAAGATCCGAGCACTAACGATGAAGTCCGGCGTGTCCCCCGGCATCCCGAGCAGATTCAGCGGCAGCGCCAGTCCCTCGCCGGCCAGGCGCGCCACCAATCCGCGCGCTACCTCGCTCTCCTCCTGCGTGGGGTTGGCGCGGGCTGCTCCCAGCGTGGCCTCCACCAGTGACGGCGCAGGAGCCGGAAGCTGCTGTGCCCGCGGAGCAAACAGCACCAGACCAAACTCGTTGATCCACTCCCGCGTCGCCTCCAGGGTCAGCAGGGCCTCGCCCCTCCCCACTCCATCGGGCAAAGAACCAGCCTGGGCCGCCCCACTCTGCCTCCATGCGAGTGCGCGTGCAGCCTCAAGCTGCGTTTGGTTTAACACCGGTGTCGAACTCAATTTCTCCCCTATCCGCGCGTTGCTGTGCCGAAATTGGGCAAGCGCACCTCTCTACCCACAGCGGTATGCAGAGCGTCGTCTTGAACTTCTTGAACTTCGCCGCCACGCTAACTCAGTCTGCCGGATGCGGATCTGCGTTGTGTGAAACGCTCTGCATGCTTTCCGCTGCTGGACTCGCCATCTCGCCCAGGCATGGCTATCTTCCCGGCTAGATCCGCTGAAACGCCCTTTGGATGTCTCTTAGAGAATACCGCAATGCGATCGGTCTGCCGTGCGGACAGCTCATCGGATGCTGTGTCTTGCCCAGCTCCCGCAGCAGCCAGTCCATCTTGGCCGGTTCCAGCGGCATATTCACCTTGATCGCCGCATGGCAGGCAATCGACGCCGCAATCCGGGTGCGCCGCAGCTCCTCATTCTCAACCTGAGCGGTCTTCTCCGAGTTGCCCAGCAACTCGTCCAGGACCCGCTCCAACTCTTTGCCCTCCAGGCCTACCGGCGCCGCCTTCACCGCCAGCGTCCGGGGCCCGAAGGGTTCAGCCTCAAAGCCGTTCCGCTCCAACTCCTCGGCAATCGCCGCAAACAGCACCATCTGCTCCGGCAACAGCTCCACCAGCACCGGCATCAACAGCCGCTGGCGCTGCACAGCCTCCACTTTGCGTTCGCGCAGAATCTTCTCAAACAGCACG
The DNA here is from genome assembly GCA_027335345.1 of Granulicella sp. Taxonomy (GTDB): domain Bacteria; phylum Acidobacteriota; class Terriglobia; order Terriglobales; family Acidobacteriaceae; genus Granulicella. Next base: position 8,804 of record DAHWOF010000102.1, on the reverse strand, counting down.
CGCTCATGCGCAACGTGCTGATCGATGATCCACAAACCCTCCTCGTTCACAGCAAGAATGAAGGACTCTCGCAACTGTCCCAGCGGCTTCAAAGAGGCCAACGCATTCAGCGTTGGCTGCTCGACGGCAACCGTGGCATCTGTCATCGGATGCTGCGCCCCATCCAAATGAGCAACATCGGCATCAGGCTCCTCGTACCCCACCGCCATCCCCGAACCACCAAACCCCAGTCTGCCGGCAGGAGCCGGCGCCACGGGCTTTATCCGGTCGAACTCCGCCACATCTTTGGCCATTTCGCCGGCGCCGCCCGCGGCGTCGCTCTCAGAGATCCACTCCCTTTGCGCAGTCCATCCTTCACCCGGCCCGCTTTCCCCATCGCCGGCCTTCCGATAGCCCTGTCCGGGGGAGAAGACCGCCGGGTCCAACCCGGGCAGCGGGCTCACATCCACCGTCAGCAACTCACTGGCTGTCGGCGCCGCACGCAGCGCCTGGAAGAAGCTGGCCGCGGGACGCGCCTGCATCAAGGCGGCGCGCACTGTGTCGCGCACAAAATCATGCACAAAACTCCCCTGCCGGAACCGCACCTCCGTCTTGGCAGGATGCACGTTCACGTCCACCTCATGCGCCGGCATCTCCAGAAACATCAGAACCACCGGAAACGAAGTGGGCGGAAGAATATTTCGGTATGCCTCGTTGAAAGCATGCAGAATCAGTTTGTCGCGAATCAGCCGGCCGTTCACAAACACGTACATCGAGTTCCGATTCAGTTTTTGCAACTCGGGCTTGCTGACAAATCCACTCAGACGCAGGTCTCCCGGCTGTGGCGGCTCATAGTCCTCCGCCTGCTTCCACGGCGGTGGCTCGGGTATCCCGGCGCGCGCAAAGGGGATCTCCGCCGCAATCGGAATCAGACGCTCGAAGGTCTCTCGCCCGAAGATCTGGTAAAGCCGTTCGCCGGCGTTGGCCACAGCCGGAGCCACCAGCAGCGCCTGAGTTGCCGAATGCAGCTCGAAGTGCCGTCCCGGATAGGCCAGCGCATAGTGCGTCACCAGCGCCGCCACATGTCCCAACTCCGTCTGCTCCGCACGCAGAAACTTTCTTCGCGCCGGCGTATTGAAGAACAGATCCCGAACGGCAATCGTCGTGCCCGCCGGCAATCCGGCATCTTCCACCCGCAGCAGATTGCCTCCCGCAATCTCCAGCACCGTGCCCATCTCATCCTCGGTTGCACGCGTTTCCAGCAGCACTCGCGTCACACTGGCGATCGAGGGTAGCGCTTCACCTCGAAACCCCAGGGTGGCAATCTGCAGCAGATCGTCGCTGCTACGCAACTTCGAAGTGGCATGCCGCTCAAAGGCCAGCAGCGCATCGTCGCGCCCCATGCCGTGGCCGTTATCCACCATCCGAATCAGCTTCCGCCCTCCGGCCTCCACTTCGATCCGGATCCGCGTCGCACCCGCATCCAGCGCGTTCTCCAGCAACTCCTTCACCACCGACGCGGGCCGCTCCACCACCTCGCCGGCGGCGATCTGGTTGGCCACCTGATCGGAGAGAACCCGTATCCTTCCCATAGCACTAGATTACGGGAAGCAAAGGACATTCACAGACGCGACATCGCGGCGACCCTCTTTCTGACCGCAAAAGGCACAGCCGCGACGTTCATCGAAGCCTTTGGCGTCTTCCCGTTTTCAATAGGCACTACTGGAACAAGGGAAACACACCGGGCCAGGCTCACCCGCCGGAGATCCGCCCACCGCAAGCCAGATCGAACACCGGAACGCCTCTGCTCCGCGCAAGGAGACCGCCAGCGGCAGGCTGGCGACACGAACCTCGCCACAGAGGATGATGCCCCTTGCAGCAGGGGTCCTTAAAACTGACTCCTTCTCCCTAGCTGGTCTCCCGACCTGTGCAGGCGCATGAAGTTGGTGGCTCCGGTCCTGGTCGCCGTCCCCGCCACAATTCCCAGAATCTCATCCCGCTTCAGATAGCCGCGCTCCTCCAACATATCCTCGGCCATGGCCACCAGCATATCCGTGCCGGTGAAGCGCTCGCAGTGGATCCCGACAGTTCCCCAAAGCAGCATGGCGCGATGCACCACCGGTTCATACGGGCTGAGCGCATAGATGGGAGCATCCGGCCTGTACTTGGACAGCAACCGGGCCGTATTTCCGCTCTCCGTGAAGATCGCAATCGCCGCCAGATCGACATCCAGGGCCGAGTGCGCCACGCACTCGCAGATGGTCTCGGCCACCGTTAGCGACCGGCCCCTGCTCGCGTTCATCTCCCTGGGAACCGGCCTTTGCCCCAGCAGATTCATCTGCTGCTCGGTCTCCACAATGATCTTGCTCATCATCGCCACCGACTCCGCAGGATACTTGCCCGTCGCGCTCTCGGCGGAGAGCATCACCGCGTCGCTGCCATCGTAGATCGCATTGGCCACATCGCTCACCTCCGCGCGGGTCGGCCTGGGGTTCTCAATCATCGACTCCAGCATCTGCGTCGCCGTGATCACCGGCTTCCGGAACTCTGTCGCGCGCCGGATCATATGCTTCTGGATCGCCGGCACCTTCTCCGGCGGAACCTCCACGCCCAGGTCTCCGCGCGCCACCATGATCCCTTCGGATACCTCCAGAATGCTGTCCAGATGATCCAATGCCTGGGGTTTCTCGAGCTTCGCAATTACCCACGCATCTGATCCCATCTCCTTGATCCGCCGCTTCACATGCTGCACATCCTCGGCTGTCTGCACAAACGACACTGCAATCGCATCCGCCCCGGCCTTGATACAAAACTCCAGATCGATCTCGTCCTTCTCCGTCAGCGACGGAACTTTCACCGACACGCCAGGAAGATTGATGCCCTTGTTCTCACCCAGCATTCCGCCGTTGACGATCTCGGTGATCACATCCCCGCCGGCGATCTCCGCCACTCGCAACTCGATCAACCCATCGGAGAGCAAAATCTGATCGCCCGGCTTCAGATTCTCCGCCAGGGTCGGAAAGACAGTGCTGACCCGCTCACTGGTTCCCTCCACCGCCTCGGGAGTAATCGTCAGCCTCTTGCCAGCCTCCAACAGCACCGGCCGGTGGTCCACCAGTTTGCCTGTGCGGATCTTTGGCCCCTGCAGATCCGCAAGAATGCAGATGGGCTTGCGCTCCTCGCGCGCCACCTTTCGCACCATCGAAATCAGCTCGGCCTTTTGCTCATGCGAGCCATGCGAGAAGTTCAACCTCGCCACATCCAGCCCCGCGCGGACCAGTTGGCGAAACGTCGCCTCGGAGCTCGACGACGGCCCAAGAGTTACCACAATCTTCGCCCGCCGACACCCGTTCCCAAAACCACTTGCTGTCTGTTCCATATCCTTCTTCATCCTTCCAATTCGTCCACAAACCTGCTCGACGATAACTCCCATCATTCATCAGCCATTCTACCTGTGCGGCGCCGAGACAGCCCCGGCAGCTTCCACAACAGTTCGGAGAGCTTCGGATCTCGCCTGCCCGGTCCCTGCGAGGCGCGCTGAGCATTGAACTCAGCTCCAATCAATACGCTCAGCGCGATGATGAACAGCCAGAACAGCAGCGCAATGGCCACTCCCAGCGATCCATACACTCTGGAGTAATCGGCAAAGCGGGTGACGTAGAACCCAAACAGCAGGGTCGTCACCAGCCACGCCACCGTAGCCAGCGCGGCTCCCGGCAGGCTCGCACGCCAACTCCAGTCCTTTCTTAGCATTACCCAGGGCTCACGAAGCAACGGCTCTAGGTGCTCACGCATCTGCCGGGTCAGGTCCGTCCCCAGGTGGTAGATCACCGCTATGATCCCCACACTGCTCGCGAAGGCCACCGTCCAGCGCAGAAGCACGGTGGCTACCAGAGCAGGAGTCCGTAGCACCGGCGTTACTTCTCCGGCCATCCATCCACTGATGACGTGTCCAAAGATCACCAGAGCGCTTACTGCCGCCAGCGGAACCAGAGACAGCGGCACCAGCGCCAGCGCCCGGATCCTTCGCGACCAGAAGCTGCCGCTGGTCAACGGCAGTTCATAGGCTCGACGAAAACCCTCCATCAGGGTCGCCATCACGCTCGATGCTCCTGTGATGCTCACCACCACCGACCCCAACAGCACCCTGGCCGTATGCATGTTCCGATGCGCCGGCACAAAGTACCTCTCCAGCACCGGAAGAACATTCGATGGAAGCACCTGGGTGAAGATCTCGGCCATCTGCTCCCTCACCGGCATCGTATCCGGCACCAGAGCGAAGATCCCCGCTGCCACAATCAGCACCGGAAACAGCGCCACCATAGCCGAGTAGGCGGCCGCCTGCGCCACCGTCAGGACATCATGCTCCACAGCGGAGAGAACCGCGCGCCGAATGGTCCGAGCCAGAGCCAGCGTGCGGTCCATCCATAGGCTCCGGCGCACGACCCACGTCCTCCTTCGTCGGTTCTCTTCTTCTTCTCCACCACCGGCCGGCGCCTCCGCTCGCGCTCCATGGCCAGCCCCTGCAATCTTCATGGCTTCCACTTCTTCAAAAACTCGGTCACCGAAGAGGGTTCCATGTTCCTCATATCCGCGAACTCGTTGGTCTGCGCATACAGCACATGTCCGTATCCATTCAACACCGCCAGCGCCGGAACTCCCGTCACCGGAACGCCATAGCGATGAGCAATCTCCAGATTCGCGTCCATGTTCCCTATGTTGACATCCACCAGAACAAAATATCTCTTCAGCAGCTCCGCGTTGGGGCTCTCATGAAAGTAGATATTCAGCACCTGGCAATCACCGCACCAGTCTCCGCCGAAGTCCAGGATCACCCTCTTGTGCGTGCGCCGCGCCTCCAGCAGCGCCCTGTGAATCTGCTCTGGAGCCGCATTTACAGCCGGATAGATGTGCGCTCCGGCCGAGGCCAGTATCTGCGCATTCGCTCTACCGGTAAACATCAGCGCCAGCCCTGCCACCAGCCCGGCCATCACCCACGCTCTTCCCCGCTCGCCAGCCATCATGCCTGCCTCCTTGCAAGATTTATCATCTTCTCAATCTATCTATCATCCTTCATCCTCTCGCCGTCTCCAAGCCGGATTCCATTTGGAACTCGCCGTCTAACCTCTCCGAAGGTCGGTTCGCGCGCCGCAACCAAACCAGCTTGCCCTGCTGGCGAAACTGTTCACTCCGCACTCTCGTGCAAATTTTCCAGCACGCTGTAGTCCTCCAGCGTCGTCGTATCTCCCTTCACGGTTCCCGTCGTCGCCAGTTCCCGCAGCAGCCGGCGCATGATCTTTCCCGAGCGCGTCTTGGGCAAACGCTGCACAAAGCGCAGGTCGTCCGGCCGGGCCAGGGGGCCAATCTCCTTGCTCACCCACTGGCGCAGTTCCTCTTTCAGCTCCAGCCTGGGCGCAACACTCTCCTTGAGCGTCACAAACGCCGCCACAGCCTGGCCCTTCATCTCATCCGGCCGCCCCACCACCGCCGCCTCCGCCACGCCCGGGTGACCCACCAGCGCGGACTCGATCTCGGCCGTCCCTAACCGATGTCCGTTCACGTTGATCACGTCATCCAATCGGCCCATCAACCAGTAGTACCCATCCTCATCGCAGCGAGCCCCATCACCGGTAACGTAGACTTCCGGCCCCTTCGGAAAGTAAGTCTTCTCATACAACTCCGCATTGTTCCATATCGTGCGCGCCATCGAGGGCCAGGGCCGCTTGATCGTCAGCAGCCCGCCCTGGTTTGACCCCAACCGATGACCCTCCTGGGACACAATCTCCGGGACCACCCCAAAGAATGGCCGGGTCGCCGACCCTGGTTTGGTCGCCACCGCTCCCGGAATGGGCGCAATCATGATGGCTCCTGTCTCCGTCTGCCACCAGGTGTCCACAATCGGGCACCGTCCTTGCCCAATATGGCGGTGGTACCACATCCAGGCCTCCGGATTGATCGGCTCGCCAACCGTGCCCAGCAGCCGCAGACTGGACAGATCGTGCGCCTGAACCCACTCGGTTCCCCACCGGATGAACGCCCGGATCGCTGTAGGCGCCGTATAGAACACGCTCACCTTGTGCTCATCCACAATCCTCCAGTAACGGTCCTTTTCCGGCCACATCGGGGCGCCCTCATAGAGCAGCACCGTCGCTCCGTTTTGCAGAGGCCCGTAAAGCACGTAACTGTGGCCGGTCACCCAGCCAATGTCCGCCGTACACCAGTGCACATCCTCATCCCGGAGATCGAAGACATACTTGGTCGAGAGGTAGGTTTCAACAGCGTAGCCGCCTGTCGTATGCACCAGCCCCTTCGGCTTGCCCGTCGTGCCGCTGGTGTAGAGGATGAAGAGCGGATCCTCCGCATCCATCCACTCCGGCGGACAGTCAGCGGAAGCCGTGGTCATCCCCTCACGCCACCACAGATCGCGACCCGCCTTCATCGCCACCGTACACTGCGGCTCTCTCTGGTAGACCACCACGCTGCGCACATCCGGGCACTTCTCCAGCGCCTCGTCGACCGTCTTCTTAAGCCTGACCCTGCTTCCCCGCCAGTAGCTCACATCCTGGGTCACGATCACCCCACAAGCGGCATCCCTCACCCGCTCCGCGATCGCTTGAGGCCCAAATCCTCCAAAGATCACCAGATGCACCGCACCGACACGCGCGCAGGCCAGTACGGCGATCGCCAGCTCAGGACTCATCCCCATGTACACCGCCACGCGATCGCCCTTTTTCACCCCCAGTGACTTCAGCACATTGGAGAACCGCTGCACCTGCTCCAGCAACTCACCGTAAGTTAACCGACGCACCTCAGCCGAGCCGTCCTCCGCGCAGGGCTCACCCTCCCAGATCAACGCAGTCTTGTCCCGCCGCGGCCCCCGCACATGCCGATCCAGGCAGTTATGGGTAAGATTCAGCTTTCCACCCATGAACCAGCGCGCATGCGGCGCGCTCTCATCCAGCACCCGCTCCCATGGCTTGAACCACTCCAGCTCCCCTGCCGCATCTCCCCAGAACTCTTCCGGGTTCTCGATGCTGCGCGCATACAACCGGTCATACTCCTCCAGGCTCTTCAATCGAGCCTTGGCGGAAAAGGCTACCGGAGGGGGAAATACCCGGCCCTCGTGCATGTGGGTCTCGAAGACATCGTCGTTCGCAGATGATTTGGATTTCTCTCTCTGGTCCTGTGTCATGGTCTCACTCCTCCTGAAGTGCCGGCGCACGGGCAGGAACGCAAGTGGGCGGTAAAATCCCTCTCTCCTATATACGGCAACGAGACCCTTGTCGCAGACTTGTGGGAGATAGAAGAATGTGAAATGTGAAGGTGAAGGTTGCTAAACCCACCATTTCTGTGCCATCCTTTTACGCATCACTGGCTAGCGATTCTCCGTATCACCTGGAATTCGGCTGTACTTTCAGTACGTAGCTGCCCCCGACTGTTCACTGCATGGGAAGGAGGCCTGCCATTCTCCGGCGCACTTGTGCCAACACCGCTAACTGTACCCTCCGTCCGCATGCTCTCTGCCCGTTCTCTCCACAGGCCCTGCGCCGTCTGCGCACCATGGGCGAATGCATCTCCCGTGCGCCCAACGACATCATCCTCCAAGAGGGATACGCTGCTGATCACGTCTTTCTCCTTTGCACCGGCCAGGCCAAACTGCTCACCTCTTCTTCGGAGGGCCGCCTGCTCATCCTCCGTACGGTCAACTCCGTCGAGATTCTCGGCCTGGAGGCGGTGCTTGGGAGTTCGGTCTACTGCGTAACGGCTCAGGCCCTCGGCGCCTGCACCGTAATGTCCCTCCCTCGCGAGGACTTCCTCAGCATCATGGACGCTGACCCGCAGGTCAGCCAGTTATCCATGCAGGCGCTGGCGCGCGATTTCAGTTGCGCCGTCCTGGCGGCCCGCCGCCTTGCCCTGTCTACATCCGCAGCCGGCAAGCTGGCCTGCGCCCTGCTGGACTGGACCCAGGCGCACCAGCCTGGTGACACCCGCTCCCGAGATCATCTCCCCGTGCGCTTTCCAGCCCATGTAACTCACGAGGAACTCGGCAGTATGTCCGGCCTCTCCCGCGAGACCGTCTGCCGCCTGATCGCTCAGTTCCGCCGCGAAGGCCTGATCCACCTCAACCACCGTTACATCACGCTCGTTGACCCGGATCGCCTCGAGGGCCTGTACTGCGAGAGGCCTCATCCATCCCCCTCCCGCTCCGATTCTGCACCCGCCCCGCCTCGCACTTCTTCCTGAAGCATCCCCGTAAATCGCTGCTCTCCTGGAATGCCGCCTCGCCACGAGGATCCGCTCTCAAAACCACCGTGCTCCTCGAGTCTCTCTCCTGCTGGATATCCCGCAACCGACGTGTATTGGTGTTTTTACGGGAGAGGGAGCCGAAAGAAGCCGTAACGTTGGAGGTTACCAACCGGAAGGATGCGATCCAGCGGAAACGATCCGCAAACCACCTTAACGGCGAAGCCCCCAAGCCATTCACAGATAAGAAATTACCCCAGGGCTATTCCTCCGGAAACAACCTCTTAAAGAGAGTCGCGCGCCGGTCTGCCCCGGAAAGACGCCTTGAAAGCGAATGCCCACTCTCCGCCACGGGAGAGACAAATCCAATTGCTCTCCCAACGACCCCACGTGATCCCCCGCAGCTCCCAGCATTGCACCCAGAGGCTGTCGGCTTCGCTTTAAATTCGATTGCCGCTCGAGAGGGACCTCGAGCGGCAATCTCTCTATCCTGAGACCCTTTCTCCCAAGAGAGCCCCGAATAGAGCTTCAGCGACCGGTAGTCACCGTCCTGCCGACAGCAAGTTCACCGGCTGAAGATC
>DAHWOF010000083.1 GCA_027335345.1 Granulicella sp. | reverse complement strand
GGGCCTGACGGCGGGATCTTTTTCTTTCAATGTTCCGGGCGGGCGCTGCGACGTATGCGAAGGCGACGGGGTGGTGACCGTCGAGATGCAGTTTCTTGCCGATGTTGAGTTGCCATGCGACCAGTGCAATGGGACGCGCTACCAGCCCTCGATCCTGGAGGTGAAGTACAAGGCAAAGAGCATTCACGATGTGTTGCAGATGACGGTACGCGAGGCGCTGGTTTACTTTGCCGGCCATCCCAGGATCGTCGATCGGCTGGCGGTGCTGGAAGAGGTAGGGCTGGGGTATGTGCGTCTGGGCCAAAGCGCCACGACTCTGAGTGGAGGAGAGGCGCAACGGGTGAAGCTGGCGCAGCATCTGGCCGCGGCGCGCTCCGGAGCCTCGGGCGGGGCAGCGGCGCTTCACGGCGCGGCCAAGCGGGCAGCCAGCCGCATCCTCTATATCCTGGATGAGCCCACTACAGGGCTGCACTTTGAAGATGTGGCCAAGCTGCTGACCGTCTTTCACAAGCTGATCGATGGCGGTGGGTCCGTGCTGGTGATCGAGCACAATCTGGACGTGATCAAGTGTGCGGATTGGGTGATTGATATGGGGCCGGAGGGCGGAGCGGGGGGCGGGCAGGTTGTGGCGGCGGGAACTCCAGAGGACGTCGCCAAGGTGCAGGAGTCCCATACAGGGCGTTGGTTGAGATCGGTATTGAAAGGTTCCGGCGCTCTACCTGCGCAGGAGGTGGCATGAGGTTCTATCGTGTGGTCTTCCCATCCTTCGTCGGCTATACCGTTCCTTGCGTGATGATTGTCTGCCTGCTGGCCGGATGTGTGCTCTCCGCGGCGGCGCAGAACCTTCCTCCGGGAACGCACAGCGTGGATAACGGTTCCCAGCAAGAGGAGTACCGCAGGCAGGTGGAGGCGGCGGAGAGTGAACTGGAACGGCAAGAGTACCAGCAGGCCGAAGCAACGTTGAAGCTCCTGGCTGCGCAGAACCCCAAGGATGGCAGGGTGCAGTATGATCTTGGGTTTGCCGAGGAGCGCAACGGGGAAGAGGCGGCTGCCGCGCAGGCCTATGCCGCCTCCATGGCGGCTCTGCCACAGTTCGCCGAGCCCCGGGTGGCGCTGGGGCTGCTGGACGCGCGCGCCGGACACTTTGAGCAGGCCCACAAGGAGTTGCTCGATGCCTCCAACCTCACCTCGGCATCCGCTGATCTCCGCGCACGGGCGCTCCGCGCTCTGGCGCATCTGGACGAGGAGAAGGATCCCGAGGCGGCGCGGGAGGAGTTGCTGGCCGCCCTGAAGCTGACCCCGACGACCCCCGACGATGTACTGATGAGCGCCGAGCTGGCCGATCGCGCCAAGGATTGGAGCGATGCGGTGACAGCGTATCAGAAGGCGCTGGAACTGATGCCCGGCAACGTGGATGCGGAGGCAGGACTGGCCCATGCGCTGCAGAAGGACGGCAAGTTGGATCAAGCCGATACGGTGGTCTCGGCGGCGTTGAAGGAGCATCCTCAGGATGTCCGTCTGGTAGCGCAAGCGGCGGAGGTGTATGCGGCCGAGGGCAAGGCCGCGGCGGCCATTCCGCTGCTGGAGCAGTTGCGTTCTTCCGATCCCAAGATTGCAGCCGATCCCGATACGACCCAGCTTCTGGCGCAGCTCTACGATGTGAGCGGCGACAATGCCAAAGCCGAGCAACTCGACCTGCAGTTACTGGCCTTGCGTCCGAATGATCCCATGCTGCTCGACGCGCTCGGCAGTGCGCAGGTCAAGCAAGGACAGGATGCGGCAGCGGAAGCCACGCTGGAAAAGGCGGTTGCGTTGCGGGCGGCCTTTGGGGACGACAAGGCGTGGGGAGTGGCTGAAGGCCATCTGGCGTTTGCGGCGTCCAAAAACAACGATCCGTTGACCTGCCTGCAGGCGTTGGCGGCGCGAGCCACAGTGCTCCCAAACTCGCCCACCTCACTGTTCTTGCAGGCCACCGCCGAGGATCATCTGCGCCATCGGCAAGCGGCGATCAAGGCTTATCAGGCGTTTCTTGCCATGGCCGCAGGGAAGTTTCCTGATCAGGAGTGGCAAGCGAAACAGAGGCTCCACCTTTTGGAAAGCGAGCGCTGACGGTATGCAGTGCTTGACGCGGGCGAGCATGATAGGCTGATGCCAGCGTGCCGCGTCCTGCTTTGCCAAGCGTCCCCCCCTCGATCCTCTCGATCTTCGAGCAGGAGTACCGTGCATTACGGCCCAGGGCGCCGATGCCGTTGCTGGAGGTCAAGCTGCGGCGGTTCACCAGCCTGAATACCACGATAAGGCTGCGCCGTGACCAGGATGGAAAGGGCCGGTTGGTGGTGCGTCTCTCTGACCTGCTGGAGAATGCTCCCGAGAGCGTTCACCAGGCGATTGCGCATATTCTGCTGGCCAAACTGTACCGCAAGCCGGTGGCGCCGATGCATGCGGACCGGTATCGGCGCTATGCGCAGTCTGAAGCGGTCTCCCGGCAGGCCGAACAGCTTCGGCAGATTCGCGGCAGAAAGATCATCAGTTCGCCGCAGGGCAGGGTCTACGACCTGAATGAGGTCTTTGAAGCTGTGAACAGACGATTCTTCCATGGATTGATGGGAAGACCGGTTCTGACCTGGAGCGCGCATGTGGCCAGGCGCATGCTCGGGCATTATGATGCGGCTCACAATACGATTGTGGTGAGCCGAGTGTTTGATCGGCCAGGTACGCCACGTTACGCCATCGAATATCTGCTGTACCACGAGATGCTTCACCTGAAGCACCCGGTAAAGGTGCGGGCGGGACGCAGATGCGTGCACTCGCGGGAGTTCCAGGCTGAGGAGCGGCTGTTTCCGGAGTTGGAGCTCGCCAGGGAGTTTCTCAAGCGGCTGTAGGCTGCCGATTGGACAGGGCGCTCTCGAGTGAGGCGGGGAGCGCGGCTTGAGCAGCCGTGGCGCGGATTTAAGGCGCGCCAGTCAGTCCCGCAGCGGCAAGCCGTTCCCGCACCAAATCCAGAATCAGCTTTTGAATGACGGCGATGGAGCCCTCGCCGCGGAAGACCACGACGCGGTCCGAGTCGCGCCGGGCGATCTCCAGGTATTGATCGTAGACGCGAGCATAGAAATCGTCGTTCTCAGCTTCGAATCGATTCTCGTTGGATCCCATCTGGCGGGAGTGGCGGTCATTGCGGCTTCGGGCGCGGCGCAGCGCGGTAGCCAGGGGTGGAAGCAGAAGAATGGTCAGGTGCGGCAGGAGGTTGTTGCAGACCGCCTGATGCAGTGAGAGAACACGGTCTGAGCCCAGACGGCGGCCGGCCCCCTGGTAGGCCTCCGAGGAGTCAGTATAGCGGTCGCACAGAACGATGCGGCCTTCAGCAAGAGCTGGCAGAATGATCTCGCGCAGGCTCTGGGCGCGGTCGGCGAACATCAGGGCCAGCTCGGCCTCCGGCGCGATGGCGCCCAGGTCAGTGTCACTGCGCGAGTCGAGCAGGATGGAGCGGATTCGATCGCCCAGCGGCGTACCCCCGGGCTGGCGGAGCGTGACGACGCGATACCCGTCGGCTCGCAGCGCATCTCCCAGAAGCCTGAGCTGGGTTGTTTTACCGGATCCATCGAGACCCTCAAAGGTGATGAAGAGGCCGGCGCTGGAGGGGTTGCTGGATGCTTGGCTCACGATTGGAGTCTAATGCAAAGCCCTCAGGAAACTGGCGAGCCGTGAGAGCCTGGGGCTGGGCGCCTTAGTGGGATTGGATGTTGGCTTGCCAGATCGCCGTTTGCCCGCTGAGCGTGGCCCGGAGGGTCCCCTGCTGGCCCTCCTGCAACTCGGGTCCGGCAGAGGTATGGTTTTGCCGAGCGGCATCGGTCCAGGAGATCTTGGTGGGTCCGTTCCCCAGAATCTGGAAGCTGTAATGGTAGCTGGCTCCGGCGGAAAGCGTGTCGACCCCAAAGCTGGCGTCAGGGTAGTCGACCTCGATCAGAGAGACCGGTTGGGCCCCAGCATTGTGGACCGTCATCGCGACATACGGAGAGTGGCAGCCGGTGAGCGCGATCCAGGCTGCGGTTGCGATTATCGGGAGAAATGCCGCGGGCCGAGGGCGGCGCAGGGGCGTTGCTGGGGTTTCCGATTGCAGAGGAATCCAAGGGCGCGAAAGGATGATGGGCGCAAAGTGCCTCATCGTCTAAGCCTAGCAGTTCCGCGCCACCGGTCTCGTTCAGGATCGGTCTGAGCGGGCGCCGAGGAGCTTCTCCAGAGCCGCCACGCGTTTGAGAAGTTCAGGCAGGCGGGCAAGAGCGGCCACGGTGCGCAGCCAGGTGCGATTGTCGGTGGCGGGGTAGCCACTGACGACGGCGCCCGGAGCGACGTCGGAAGGGATGCCGGTCTGGGCGGTGGCGATGGCCCCGTCGCCGATGGTAAGGTGACCGGCAGCTCCGACCTGACCGGCAAGGATCACACCTTTGCCTACAACGGTGGACCCGCTCAGCCCGGTCTGGGCGCAGAGAAGGGTGTTCTCGCCCACCGAGGATCCGTGGCCCACCTGGACGAGGTTGTCGATCTTGACCCCGGATGCGATGTGAGTCGTTCCCACTGAAGCGCGATCCACACAAGCGTTGGCCTGGACCTCAACAGCGTCTTCCAGCACCGCGGGTCCGGATTGCAGGATCTTGATCCAGCGCCCTTGGGAGTCTTTGGCGAAGCCAAAGCCGTCAGATCCAATGATGGCTCCATTCTGAAGCGTAACGTCATCGCCCATCCGGCAGTTCTCTCGAACCACGCTGTGCGCGTGGGCCAGGAATCGGTTGCCCACTTGAACCCCCGGGTAGAGAACGGTGTGGGGGAGCAGGATGGCGTCATCCCCAATGCGGCAGTCCGGACCGATGACCACGTAAGCTCCAATGTGGGCGCGGGCCCCGACGGTGGCGCTGGAGGCAATCACGGCGGTGGGATGGATACCGGGTGGGTAGGATGGGGCCGGATGAAAGAGGCCGATTGCCTGAGACCAGGCGAGATAGGGGTTGGGGATGCGAAGCGTGGGGGTCTTCAGGGCGGCAAAGCCGGGTTCGACGATAAGCGCCCCGGCCCGGGTGTTGTGCGCCAGATGCGCATATTTGGGGTTGGCGACGAAGGAGAGATGCGCTGGGCCGGCGGTCTCGATGGCGGAGACATCCTCGATCACCACGGCGGCGGCGGACTCCCTGGGCTGGCCCTGGCCCGGAACCAGCGTTGCTGCCAGAGTTTCCGCTAACTCACTTAGCTTCATGGATGAGATTCTACTCGGCTTTTATCGGTCAAACAGACCGGGTTGTGCGCTGGGGAGCGCAGGTCTTTTGGTGGGACGTGAGGAGAGGGAAGAACGACGCGAGGGAGACGTCACGAAGCCACGAACTTCTATCGAGGTGAGAGCGGGGCGAGGGATGAAGAGACGCTGGGTGTTGGAGCGGAGATCGGGCGGGGTAAGAAAGAGACCCTGATCATTCACAAGAGAATCGAGGAAAGCAAGATCCAAGGAGGCAAGTCCCTCCAGAACCTCGTTGTCACGAAGGGTGAGCCGCACCCAGAGGCCGTCACCGCGGGGACGGGCGGGAAACACCCTGCGACCGATTCGTTCGGGATCGACTGGGTCATCCAGATTGAAATCTTTTACATAAGCAATAAGCTTCAAGATGCTTATAGAAATAGGGGTTAGGCGTCCATCAACTGTCATAAGCTGGATTTGATTCTCGTGCAGAAAGCCAGTCTGAGGGAGGTATCCCCAGGTGAGGACGTTGGCAAACGAGCGAAGGACGGCTTTCTTTTGAGCTGGCGCCATGGTGAGGACAGTGTGCCCCGCTGTTGCCACAATGATAGTGCAAAATAGTAGCCAAGAGGTTGAAAAGAGTGTAGAATCGGACGTTGTGACCTTGGATTACAGCTTTGTAAACCATTCAAATGCAGCGAGTTAGGGTTGACGCTTCTGGATGATGGCGGCGGCCCGGAGCAACGTAC
>DAHWOF010000077.1 GCA_027335345.1 Granulicella sp. | reverse complement strand
ATGGCGACACCTTTCGGTTCTATCTGGGGGGCATGAAGGAAGCCCTGGTGACGCGCGATCCCGCTGTGATTCAGCATGTTCTGAAGACCAACGCTGAGAACTACCAGAAGTCGCACATCCAGGTTAGGCGCATGGGCCACTTTCTGGGTAAAGGTCTGCTGACCACCCACGGAGAGGCCTGGAGGACGCAGCGGCGGTTGATCCGGAAGGGATTCGATCGCAAGCAGTTGGAGGCGCTGGGGAGCATCATGCAGGACACGTTGCAGGAATCCCTGCCGGAGTTTGACCGCCAGGTTCGCCTCGGTCCGGTGGACATCCATCCTCACCTGATGAAGATGACCTTTGCGATGGTGGCGCGCTCGCTCTTTGGCGCCCGTCTGAAGAGTGAAGACATTGCCCTGGTCAGCCACTCCATCTCGACCGTTCAGGAGTTTATCGTTCGGCAGACGATCGAGCCTTACCTGAACCCCTGGTTTGCGGTCTCCGGCCAGTTGCGCAAGCACGAGCATATGCGCGCTCGTGCCGACGGCGTTTTGTTTGAGTACATTCGCCGGCGGCGTGGTCAGCCGCCTGGCCATGATCTTCTGCAGACCCTCATGGATGCCCGCTACAGCGATGGCCAGGGCATGAGTGACCAGAGGTTGCTGGGCGAGAGCATGCAGCTTCTGGTGGCCGGCCATGAGACCTCGTCCAACAGCCTCTCCTGGCTTCTTTATCTGTTGAGCACGCATCCGGATTGCCTGCGGCGCATGCGGCGGGAGCTCGACTCCGTGCTGGGTACGGCCCCTCTGGGTTATGCGGAGATCGCCGGGCTGGAGTACACCATCCAGGTCATCCAGGAGGGACTTCGTCTCTATCCTCTTTTCTGGATGATCGACCGGATGGCGATGGTCGACGATCGGATTGGAGAAGTCGCGATACCACGCGGTTCGATGGTCATTGTCTACGTATATGGAGCCCATCGAGCTGACCGTTACTGGCCGAGTCCCGAGAGATTCGATCCGGAGCGCTTCGCCAGGGAGAAGATCAAGCAGCAGACGCCCTTCACGCATCTTCCCTTTGACGGGGGACCGCGGAGCTGCATCGGGGCCAACTATGCCATCTTCCAGATGCTGATGATTCTGAGCGTTATCCTGCGCCGTTACGATCCTCATCTGGAGCCGGGACAAAGCGTTGCGGAGCGAGCGATGGTGATCCTGCGTCCCAGACAAGGCATCCAGATGAGCTTTCCCCCGCAGCAGCAGACCGAACCCAAAGCATCGCCGAGTGCGACCGGATGTGCTGACGGCAGCAGGATTGAGCAGGAGCGCTGATGGTGAAGAGTAAGGAAGCGTGTTCGGAAGATCGGCTTGGGAGAGGATCTTGCCGTGTGCCGAAGATCCAGAAGCGATATCATGGAGATAGCCGGCTGGAAGCCGATCTCCCGATCGCGGAGCCGGGAAAGCAAATCTGTGTCTGCTGCCGGAGCTGTATCTGGCGAAATGGGCCGTTCGTGTGAGCGCAACGAGGCGCACCTTTGCCGGTTCCGGAGGGCACCCTTGAGGTTATAAAAGGTTGCGGGCCACTGATGTTTTCAAGTCCTGGGGTAGAGTGCTTACGGGCAGTACTCCAATGCTATCCATAGAGATCACCCGCGAGTGCCCGTTGCACTGCCCGGGTTGTTATGCTTACGGCCCGGAACATCTGGGCGGTGAAGTCACGCTGCGTGAACTCAGCGACAAGCGCGGCGACGCGCTGGTCAACGGGGTGCTCGGCCTGGTTCGCCGCCACAGACCGCTGCACGTGACGCTGGTGGGTGGCGAACCCATGTTGCGCCACCGTGAGTTGAGCCGCATCCTGCCCGAGATCACCTCTCGCGGCATCCACGCCATGGTGGTCACCAGCGGCATCATCCCGATTCCGATGGAATGGATGAGCCTGCCCAACTTTACGGTGGCCGTCTCGATCGATGGTCTGCCTGAGCATCATGACGTGCGCCGGCATCCGGCCACGTATGAGCGCATTCTGGACAACATCGCCAGCCGCCGCATCAACGTCCACTGGACCATCACCGCGCAGATGCTCGGGCGCGAGGGCTATCTGGAGGAGTACGTGCGCTTCTGGAGCGCGCGTCCGGAGGTGGGCCACATCTGGGTCAGCCTTTACTCGCCACAGCGCAATGAGCAGAGTCCGGAGCGCTTTACTGCCGAGCAGCGCCGGCAGGTAACCAGTAAACTGCCTCGTCTCCGCGCCCTTTATCCCAAGCTGCTCACTGGAGCAGGCTACGCGCAAGCCCTGTTGAACCCGCCCGCCTCCCCGCGGCAATGCACCTTCTCCCGCCTCTCCAAAAACTACTCCGCCGATCTCGTCACCCACGTCGAGCCCTGCGTCTTTGGCGGCGATCCCGACTGCTCCCAATGCGGCTGCTCGGCCAGCGCCGCTGCCCATTGGATCAGCGAGATGCGGCTGGCAGGCCCCTTCAAGGCCAAACATGTACTGCGCGGCTCCATGTGGATTGGCAGCGCCATGGCCCGGCTGCGAAATCTTGACCTGCCCGCCTGGCTTCAGCGCGAGCAGCCAAAGGAGCCGACGGCCAGGGATCTGGTGCAGATCTCGGTGGGTGTCGACAAACTGGTGAAAAGCCGGGATGCGGCCCGACAAGGGAGTCAGTAAAAGAAGTGGCCCTGAACTTCAAGAGCCATGTCGTCTAGGGGATGGGGGAATGTTCCTGAGGCGATACCCCGGCGTGGAGGGCCGCAACCGGGCGGCTGTGGCCCGCTATAGTGGATGGTAAGGCGATTTTCCGCGGCCTTGCTCAGGCCAGGCGGAGATGAGGAAGACAGGTTCCAAGCGCGGGTCCGGGTATGACTCCGGGCTGCTCTCTGGGGTGCTGACGGCGCCCGAGGAGAGTTATGCCTCGGAGTCTGCTGATCAGGAACCTTACGGGCCGAACCCAGAGTTGAGGAATAGGGATATCGCGACGCGGCCATCGGAACAGCGCATCCCGTCCTCCAGCCGGAGTGCTCCCGCTCCCGCCGGCGCTTTTCAGCGCGGTTTTGGATCTGAAAGCCAGGATGCGTCCGGGACGGAAGCCATGCCGTCCGCCTATGGGGCCGGCGAAGAGGAGGAGTATGTTGCCCGGCGGGGAAGGTTGAAGGTGCGGTTTCGCGGTTTGCCGCGCAGCACCGGTGGCCGGATTGTGTTCGCCTCGCTGGCGTTTCTGCTGCTGGCTGCGTTGGTGATGGCTTGGGTGGCGGCGCGCTCCTCCCTGATGCGCGACCCGCGGTTTGTGCTGGCGACTTCCGACGATGTGCAGATCGCGGGCGCCGAGCACCTTTCGCGCGACCAGGTGCTCAGGGTCTTTGCCCCAGACCTGGAGCGGAGCATCTTTCGCGTGCCCTTGGCGGAGCGGCGAGCCGAGCTTGAACAGTTGCCGTGGGTGGCCCATGCGACGGTGATGCGTCTGTTGCCCGACATCCTGCGCGTCAAGATCGCCGAGCGAGTCCCGGTGGCGTTTGTGCGCCAGGGAACCGAGATCGGGTTGGTGGACTCCAGTGGCGTTCTGCTCGATATGCCGCCGGAAGCGGCTGGGGATCCACGGTACTCCTTTCCCGTGCTGACGGGAGTCACTGCGCAGGAGCCTCTCGTGGACCGGGCGGCCAAGATTCAGGTCTATCTCCAGTTCATGAACGCGCTGGATAGCACCGGACAGCATCTGACGGAGTCGGTTAGCGAGGTGGATATCTCGGATCCTGAGGATCTGCGGGCTCTGATCACCTCGGGTGGGTCCGACGTTCTGGTGCACTTTGGGCAGGAGCAGTTTCTGCGGCGCTACCAGGAGTTCGAGCAGCACCTGCCGGAGTGGAGACAGGCGTATCCAAAGTTGGCCTCGGTCGATATGCGTTATCAGGGGCAGATCGTGTTGGGGATGCAAGGGGACGGAGGTACGGCTGCGGGCGGCGTTACGCAGGGGGCTGTGGCCGGTGCGGGACCGGCAGCCTCGGGCCATGCAGCTTTGCCCCCGGCGCGGAACGTGAAGCCGGCGATGGCATCCTCTCTCCGGCGGTCGGCAGCCGAAGCGCACGGGAAGAAGAGAGCTGCGGGTTCGGGACTCGATGCCGCCAATGAACGCGTCTTTGCCGAGTTATCCCAGGCGCATCGCGCTTCGCTCAGCCAGATGCAGCGCTCTGGGCTCGTCCAGACGCACCGCACCGGGACGGCGAAGAGCGAGAAAGTCAACCGGCGTGGTGCGGCCGGTCATGCGGCTGGAAGCGCCGTCAGGAGCAGAGCTGCAGGTGCTTCTGGAGGTGGAAGCAACGGAGTGACTTCATGAACTCGAAGACGGACAATCTGATCACCGTATTGGATGCGGGAAGCTCGAAGAGCTGTGTGTTGGTGGCCGAGCTGCTGGATGGCGTGCTGCGCTATCGCAGCCATGGCGTGGAGGCCTCCCGCGGCATGCGGCGAGGAGTGATCTCAGACCTCGGACTTGCGGCCCAGGCGATTGATGCGGCGGCGCTGCGGGCGGAGAAGGGCGCCAAGGCTCCGATTGAAAATACGGTGGTGGGTATCGGTGGACCGCATGTGCGCGGGGTGAACTCGCAGGGCGGAATCAGCATGGGCAGCCGCATGAAGGAAATTTCGCGCGAGGACGTACGGTCGGCGATCGACCGGGCGCGCAGCATCGGACTGGCGCCGGATCGCGAGGTGCTCCATCTGCTTCCCCAGCAGTTCATCCTGGACGATCAAGGGGGGATTCACGATCCGGTAGGGATGGTAGGCAACCGGCTGGAGGTCTGTCTGCACCTCTCCACCTGCTCCGGCAGCGCGGCGCAGAGCGTGGTGACGTGCGCCAACCGAGCCAAGCTGGAGGTGGTGGATACGGTCTTTGAGGGCATCGCGGCAGCCGAAGCGGTGCTCTCCGCCGATGAGCGCGAACTGGGCGTCTGCGTGGCGGACATTGGATCCAGTTCGACCGAACTGGTGGTGTTCTTTGAGGGCAGTGTGGCGCACACGGCGGTGCTGCCCATTGGCGGCGACCACTTCACCAACGATCTGGCGGTTGGGTTGCACGTCGGCGTGGAAGAGGCTGAGCGGTTGAAACGACTCTATGGGAACTGTGTGGTGACCTCCGTTCCTCAACTGAATGAGGTTGAGGTGGGGGGCGACCTGGCCTCCGGCGGGCAGCCGGCGCGAATGGTGCGACAGAGGTTCCTGGCGGAGATTCTGGAGCCGCGGGCGCGCGAGATGCTGACGATGTTGCGGGACAACCTGCGCGCCGGCGGCGTGCTGGACGCCATGGGATCCGGATGCGTGTTTACCGGCGGCGGAGCGCTTCTGGCCGGAATGCTGGACCATGCGGAGAGTCTGCTTCGCGTGCCGGCGCGGATCGGCTACCCGGTGCCGTTGAGCCGGATGCCCCCGGAGCTGGCGCGACCGGAGTTTTCCGCAGCTATCGGCATGCTGCTCTACACCCACCGGACCCAAATCAGCAAGGACGGCGAGGAGCGGGGGTGGGTTCAGAGGGTAAAGTCGATCTTTGCCGGCAGTTTCTAAGTGCTTCTGCTGATTGGCGGGTTCTGAGGGAAGAAGAACTGCTTTAGACTAAGGGGATATGAGATTTTGCAGAAGCGTTGCAGTTTTTTCCTCCCTGTTGCTGGGACTGGGGTGCGCCCTGGCGGCACGGGCCCAGGTGGGTGCGTATCTCGGCTATCAGTCAACGCCGATCACCGGCATTACCTGCTTTGATCCGCAAAACCAGTGCTCCGACCCTAATGGCAAAGTGTACCCTCAGGGGCTCTTGATGGGCGTCTATTACGACTTTCGCAATATCGGTCCTGTGCGTCTGGGCGTCGATCTCCGCGGGGGCACGCTGCACTCCTACAAATCGGCGAGCAGTTCGGCGGGAGGGAACGACACGACGGTGCTGGACGACGTGTTGCTTGGTCTCAAGGGATCGATGCGTGGACCTTATTTCTGGTTGAACCCTTACGTGCAGTTTTCGGCCGGTTATGCGCGCAGCAACGCCACCCTGCCCTTCGGCGAGAGCCTGACCACCGTCTATCCCTTGCCCAGGCTGGAAGACAACTTCATCATGTATGAGGGTTTTGTCGGCACCTCAGTGCGTCTGGCGTCCTGGCTGGATCTGCGGCCGATCGAGCTTGGTCTTGGCAATATGAACCGTATTGGCAGCAGTGGGGCCACCGTGGACGGGCCGAGTTCCGTTGGCGTTGAGCAGATTGGAGCTTCAGTGGTCTTTCATATGCCCACGCCATAGCTCTTCGGGCTTCCTCTCCGGCAGGCAAAGAATGGCGCCGGTGAGGTTTTGCAAGGATCTAGGAGCTACCGGCGGAGGTCGCCTGGCTCTTCCGGTCGATGCAGGAGGAAGTTGGGCGTGCGATCCGGGCACGCCGCCGTGCAGAATGAAGAAGAGAGATTCGCCACCGCCCAAGGAGAGACGCCTATGCATAACCTGCCTGAAGACCCGTTTGGCGTGAAGCGGCCCGATGCGTACGATCTTCGCCAGACGGACTCCCTCCGGATTCAATATCAGGAAGAGACGCGCCGCAACGCCCGCATCAAGGTGATTGGCGTCGGCGGCGGTGGAAACAACGCGATCAACCGGATGATTGAAGCCCAGGTGGAGGGGGTTGAGTTCATCTCGGCAAATACGGACGTGCAGGCGCTGGAGGGTTCGCATGCCCCGGTCAAGCTGCAGTTGGGCGTGAAGTTGACCAGCGGATTGGGCGCCGGCGCCAATCCGGACGTGGGCCGGAATGCGGCCCTGGAAGATACCGACAAGATCATTGAGGCGCTGGAGGGTGCTGACATGGTCTTTGTGACGGCCGGCTTGGGTGGAGGCACGGGCACCGGCGCCGCGCCGGTGATCGCCTCCCTGGCCAGCGAGATGGGTGCGCTGACCATCGCCGTGGTCACCCGGCCCTTTGCCTTTGAAGGCAAACGCCGTGCGATGCAGGCCGAGCGCGGCTTGCAGGAACTGTTGGAGTCCGTCGATACGCTGATCGTGATTCCCAATGACAAGTTGCTGATTACAGCCAAGGACGCTGGATTCTTTGAGAGCTTCCGGATCGCCGACGACATCCTGCGCCAGGGCGTGCAGGGCATCTCAGACATCATCACCATCCCGGGGGTAATCAACCGCGACTTTGCCGACGTGAAGACGACGATGGCGGGGATGGGGTCCTCGGTGATGGGAACGGCCGTCCGGTCCGGGCCGGACCGGGCGCGCGAGGCGGCGATGGCGGCCATCGCGTCGCCGCTGCTGGAGGCCGGAGCCATTGATGGAGCGCGCGGCATCCTGATCAACATTACCGGCTCCAGCGGACTGAAGCTGAGCGAGGTGATCGAGGCCTCTTCGATCATTCAGGAGGCTGCGCACGAGGATGCCAATATCATCTTCGGCGCGGTGCAGGATGAAGCCCTCGGGGATCAGGTGAAGTTTACCGTGATCGCAACCGGATTTCGGGAGGCGATGCCGGCCAGAAGAGAGCGCATGATGGCGGCCTCGGCGCTGCCTACGGCGCAGCATGACCTTCTGACGCCTCGGATTGTGGCCCGGCCGCTGGTCTCCAACTCGCCAGAGCCTGGACTGGCGCGTGAGCTGGCGCCGGCGCAACCGGTCATCTACTCCGCACCACCACCGCAGCCGAGCATTCTCCTTGTCAGTGACAGAGAGGCGGAGGAGGCGCTGCGCAGCCCCGCTGCGCCGAGCTTTCCGGGGCCGGCGAGCCCAGCCTCTGCCGGGTTCGTTCCACCGCGAATGCCGGTTTCTGCGCCGGGCATCTCCCCTGCAGCTTCAGCTCCCACGCCTGCGCAGAGTTCCCGGGCGCCTTACCCTGTTTCGTCCTACTATGAGACGGCGCGGCAACAGGCCTGGCATGACCAGAGCGCTCGGGTTGAGTTTGTCCCCAATCCTGAAGCACACTTTGAGCCGTTCGACACGTCTGTTCCAGTACGGGCCGCGGCGCCGGAGGTGGTTGCCGCTGCGAATGCCCCGTCTGCGCAAGACCCTGCGCCGATCCCGGTTCAGGGGTTTGCGCACATCCCTGTTGTCGTGGAGCATATCGCGCAAACCGATCTCGTTCCGGCTGCCGAGCAGCATCCGTCGATGGTTGCAGGCGCGGACATGGGTGCAGTCGTGGAGACGACCCTGGATCCTCCGGCTGGACCGTCTGGAGGGCAAGGTTCCCCGGAGTTGGCGCCGGTGAAGGCTTCGGTATTCGATGATGATTTCTTCCGCAAACCGAAGGAAGAGTTGGCGACCGCTCCGGCGGAAGATCCGGCCAAGTCGCAGTGGCCGAGCGCTAGAGTACCGTCATTTTCCGGCTATGCCGGGGAGACCCCCGCAGACAATGATGAGTTGGATATTCCAGCGTTTCTGCGCCGCAAAACATAGCCCGGAGTCGAGGCCCTTTCTGCTCCTTTGCAGGGTGTCTCTCGCCAGGATGCCCTTTCGCCAAACCTGGCGACCGAGGTGGGGTGCAGCTTGACCAGCGAGGCTCGGACGCGGAGATCCTGGGCGGGTTGTTGATCGCAGCGCGGTCCGCCCCAGTGGCAGCCGAACTGGAGAGGGAAAACAAGCCGCCTGAAGAGCTTGGGGTGAGGAAACTGGAGCGAAGGGAGCTGCAGAGAAAAGAGTTGACGGGACGGATCGCAAAACAGTTGCTGCTGCTGATGTTGCTGCTGGTCTGCTGCTGGGGAGCCCAGGCGACCACGTCCACGGTCCGGCACAAACGCCGGCACACCTCTGCGGCCACGCTGCATCGGAGGGCGCTGCGCCACTCGGCTGCGCGCCGCCAGGCTGAGTTGGCGCGCGTGCGCTACCGGCGGCGGCATCCGATCCATGTCTATGCCGAGCGTTTTATCGGCAGCAACTTTGCCGACATCAACCAGCTCACGGCGGGGGATGTCACCGCCGGGGAAGATCCGGTGGCGCGTGCGGCGGCGATCCAGGCTCTGGACGGAATGAATGGGACGGTGCTGGCCATCGATCCGATGAATGGCCGGATCCTGACTATGGTGAACCAGAAGCTCGCTCTCAGCGCTGGTGCGGAGCCGTGCTCCACCATCAAAATAGCGGTGGCGCTGGCAGCCCTCAAGGAGGGACTGGTCCAGGCGGACACGCCGGTGAATCTTGGAGGAAGCTACTCGGTCGATCTCACGCACGCCCTGGCGCGGTCGGTCAATCTTTACTTTGAGGTGCTGGGTCGCACCATGGGCTTTGAACGCGTCAAGCACTACGCCAACGAGTTTGGCCTGGGCGAGCTGGCTGGGTACAACATCCCGGGAGAGCAATTGGGAGTCTATCCCGATGTGGCTCTGCCTGCGGTGGATGGCGGCGTGGGAAGGATGTGTTCGTTTGGCGAGAGCATCTCCATGACGCCCTTGCAGCTAGGAGCTCTGGTGAGCGCAATCGCCAACGGCGGAACGCTGTACTACCTGCAACATCCGGCTACCCAGGAGGAGGCGGAAAACTTTCAACCCAAGGTGAAGCGGGTGCTGGACATCCAGAGGGTGATCCCGCAGATCCTGCCTGGCATGGCCGGCGCGGTGAACTTCGCGCATGGCACGGCTCGGTCGCTTCGCGCCAACTTTGTGCAGTTCCCAGTGTTTGGAAAGACGGGCACCTGTTCGGATGATGGAACGCGATTTGGCTGGTTTGTGAGCTACGGCCAGGCCCCCTCGGGGCCGGTGGTTACGGTGATCTTCCTCAAAGGCGGGGGGCTTCTCTCCGGGCCCAAGGCGGCGGAGATGACGGGAGTCTTCTACCGCGCGATGTATGATCGCAACGACCTTCTGCAGGCCAAGACGGAGACGCTGGCTGAGGCGCAGCGCTAACCACATCAAAGAAGACGCGGAGTGAGGGCTCTGCTCCAAGGCAGGCGGCGATGAAGATTCTTACGGCGGAAGAGATGGGGGCAGCGGATTGGCGATCGGTGGAGGCGGGCGTTTCCGCATCGACCCTGATGCAGCATGCGGGAGGCGCCGTGGCTCGCTTCTGCGAGCGGCAAATGGCCGCCGATGGGTTGCTGGTGGTGCTCGCCGGCCGGGGCAACAACGGCGGCGATGGCCTGGTCGCTGCGCTGTGCCTGGCCGAGGCTGGAAGGCGGGTGCGCGTGGCTCTGCTGGGCAAAGCCTGCGACCTGAAGGGTGAGGCGGCTTCCGCTCTGGGCTCTCTCCTGCGCCGGCGAGATGAGGACTTGCACGGTTTGGAGTTTCTTGAAGTCACGGAAGCGGAGTCATTGCAGCAGGCGTTGCAAGGGGCGACTCTGGTGATCGATGCCGTGGTGGGAACCGGATTCAAGCCTCCGCTGCGAGGCCTGGCGGCGGAGGCGCAGCGCATGCTGGAGGGCAGCGAAGCTGAGGTAGTTGCCGTGGATCTGCCCAGCGGTTGGGACGCCGACTCTCTTCAGATGCGGTCGCCAGGAGCCTTCCGCGCCGACGCTGTGGTGACGTTTGCAGCTCCCAAGCTGGCGCATGTGTTTGGACATCTGACCGAGGGAAGGACCTTCGGCCCAGTGGTGGTGGCCGGGATTGGGACACCGCCGAAGGCGATCCAGTCGTCGATCGGCCTGCACTGGGGTGGGCGCTCCAAGGCGATCGCGGAGAGGCCGCGGGCAATCGATGGAAACAAGGGACGAATGGGTCACGTTCTGCTAGTAGGGGGAGCGTTTGGCAAGGCGGGTGCTCCGTCGATGGCAAGCCTGGCCGCCCTGCGCGCCGGCTCGGGGCTGGTGACCGCGGCTGTTCCGCGGGAGATTGTGCCCATCGTCGCCTCTGTCGCTCCGGAGTTGATGCTCGCGCCGCTGGCGACAGAGGGTTCGGGCGGGCTGGATCTGGCGGCATTGGAGGAGGCTTCCCTGGCCAGCCTTCTCCGGGGCATCTCGGTGGTCGGCATTGGGCCCGGGCTGGGGCAGGAGGGATCCACGCCGGAGTGGGTGCGGAGGTTCGTCGAGCGGGTGACGCTACCGATGGTGATCGATGCGGATGCGCTGAATGCATTCTCCGGGAAGGCGGCGCTGCTGAAGCGGGCGGTGCAGGCCGCCGCCGACAGAGGTGACCCGCGAACCATCGTCTTGACGCCGCATCCCGGTGAGATGGCGCGTCTGGCGGGAATGACCGTCAGGGAGGTGGAAGCGGACCGCGTGGGTCTGGCGCGGAGCTTTGCGCTGGAGCACGGCGTCACCCTGGTGCTCAAGGGCTGGCGGACGCTGGTCGCTCATCCCGATGGCAGCGTGGCCGTGAATACCACAGGAAATCCCTCCATGGCCAAGGGCGGCAGTGGCGATGTTCTTACCGGCATCATCGCTGCGATGCTGGCGCAGTACGGCTCCGAGAGCGCGGCGCAGGCGATCGAAGTCGCGGTCTTTCTCCACGGTCTTGCCGGCGACTTCGCCTGCCTGGCGCAGGACGAGCACACCGTGCTGGCGACAGATACGGTGAGCCATCTTTGGCAGGCCTTCCGCGCCCGGTTGGTGGATGCGGATGGTTTTACCTGGATCACCGGAGCAGCGCTCAAGGGCAGGAGCATGGAGGGTGGGGCCGCGCCTGACGGCGTTTCCCAGCTCGCGACTGCGGCCCGGAGCAGCCGATGAAGCCGTGGACGCAGGAGAGGCGGCTACGCACCCGCAGCGAGCAGGAGACAGTGGCGCTGGGCAAT
Organism: Granulicella sp.; assembly: GCA_027335345.1. Classification (GTDB taxonomy): domain Bacteria; phylum Acidobacteriota; class Terriglobia; order Terriglobales; family Acidobacteriaceae; genus Granulicella. Next base: position 1,600 of record DAHWOF010000077.1, on the reverse strand, counting down.
CTGCTGGCCGGCCTGCTGCCGGCGCCCAAGCTGGTGGTGCTGCGCGGTGATCTGGGTATGGGGAAGACGACCCTGGTTCGGGGCTTGGCAGCGGCGCTGGGCGCCGATGCCGGCGAGGTGACCAGCCCAACCTTCACCCTGGTGCATGAGTACGCAGGCAGGCAGACCCGGCTGGTTCACCTGGATCTGTACCGGCTGGAGGAGGAGCGAGAGTTGGACTCTATCGGCCTGTGGGAGTTGGCCGAGGCGGCCGATGGGCTGGTGATGGTGGAGTGGGGCGACCGGTTTGCCAGTGTGATGGAGCAGGCTGATGCGGAGATTGAGATCACCCCGGGCGAGGACGAGAACGAACGCCTGCTACAGGTGCGCTGGTAGGATCTGACGCTGTCTAAGTTTCTGCTGCATCTTGGCGTGAGCGCCTTTGCAGATCCAAAGCAAGCACTCACTTGCGATTCGCCCTTACACTGAAGAGCCGGCTGCGAATCGGTGGCGACCAACCCTGTGGACGAAAGTTCCCATCCGATAGGAAAGAAAATTCAGTTATTTGCTTGCTTCCATGTGGCGCGCGGCACAAGAACGTCAAAGGCAATCCGTTGAGGTGCAATATTCAGCCTCTCTTGGCTCTGCCCAGGATCGCTGTATTAAAACGAAGCATTGAATTGCTCCGCGATACACCTAACGATCAGTCTTCACCGGTCGGATGTTTTGTAATAACACACTGAGTCTCCCGCTCTTGCCGCCGTCCCACAGATGGCAACGTCATCTCCGACGACGAGCGCGAGCAGAGAGTACGTGTGATATCCACCGTCTCTGTGAAAGTCGCCATCTTACTGTCGCATTCTCGGACATGCTGGTTGCGAGTGGGACGAATCCTTCCCGAAATTTACCTACAAGCCGTGCAAAAACATGCACAGCGCATCCTGTCGAAGGCAAGCAAATCGTGTCGCTCCGAGCCGATTTGCTGCAATTCCATATGGCCACAGAATTGCAATCTTCAGAGGCATCGGCTGAAAAGTCAGAGATGAGGCTCCGGAATATGCGTGCGTGCTCCGGAGCCAGAAGGATAAAGGTAAGTAATGAAGTTGCGCATGTTTTCAAGGCTTGTATTTTTGACTTGTAGTTTTGCGCTCGCCTCAACAGCAAGTTATGCAGACACGGTCACCCTGACTCTCGACGGCACAGGAGGAGCCACGAACAGCGCAGGGAACGCGTACATTTACCCCTACGACTTCTCCATCACAGACGATGGGGTCACCACGCTGGCAGCGCTGGAGTGCATCAGCTACAACAACCAGATCTATAAGGGCGAATCCTGGACGGCTACCACCTCCCCCATCACGACGAATTCCTCGTTTGTCGATCAGGAGGAGGCGTATTTGTTCAGCCTTTACGGTATCACCAGTACCTATTCGGCCAATGACATCCAGGAGGCGGCATGGTATATCAACGACGGTGGTGACAATACCCTCACCCGTGACGATCGGAACCTGCTCGAATCCGCCTACCAAGCAGCGACGGCTGCGGATAACGGCGGCGCTTCAACCTTCGATGATGGGCAATACATCCTGTACACGCCCGAGGCGGGTACCCAAAAGCCATC
>DAHWOF010000075.1 GCA_027335345.1 Granulicella sp. | reverse complement strand
GCCACGCCAGGCAAGCAGGGATGGCATTCCAAGTGCAGAGTAGCGTAATCGGGGTGAGCCTGTCCATTCCAGGGTGGATCGAGGAAAGCAAGCCCCTTGGCGGAGGGTAGGGTGCGGGGTTTAGGCAAAGATCTTGCCCGGCCCGGATCAGTGAGAACGGCGCTGGATTCGCGGCGAGGCAGGCAAGGTGGGGCTTACTGACCAAATTCAAGAAGAAGGAAGAGAAAGATCCAAAGCACGCCCATGGCGTGCCAGTACCAGACAGTGGTGTCCACTACTACCTGCCGGGTTGCCAGCGCACGAGAGAACTGCAATGCCGCCAGAGCGGCGATGAGGCCAACGACTCCAAGGAAAAGATGCAGGGCATGGGTGATAGTGATCAGGTAGAAAAAGTGGCTGCTGGGATTGGAGTGGAAGAAGACATGTTGCGCAGCCAACTGGTCCCACGCGATCCACTGTCCCGCCAGGAACAAGGCTCCCAGGAGAAGGGTAAGAGAGAGCCAAAGAGTTGCGCGAGCGGAGACCGGTCGGCCCAGTCCAAACCACTCATCCATGGCGTCCACCTGACGAAACATGGCTTGGCGCGCCATTTCGGCGGTGATGGAGCTGAACAGCAGAGCGATGGTGTTCAGCCACAGAATGGATGGGATCGCGGTGGGCAGCCAATAGTTGATGTAATGGTCGTAGGCGTCGAAGTGGCCGGTTGCCTTGGTGACGAAGAAGACGCTGATGAGGGCGACGAAGAACATGAGGTCGCCGCCAAGAGCAAAGAACAGCCCGATGCGGGCCTGGGAGAGACGTTCGTTGGGGCCTCGGTGACCGCGCGGCTGGTTTCTCCAGTTCTCGCCGTCTCCTTCGCCGTTGCCGCCGGTCCGCTTGTCTGTAGGAGGGCGATGCCCGTTATTGCCGTCGCTGATGCGGTGGCGGTCAATCTCCGGCGGTGTAATGGTGAATGGCATGGCGCTGGAAAAGCCCGGCAAACGTTCTTGTGCAATTAATTTACTCCGCTTTGTGGACAAACGCCGTATTTGGAACCCCCCACAGGCAGAAATTCTTGCTCGAAGCCCCAGGAAGTGCCTGAACTCCAGAAAGCGATCGTCTTTGCCCACGTGCAGGGGCCCTATGGGGCGGTGGCGATGCCAGGGTCGGCGAGATCCGGCACGCAGCGGCCTCGCAGGGCTGACTGCGCCTGCCAGGCCGTACGCCAGAGGCGCGGATGGGGATTCTGACCCTGGAGCAACCTCGGAGAGCCGAGGTTCAGGACATTGAGCGCCGGACGATGTTCAGGAAGAGCTGATGAACGCGGGGGTCGTCGCCGAGTTCGGGATGGAAGGTAGAGGCCAGGATGCGGCCTTGACGGATGAGGACAGGGCTATCGTCTCGCTTGGCCAGGACCTCGATGTTGTCGGAGATACGGGTGATGCGTGGGGCTCGGATGAAGACCATCTCCAGCGGTCCACCGGGCAGGGTTGTCTCCGCAGTCAGGATGGTGGAGTCGTTCTGGCGCCCGTAGGCGTTGCGCTCAACTGCGATATCCAGGGCGCCCAAAGAGGGCTGCTGCGGGTTGGTCACCTCCCTGGCCAAGAGGATGCAGCCGGCACAGGTGCCAAAGACCGGTTTGCTGTGAACGAACTGGTTCAGCGCGTCATAGAACCCGGCGCGCTCCAGATGCTTGAGGAAGGTGGTGGATTCGCCGCCCGGGATCACCAGAGCGTCGAGAGTGGCTAGCTGGCCGGGCTTGCGCACCAAGCTTGCGTCCGCGCCCAGCTCGGCGAGCCGACGGGCGTGGGTTTCAAAGGCGCCCTGCAGAGCCAGGACGCCGACGGCCGGAGAAGGAGGGGTCACGTTTCGATTCTAAATGCCGGGGCCGGATGCCGGGCCACGCGCCGGATTCGATGCGGTGAAGGCGGGCAGTTACCAGCCGCGTGTCTGCATCAGGTTCTTCTCTTCGATGGCGGCGGCGGCCAGACCCTTCATGTTGCCGATGACAGCCTCGGAGGCTTCGGCGACGATCTTCGGGTCGTCATAGTGCAGGGTGGCCAGGACAATGGCGCGGGCGCGGGAGATGGCTTCCTTCCGCTCGTCGTCGCTCTTTTCGATGTCCAGGGGAGTGCCACCCTCCTTCATGAAGATGCCGGAGCCGACAAAGATGGTCTCAGCGCCCAACTGCATCATCAGGGACGCATCGGCGGGCGTGGCAATGCCGCCGGCGGAGAAGTTGGGAACCGGCAACTTGCCTGCCTTGGCGACCATCCGAACCAGCTCGTAGGGGGCTTGCAGATTCTTGGCGGCGGCGTAGAGTTCGTCCTCACGGAGGACGGTAAGAGCCTTGATCTCCCGAACGATGGTGCGCATGTGGGTGACGGCGTGAACTACGTCGCCGGTGCCGGGTTCGCCTTTGGTGCGGATCATGGCGGCGCCCTCCGAGATGCGCCGCAGGGCCTCGCCGAGGTTCTTGGCGCCGCAGACGAAGGGAGTGGTAAAGGCGTGTTTGTCGATGTGATGCTGCTCATCGGCCGGGGTGAGAACCTCAGACTCGTCGATGAAGTCGACGCCGAGCGACTGAAGGATCTGAGCCTCAGCGAAGTGACCGATGCGCGCTTTCGCCATCACTGGGATGGTGCAGGCTGCCATGATCTCCTTGATGAGCCGGGGCGAGGCCATGCGGGCTACGCCGCCTTCAGCGCGAATCATCGCAGGAACGCGCTCCAGGGCCATCACGGCGACCGCACCGGACTCCTCGGCGATGCGCGCCTGCGCCACATTCATGACGTCCATGATGACTCCGCCTTTGAGCATCTCGGCCAGGCCGGTCTTGAGGCGAAGCCCGGCCCCACTGTCATGTTCCTTGCCGAAACCGTTGTTCTCTGTCATGGCGCGCTCCTTGCGATGAGGTTGGAAAGAGGGAGTGGGCGTTGGGAGACGCAGAGCTTCCGTTTCACATCACCTTGTTCTTCAAGTTTAGCAGTTGGATGCTCTTCCCATGAAGGCGAATCTACAGCCCGGACTGCTCCTTGGCGAGGATGGCCTCTTCCTCCGCCGTGGGCTCCTTGAGGCTCTCCAACGGAGCAGGTCTGGTGGCAGGTTGGGCGTGGCCCGGTCGCTCTCTCTGGGAGCGGGAGATCTCCATGAGCGACTCCTGGGCGCAGAGCGCAACAGCGCCGCGCGGGGCGCGATCGTAGCCGCCATCCGGGCGCATGATGCGCGCTTTGACGTTGTCCGCCAAGTAAGCGCCCAGAATCTCATCGCGCAGACGGCGCTGCAGAGCGGGATCGACGACAGGGAAGACGACCTCGCAGCGTTCGTGCAGGTTCCGCGTCATCCAGTCGGCGCTGCCACAGAAGATCTCTTCCTGGCCTGCGTTGGCGAACCAGAAGATCCGGCTGTGCTCCAGGAAGCGGCCCAGGATGGAGCGAACGCGGATGCGTTCGCTGAGGCCAGGAACAGAGGGGCGAAGGGCGCACATGCCGCGTACAATCAGGTCGATTTCGACGCCGGCCTGGGAGGCGGCATAGAGCGCCTCAATGATGGTTGCATCCAGCAGGCCGTTGATCTTGGCGATGATGCGAGCCGGCCGGCCGGCGCGGGCGTGGCCGGCCTCGCGCGCGATCAGGGAGAGAAAATCCGTGTTCAGCGTAACCGGGGCGAGCAACAGGGGGCGATAGGCTTCAGGTCCCGCATCCCACTCGGCGGTAAGGTAACGGAAGACGCGAAGCACAGCCTCAGTGAGTTCGGGGCGCGCGGTGAGCAGGCTAATGTCGGTGTAGAACCGCGCTGTAATGGGGTTGTAGTTGCCGGTGCCGAGGTGCGCGTAGCTGTGAACGGCGCCCGCGGAGTCGCGGCGCACGATCAGCGCTAGCTTGCAGTGGGTCTTGAAGCCGAAGATGCCGTGGAAGACCTGCCCCCCGGCGTCTTCCAGATCGCGCGCCCAGCGAATGTTGGAGGCCTCGTCAAAGCGCGCCATGAGTTCGACCACTACCGTGACGTCCTTGCTCTGCGCCGCGGCCTTCAGGGCGCTGAAGATGGGCGAGTCGGCGCTGGTGCGGTAGAGGGTCTGCTTGATGGAGAGAACGTTCGGATCCGTGGCGGCGGACTCGATGAAGTTCTCCACTGTGCTGTAGCTGTCATAGGGGTGGTGAAGCAGAATATCGCCCTTGTGCAGCTCGGAAAAAATGCTGGAGGGGGGCTGGGCGGCCTGTTCCAGATGGAGCCGCCGGCCATGGAACTCGGGAAACTTCAGCGCTGGAAGCTTCACGGCGCTGTAGATATTCATCAGCCGCGAGAAGTTGATGGGAGCCGAGGTGCGGAAGACCTGCCAGGCTTCAAGTTCGAAGTTGGTGCGAAGGCGTTCGACGATCTCTTCGGAGGCGGAGCCGCTGATCTCCATACGTACAGCGTCGCCCTTGCGCCGGTTGTGGAGTTCCTCGGCGACGCTCTCCAGAATGGAGCGGGTCTCCTCTTCCTGCATGTACAGGTTGCTGTTCCGAGTGACACGGAACACTGCGCGATGGAGGATGCTGTAGCCGCGGAACATCGATGGAAGATGGATCCCGATGAGTTCTTCCAGCGGAAGAAAGTTGCGCTGGCCGGAACGTTCGGGAAGCGCGATCAACGTGAGCAGGGAGCGGGGAATGGTGATGACACCGAGGATTCTGGCGCTGTTGGCGCTCCTGTTGCGGCGCTTGAGGCGCAGCAGCAACGCCAGGCAAAGGGCCTTGTTGAGCACCCGGGGAAAGGGATGGGAGGGGTCCAGAGTGACCGGGGTGAGCAGAGGATCGACCTGCTCCTGAAAGAACTTGAGGGCGAACTCTCGATCCGGTTTGCGAAGCTGCTTCCACTCCAGGATGGAGACTCCGGCGTTCTTGAGTTCGGGCTGGAGGTGAAGATTCCAGCAGGCGCTCTGGTCGGCGCAGAACTGATGCAGGTGGTCGCTGAGCCGCTCCATTCGCTCAACCTGGGTGAGGCCATCGGCGTCACGGTGTTGGGGCAGGCCGAGGCCCTCCTCGATCCGCTGCAGGATGCCGGCAACGCGGATTTCGACAAACTCGTCGAGGTTGCTCGCGGAGATGGCCAGGAACTTGACGCGCTCCAGGAGGGGATTCGACGTGTCGTCAGCTTCTTCCAGAACGCGGCGATTGAACTGCAGCCAACTCTCGTCGCGATCGATGAGGCGGCTATCCGGCAAGCGAACGTCCGGGGTGGTCTGGGCATGCTGGGTGGAGGCGCGTTGGGCAGGTGTGGAAGCTGAGGTTCTGGAGGCGGATTGTTTCCGGGCCGGCATGTTCCTCTTGAGACTAAATCAGGATTGCGCAGATTTTCTCCGAGCAATCCTGATCTTGTTTCATGGGCGCCCTATCAATCTTGATGGCGGCAGTGCCGGATCAGGAGTGACGGTGCATGCCCCAGCCAAGGTAGTTCGCCGCCGCCTCAAAGACCGAGCTGGCGACGGAGGAAAAGTTTGCGGCCACGTGGTGCTCGAATCCATTCTCGCAGATGTAGCGGAGCAACTTCTGCATGTTGGGGATCTCGACCACGCCGGCTCCGCCAAAGGTATTGAGCGGGTCGTCGGTAAAGTTGCCTTCGCCGACATAGCCGGTGATCTTGCCCGCGAAATCATCCGTGGAGAAGCGCGCGAAGCTCATCGGCCCCGCCTTTACGGCGCCGTCAAGCGTGCCGTGGGTGTTCTGCTTGCCCACCGTGCCCGCGATGATGAGCTGATAGTCCATCTTCACCCCTTCGCGGAAGAAGTGCTTGGGTAAATTGGAGCAGTGGAAGCAGACGGCTTTGTTGGGGTTCTCGCCATAGTTGTTGTTCCAGTCCAGCAGCGCGGAGGGCGTCTCGCTGGCCAGGGTGAGGGCGTACATCGAGAGCGTTCCAAGGATATCAACCTCACAGGCGGAGGGGATCAGTTGCTCGCTCATCATGGACATCACCGTGCATGGCACGATGCCGAGGTACTCTTCGATGGAGGTCCAGCACTGTACGGCCGAGACGGTAAGCTCGGAGGCGGCCATCCATCCATCGATGACGACCCCGAGTTTGGCCATCTTCAGCAGGGCGGCCTCGGGAGTCTCGCCCACCGGAATGTACTTCCGGATAGCCGCAAGCTTGCTCTGGACTTGGTCGTCGTTGTCCTTGCATTTTTCAATGCGGCCCATGACCTCGCTCAGGTCGAGGGTCTCCACGGTGATGCCGGAGCGCTCCAGAAGCTTCTCGGAGTAGCGGACGGTGTTGAAGGCGGTGGGTCGCGCGCCGATGGCTCCAAAGCGTACATTGCGAAGGCCGCGCACAATGCGGCACACGGCGGCGAACCACTCCAGATCGGCCTTGAACCAGGCAGAGTCCGGGGTTTCGGTGTGTTGTGTGGTGAGCGAAAAAGGAATTCCGTATTGCTTGAGGTTGTTACAGACGGACATTTTGCCGCAGAAGCTGTCGCGGCGGAATGCGATGCCCATTTTGCCTGGAGTGTCCGGCGTGGCCTGGATGAGCACGGGAACGCGGAGGTTGGCCAGGCGGAGCGCGTCCGCCACGCCGCGCTCTTCCCCGAAGTTGGGAAGGGTGATGATGATGCCATCAATCTCCGTGGCGTGCCGGTTAAAGAGATCAGCGCATTTCTTTGCGTCTTCGTAGGTCTCTACGGCGCCATGCGCAGTCTCCTCGGGGGTAAGCACAATCGGCTTGATGCCAGCTGTTTCCAAAGCTGCAATCATCTCAAGGCGGCCGCTGGTGGCAAGGTGGCTGGGAAAGAATCCACGATTGCCAACAACGACTCCCATTGTCATTGGACGGCCCATATTTTCTCCTAGGTTGAATGCTTAGACTTTGTCGATATCTTCCCGGCGTGGCCGGTAGCGAGTGGAATAGGTAGCTCCGAAGAGGGTCAGCAGAAGCCCCCACCAGAAGGTTGGGTGAAGATTGTTCAGAACGGTTGGGGGTTCGTGATGACCAAACCACTCCCAAGCGCCGTAGGGTAGTAGCACCAGACCGTAGGTCAAGGTAAGCGCGCCTACGAAAAACCAGATGGAGAGCATCTCTCCGCGTCCTGTTCCTTCAGCCATTCGGTGTACCTCCGTGCAGCGGTGAGCACAAGCTCAGGGTTTAGAAGAAGATTAGATTCAGGATGAAAAAGACAACGATGACGATCACGGCCCAGAAGATGGGCTTATGCCAGAGATCTGTGGCGCCGTCATCGGGAATCTCGGTGGCTCCGTAGACTAGGCCCACCAACTCCGCCTCCGGTTTGGGAGTAGTCATCAAGCTGACGACGATGGTGACGGTGACGCAGATCAGCCAGCTCCACAGAGCACGATAGAGCGTCTCGGCCATGGGCTGCGCATCCGACGAGAAGGCGATGTGGGCCAGGGCTCGTTCACCGCCCAGACGAGTGTAGGTAAACATGCTGATGGAGCTTACGGTTCCGGCCAGCAGTCCCCAGAATCCCCCGGCGGAGGTGGCGCGCTTCCACAACATGCCCAGAACGACGCTGCCGAAGAGAGGAGCGATGAAGAAGCTGAACAGCGCCTGAACATAGTCCATGATCGAGGCGGCATCGGCCACCAGGTAAGCTGTTGCCACCGAGATGACCATGCCGGCCAGAGTGGAGATGCGGCCCATGAGAACGTAGTGCCGGTCGGTGGCTCGCTTATTGATGAACGCCTTGTAGATGTCGTAGGTCCACACGGTGGAAAAGGCGCTGATGTTGCCGTCCATACCCGACATGAAGCCTGCCACCAGGGCAGTAATGCCCAGCCCCAGCAGGCCTGGTCCGCAGTAGCGGATCAGCATTAGGGGGAGGACCTCGTTGTAGCTGTAGGGGTGAGCGGCGTCGACGGCGTTCTGCCCCACCAGATGGTAGACCGGGTGTCCATGGCTGGTGAGTCCAAGGCAGATCAGGCCGGGCAGGATGACGATGAAGGGAACCGCCATCTTGAAGGCCGCACCGATCACTGGAGCCATCTTGGCGGCGCGCAGGTTATGCGCGGAAAGCACGCGCTGCACCACCAGGAAGTCGGTGGTCCAGTAACCGAAGCTGACCACAAAGCCCAGACCGAAGATGATGCCGGTCCAGTTCACGCCCATGGGGTTGCTGTGGAAGTGGCCGAGCGTAGACCACATGTGGGTGTAGCTGGGGTTGCCCACGTTGTGGGCGATCTGGGCCTTCAGATTGTTCCAGCCGCCGGCCTCGATGAGGCCCAGGATGGGGACCAGCGCGGCCCCGGCCCAGATAAGGACAAACTGCACCACCTCATTGATGATGGCCGAGCGGAGACCGCCGAGCATGACGTAGACCGTCACCGTGACGGCGCCAATCCAGATGGAAAAGTTGATGTTCCAGCCCAGGATGACCTTCATCACCAGAGCCATGGCGTACATATTGACGCCGGACATCAAAATCGTCATCAGGCCGAAGCTAACTGCGCTCAAGGCCCTGGCTTCCTCGCCGAAGCGGAGCTGCAGATAGCCGGGAACAGAGTGAGTTTTGGAGATGTAGTAGAAGGGCATCATGACGATGCCCAGAAAGAGCATGGCGGGGATGGCGCCGATCCAATACCAGTGGGCGGCCAGGATGCCGTACTGGTAGGCCGATCCAGCCCAGCCCATCAGTTCGAGAGACCCGAGATTGGCGCTGACAAAGCTGAGGCCCGCGATCCAGGCGGTCATCTCTCTGCCCGCCAGGAAGAACTGCTCGCTGGTATTGGTCGCTCGCTTGACGTAAAAGCCGACGAAGATGACCAGGACGTAGTAGAGGACGAGGATGAGAATATCGATGGGCGCGAGATGGGTCAGTTGGGCGGTGAGGAGAGCGGACATCGCGTGGAGAGATCCATTCCTGAAGCGAAGTGACGGTCCTTGCGTACAGACCGGAACAGCGCTGGGCCAGCGGCAAGTACCGACGCTGCCCAGAAATCGTTTTCTATATGACCGGATCGATCATACAACAACGCTATAAGACTCTACCAGTTGCCGCAAACAATTGGAAGAAACTTCGAAGTAAAACGAGTTAATAGAATTTGGAGGATCGCCTCCGAGACTCGTGGCGGCCCTGGCTGGCCAGGCAGGTGATGCCTTGTTGGCTCGGCGGGAGAGCCTGGGTGAGCTGGTTCGGAGTCCCCATCGTCGGTTTCTGCTCAGGCGCCAGAGCTTGACCTGCGGCCCGACGGGAATGGCAGGCCTTTGGGTAGCGCCAGGCAGGGAGCATGTTGGGGCGGCGATGCCGCGCCACGAGTCGGGTAGGGTTCGGGTTCAACATCTGTCTGCACCTGCGCCGAAGTTGCTTAGTGTTTGGTGGTTCCTGAAGGGGGCGCGGGCGTCCAGGCGAGGGGCAAGGGGATGACCAGGGAACCCATGCGGCTGCTCAGGCCATCCCGCACGGCCAGGCGGAGGGAGGTTGCGTCGAGGGGCACATAGAGGTTTTGCAGAGCCTGATAGCCCTGATGCTGAGTCCGGCTCAACTGATCCGCAGGGATGGCCGCATCCAAAGAGGTCTTTGACCCACCGAGCGCGTTGCCCTGCGCATCGTATGCCATGGCGGCAAAGGTCAAGTTCGGATGGTACTTGCCGTCGCCGCCTGCGGTCAGATTGAGTGCGCTGGACATGATGCCATACACCAGGAGGTAGTGCTGGACGATTAAGGGTGCGGTGGGCGGGCTCAAGGGCAGGTTGTCCGCGCGGGAGGCAAGCTGCAGGTATGGCAGCAGCTTCACCATTTGATCTGGATTGGCCGTTGCGGGAGCGCCCACGGGATAGTGTCCGCCGCGAAGATGAGTTGGTGGGCCTGGGGACCCCCGAACTGCAACGCCGACATCAGGGAGTCCGGCGGCGCGTCGACGAGTTCTTCGGCCGGGTTTTGGTCCTGGATGGAGGGAAGTGGATTGGCATAATAGGAGCGCCGATAGGCTAGATGATAGCCAGGGCGGTCCAGCTTGAAGCGAATGTGCCGCAGTCTGCCGTTGAAGTTGGAATCGGTGGGCGCATAGATCAGCGAGTAGTAGTGGCTGCCTTCGTCCACAGCGGACAACATCGCCTGGTTGAGGCCATTGGTGTTGTAGAAAGCCGTGCCTCCGGTGTCATTGGCAATCTGCTGGATGATCCCGAGGCGGGAGGCCAATTTCTCCGCGTACTTTCTGGCGGCTGCCGGCCCGCTGCGCAGCATCGGCGCTTCGAGTCCTCGCGCATCCACTGGATAGACGGCAATCTGGCTAAGGCTGAGCAGGTTGGCGGTGTCCTCAAGCTGCTGAGAGTAGGAGCGCTGGACACCAAACTCTGGCGCTCCGGCGTTGGGATTCGGGGCGATGCTGGATGGGGAAGGAACTGGAGAGCCCGATCAGGGTGAGGTTGACCCGCTGGTCGAGAAGGTCGCTCCGCATCTCCTCGGCCATCTGTTCCAGCAGCGCGGACGCGCTGAGGGGCTGGCTCAGAGCGGCCATTCCGCCTGAGGTCGGACTGGAGCCCGATCCGGTTCCCGCGCACTGGCCCGCGGAAGGGGCGCCAGCAGCGGCTGGGGACGGTTGCGCCTTCTGAGCGGTGGAGGATCCCAAAGCCATATTGTCCGCAGGCACGGTGGGCAGCAGGCCCGTCTGGTCCGGCAGGGGATTCTGGCGGGTCGCCGCCTGTAAGAGCACCTCCCGCTCCCCGCTGAAACCCTGCAGCAGGTGTAACCGGTCGCTGAGCACGAAGATCGCGGACGGCATTCCGGAGGGCATGGTGCTGAGGAACTTTACCATCTGTTGCCGGGCGTACATCTGCTGCCGCAGCGGCGTATTGAGCGCGTCGAAGAGGATGACGGTGAGCGGCGCCTCCAGCTTTTGGGAAGTTGCGGGGAGGTTGAGAAAGGTGACCAGCGGAAGAGCCGAGGGGCGGGCCGGCAGCGCCTCTGCGGTGGCAGGGTTATAGGCGTCGAAGTGCCGGATCGTCTGTGGCTTGCCGTCCTCGAAGACGCGAAAGTCATCTGCGCCTAGCCCATCGACGGGCTTTCCCTGACTGTGGGTGACGACCACATCCACCACAACGCGGCGAACCGTCTCCTGGAGCACCAGTCCACCCGCAGGTGCGGGCTGGCTCTGCTGTGCAGCTTGGTCCGTCGGCGCGCGCGCTTTGGCTACATGCAGCCAGGCCGGGAGCGCGAAAGCCCAGAGCGCGATGCCCAGCGCGCAAGTTGGGGCAAGGTAAGGTTTGAGCCTTCATCAAACGGCAACTCCTTCATGCGGGCCGTACCGCAGTTCTCTCGGCACGATGAGTCGAGAGTACGCCTCCGGGCTTTGATCGTCACCGATTCCGCTTTTGGGGCTCTTTGCTCCTCTTGTATCTGTGAGCAGACTGCCGGCGATCGGGGTAGAGAAGAGCGACAAGTTGGGTCCATGGAGATGCATGGAGGATCTCCGGACCCTCCGGCCGACTCTTCGGCGACGGCTGAGCCGAGCAGGGGAAGGGCCGGATGGGGAGCAGGCCGTCGCCGCACTGGCTGCAGGTTGTTCGACGGCGTGTTTCTTTTCTTCCGCAAGAAGTGCAAGATGGAGTGCGGAGTCGATTCTGTAGTAACGAGGAGGAATGCGATGAAGAGCAGTCTGATTGCGGGGGTAGTACGTACAGGAGTGATGTCGCTGGCGGTTGCAGGCTTGCTGGCTCCCGGGTTCAGCTATGCGCAGAGCTTGAGCCAGGATCTGAGCAAGGATATGAACACCGCCAGCAAGGATACCTCGAACGCCGGCAAGACGGTGGCCGATAAGACAGCTCAGGGCGCCAAAGTCGTGACCAAGGATGCTGAGCATGATGCCAAGGTTGTGGCCAAGGACACCGAGCGGGATGCTAAAGATGCGACAAAGAAGGTGACAAAGGCGACCAAGGATGGTTACAGCTCGACAACCACGGACGCCAGCAAGATGCTGCACAAGATGTAAGAGGAGTGCCGTACCCGGGCAGCGACGGCCGTCTTCGGCGAGGAAGACGCCCGCGCCGGCCCGCTGTGGAGAAGCTATCTCTTGCGGGAGACGGCTCTGGCGATCTTGATCCCAGTCGCTGGATTCCAATCCCTGGGCGTTTGGAAGGTTCCGAGCTGATGGACTCCGCGAACAGGGCATACCGCGGATGCGGTAAACTGGCTCGTGGTGCAAAACAGAAGTGCGGTGAAGCTGCAGCCCTCGCAGCGGCTAAGTGCGCGCATGCGGCGCAGGTTACGCAGGCATCATTTGCCGCTGGCTGCGCTCAGCGTGGTTGCCGTTGCCGCGCTTTACTTTACGCGGCCGTATCCGGACCGCATTACGCGGCTCAGCTTTTCGACGGCCTACCCTGCGCTTGTATTGCTGGCTTTCACGCTCGTGACCGGCCCGTGGAACGTGCTGCTGCGTCGCGGCAATCCGGTCTCAAGCGACTTGCGCCGTGACGTGGGCGCCTGGGCCGGAGCGCTCGCGCTCACTCACACCGCCATCGGCCAGTGCGTGCATCTTCGCGGCCGTCCGTGGCTTTACTACGTCTATGGCCCGTGGGAGCACGGGCATCGCTTTCCGCTGCGGCATGATCTCTTTGGCTTCAACAATTACAGTGGCCTCGCGAGCGCGTTGCTGGTCGCATTGCTGCTGGCCACCTCCAGCGACTGGGCGCTGCGGCTGTTGGGCGCGCCGAAATGGAAGCGGCTCCAGCGCTGGAATTACGCGGCCGTTGCGCTGGCCGTTGCGCACGGCCTCGGCTACCAGACGCAGGAGAAACAGAAGGCTCACTTCGTAGCCGTCGTGCTTGCCGCAGCGCTCGCGGCGCTGCTGATGCAGGCGGCTGGATGGCTCGCGCGGTGCACCGCGCGTTCGAGGTTCGGACCCGCCCACCGGATCGATGCAGGCGATCAGTAGCTGATCTCCGAGTAGAACGTGTCTCCTAAGGAACAACCTTGATGGGCACCAGTTGAAAGCCGAGTTCTCGCGCTTGCGCGTGCAGTCTGGCCGATTTCTGGTGCCGCCGACGCTCCTCCTGTTTTTGAAAGATGGTGGCATCGTACTGTTGATGGGTAGTAA